>CBESWV010000236.1:0-6144 GCA_965533305.1 uncultured bacterium | reverse complement strand
AGGTATTAGGTATTAGCTCCATCGCAGAAAGCCGATGAGGTCAGGGACCGGATGAAACTCTTGAGGATTCGTACGACTCCTCGTTCCTTCCGGCCAGTGCCAAGGTCAAGGGCTGCCATTTTTCTTCCGGTTCGGTTGCGATGACCTAATACCTAAAACCCAATACCTATCCAATTCGCCTCCGCGAGGCACCATCTCGTCAACGACGCGGTGCTCGGCAACGTCTGTGGGATCCACCCACTATCGCGATTCTGTATCATGTTGAAGTCGTCACACCCGGAAGGAGATCTGGCCGACCATGGACGCGCTCAGGGAATTTCTCGAGTTCATCGAATCGTCGAAGCCCGAGTCCGTCGAAAAGCTGATGCACCGCGTTCTCTTCAAGTGCCGCGAACTCGCGGGGGCGGAGGCCGGCACGATCTTCATCGTTCGTGGTCGCGGACGCAGCCGGCAACTCGAGGCGGCCGACTCACAAAACGACGTCATCGCCGTGAAGCCCGCAGCCTTCGTCGTGCCCATAACCCCCTCCTCCATCGCCGGATACACAGCCACCACCGGTGAGACGGTCTTTGTCGAGGATCTCTACGATCTTCCCCGCAGCGTCCCCTACACCTTTGACCGCCGATTCGACAAACGACACGGGTACCACAGCCGTTCGATGCTCTCCTTTCCGCTGCTCAATTACGACCGCATGGTCGTTGGCGTAGTTCAGCTCATCAACCGGAGATCCGACGAGGTCGATCAACCATTGGCATTCGGTGAAGAGCAGGCGGGCCTCATCGTTCCGGTCAACCACATCGTCGGCAGCGCCATCGAACGAGCCGAGATGCTGGGACGCATCAAGGCACAGAACGTCAGGCTTCGCGATCGGAACAAGACCCTAGCCGAGCAGAGGGAGAAGATCGCCGCCCTGCACGAGGAAACCGAAGAGGCATTCCAACTCTCGATCAACCTCCTCGCCCGCGCGGCCGAGGTTCACGACACCAACACCGCGTCTCATGTCCTCCGGGTCAATGAGTATTCCCACTTCATCGCCAAGACCTACGGATTGGCCAAGGAATTCTGCGATGAAATCCGATACTCGGCTCAACTCCACGATGTCGGCAAGATGAGCGTGGACGGGATGGTCCTGCGAAAGAAAGGGCCGCTCGACGACGACGAACGGGCCGAGATGAACCAGCATCCCTATTTTGGCTATCAGATCCTCGAATCCTCCGACCGGCTCCAGATGGCGGCAGCCATCGCCCTCAATCACCACGAGCGCTGGGACGGGTCCGGGTATCCCAACGGGCGGCGGGGCGACGAGACTCCCATCGAGGCGCGGATCGTCGCCTTGGCGGATATCTACGACGCGCTCCGCTCAACACGCCCATACAAACCCGGATTCAGCCACGACCAGACGCGCAGGATCATCCTCGAAGGCGACGATCGAATGGACCCGGAAGGCCACCTCGATCCGGAGCTGCAGCGCCTCTTTGCCGATCACCACAAAGGCATGGCGGAGATCTGGGATCGGCTGGCGGAATAGAGGGTTAGGAGTGAGGAGGTCAGCGCTCCCTCTGGTCGCTGTTAGAAGGTGAGTGTCCGAAATTCATAATTCATAATTCAGATTTAACCTTCAAGCCCGCGGCCAAAGGCGGCGTGCACCCTCACTTTCTAACAGCGAGCGAAGCGAGCGCTCACTAGCGACCGAAGGGAGCGCTGACCTTCTAACTTCCTTACCTCCTCACCAATATCAAGTATCATTCCCCCCATGGGCAAACTCATCGATCCCAACCGTACCCGTCTTGCGCGGAAGGCACGAAAAGAACGGGCCAGGGCAATTCTCGACGCTGCGGATAAATCATTCATCCGCTTTCCCTACTCCCAGATCACTCTTGACACCCTCGGCCAACAGGCGGGCGTCAAACAGGGTCAGGCGACCCTCGCCTATCGGAGCCGCGAAGAGCTCTTCATGACCGTCATCCGCGCCCGGATGAAGGAGTGGTACGACGGCCTCGAAACCAGTCTTCGAAGTTCGGATGCCCCCTTGAGCCACGAGGAGGCCGCCGATCTGGTGGCATCCAGCCTGGCCGAGCGACCCGAGCTGACACGCCTTCTGGGTCCTCTCCACATGTCATTCGAACTGCACGAGGACGGAATGCAGGTCCACCAGTTCTACCACTGGCAGCGGGAACGTCTCCTTGAACTCGCGGATCTGTTGGCTGACCGCACACCCGGAATCCACCAATGGAACGCCTTTGACGCGATCTACCGCGCCCAACTCATCGCCGCCGCCGTCCACCCGTTGAGCCGGCCGGTGGGAAACCTCGCGGTCGATCTCATGGCGGAAGACCACCAGGTCTTTGCCCTCGATGTCGAGGACGAAGTCAAGCGGGTTGTTCTCAGCAGTCTGCAGGGCTGATCACTTCAGGCGAAGCTGACCGCCCTGGACGAGTTTCCAGATCACCAGGAGGGCGTCGATCTCGGCGAGTGGTGAGATCTTGAGGATGTTCCCCAAAGGACTCGCTCCGTCGATGCGGGAGAGGATGAATCCCTCGGTGGGTTCCAGATCGAGCTTCGAAATTTCGCCGATCCCAATGGCGAGTTCGGGCACCGCTGTCGGCCCGATGCCGCACTCGGCGAGCCGATCGCGCACTTCGGACTCCACACCTGAAATCTGCTCACGTAGGACTCGATCGTGGGGCTCGAGGCTTGCGGCCGCCTGGAGGTGGCGAATCGTCGTTTCGAGTTCTCCGGACTCCAAGCGGTCACGAGCGACCTTCACCAGTGATTCACCGGACATCCCGGTGGCGGTGGCGGTGGCGGTCTCATCCCGCCGGATGCTCGAACGAGGACGAACGACCTTGATTCGCCCCTCCTGGACTTCGCGAAAAAGGATGTCGCAGACATAGAATTCGGTCGAATGGGTGTGGAGACAGATGTCTTCGATGGATCGGTCATCATCCACCGACTCGAGCACGCTTCGACATCCCGCGTCCATACCCTCTGCGCCCTCCAGAAGCGGCCGCACCGAGACCGGGACCGCCAGCATCGACGGGATCACCTCGGAAATCCGCTCCCACTCATCGAGGCGGCGCATTCCCTCGAGCACAAGGCCCTGAACACCGAGGGAGATCGGCACCAGTTCGAACTCGGGCAGATCGCCATCGATGAATTGGAACTGGCCGCTGGTCCAGGTAAAGAGGTCGAAGATCGCCTCCTCCGCCTTGACCCGGAGCATCTCGTTGAGTCGGTCCTCGGTGATGGAACCACGCTGAACCAGGAGCTGTCCCAGCATTCCGCTATAGCGATCCTGGTCGATGATCGCGCCCTGAAGATCGTCCTCGTCGATGGCGCCCTGACTGACCAGGAAGTGACCGAGGAATTCACGCGGGTCGGTCGAGGTGCACGAGACGATGACGCCCTTCTGGATATAGATCATCTTCGTGATATCGGCGTTGGCGACGCGGATCGTCCCGGTGTGCCGACCATTGGAAGCCCACTGCAACAGATCCGCGACCGGCATGGTTTCGAGATTGCCCTCAAATGCCATACCCGCTCCTAGACCGTTGATCCGGCGGACTTCGATTCTCTCCCGAGATCCCCGGATTTCACTCCTTGTCCTCCACACGGGTCCAATAGGTGTTCCGACCGAGCAGGGACACCCCGATGAAGCCACGCACCTTGAGCACATTCTCGTTGTCGCTGAACTTGACCTTGCACTTGTAGGTCTTGCCGTTGTCGGGGTCGTAGATCGTACCCTTGTGCCACTGTCCCTTGCCCTTGTAAACAAAGTCCTTGGTGATGAGCAGCCCGACGACGGGCTCTCCCTGGAGATCGGGATCCGGGTTGTTGAGGTCGGTCTTCTCCTCCCCCGGCGTCCCTTTCGGATCATCGGGGGGGTAGGTCGGCTCGGCGAGCCAGATGATCTTGCCGAAGTACCTACCGTTCTCTTTGTAGACCTCGACGTGGGCCTCACCGCCGCCGCCCTCCGGGTCGGTGGCCCACAGACCGAGGATTGCATCACCGTCTTGTGCGACGGCCGTTCCCGCCGCCACCAGCACCAGTCCCACGAGCAGCATCGTCAAACGTTGCATCTCGCCCCTCCTTCACTCGAGTTGGCCTTCGATCATACCGCTTTTCACCTCCCAGAAAAACCACCTGCGACTCCCTGCAATCGACCCACGACTTACGACTCACGACTTACGACTCACGACTCACCCTGATCGTGTATCCTCCCCCGGCGATGATTACGGCATCTGACCTCGGTAAGGATTTCGGCGCCCAGACCCTTTTTCAGGGTGCGAGCTTTCAACTCAACCCCGGCGGACGCTATGGACTCGTCGGCGCCAACGGCTCCGGCAAGACGACCCTGCTCCGCATGCTCGCCGGGAACGAGGAGCCCAGCATCGGTGCGGTCTCGCGGCCTCGGAGGCTCCGCCTCGGCGTCCTCGAGCAGGATCATTTCAAGTTCGAAGCACTCCCCATCATCGATGTCGTGATGATGGGTCATGAGACTCTGTGGCAGGCCATGACCGAAAAGGAGGCCATCCTCGAGAGCGCCGAAACCGAATTCAATGCCGACCGCTATGCCGAACTCGAAGACATCGTGGTCAGCCTCGACGGCTATTCGTTCGAGGCCCGTTCGGGCGAGATACTCGAGGGTCTCGGAATCCCAACCGAGCAACACCGGCAGCCCCTTTCGACCCTATCGGGTGGATTCAAGCTCCGGGTTCTACTCGCCCGCGTCCTTGCCTCCGATCCCGACTGCCTCTTCCTCGACGAGCCCACCAATCATCTCGATATCCTGTCGATCCGGTGGCTCGAGAAGTTCTTCCTCGACTTCCCCGGCTGTGCAGTGGTGATTTCCCACGACCATCGTTTTCTCAACAACGTCTGCAACCACATCCTCGATGTCGACTACGAGACCGTCACCCTCTACACCGGAAACTTCGCGGCCTTCACCGCGGCCAAAATCAGCGATCGAAAACGTCGCGAAGCCGAGATCGGCAAACGGCAAAAGGAGATCGCCAACCACCAATCGTTTGTCGATCGTTTTCGGGCCAAGAACACCAAGGCCCGGCAGGCTCAGAGCAAAATCAAGCAGATCGAAAAACTGGTCATCGAGCCGCTTCCAAAATCGTCGAGACGCTACCCGATCTTCAACGTCTCGCCACAACGCCCGAGCGGCAAGCAGGTCATCGAGCTCGAGGGAATCTCCAAGGCCTTCGGCGACAAAAAGGTCCTGAACAATGTATCCCTCAACCTCCGCCGTGGCGACAGGCTGGCGGTGATCGGACCCAACGGGATCGGCAAGTCCACTCTGCTCAAGATCATCATGGGTCACCTCGAGTCCGATGCCGGCGCCCTCGAATGGGGGCACCAGGTCTTCCCCGGGTACTTTGCCCAGGATCACCGGGAGCTTCTCGCCGAGTCCGAAGGCACCGTCGAGGGTTGGCTCGGCGCCGCGTGCGCCGGCCAGACCATCGGCTGGGTTCGCGCCCAGCTCGCCAAGGTGCTCTTCTCGGGCGATGAGGTCGAGAAGCGGGTCTCGAGCCTCTCCGGCGGCGAGGCGGCGCGGTTGATCTTCGCCCGGCTCGCCGTCGACCGTCCCAACGTCCTGGTCCTCGACGAACCGACAAACCACCTCGATCTCGAAGCCATCGAGGCCCTTGTCAAGGCGCTGAAAACCTTCGACGGTACCCTGATCTTCGTCGCTCACGATCGCTGGTTCGTGTCCCAGCTCGCGACCCGCATCCTCGAGATCACCCCCGATCGACTCAACGACTTCGCCGGAACCTACGACGAGTACCTCGCGAACTGTGGCGACGACCACCTCGATGTCGACGCCGCAACGCTCCGCGCCAAGCGGGGGAAGAAAAAGTCCACCGGAGGGCGAGGGGGGACCACCGCCGACGCCGACGAAAAGCGCAGGGCCAAAAAGCGCAAGGATCTCGCCCTGCGACTCGAGGTCATCACGGCCGCCGTCGAGAAGGCCGAGGCCCGGGTCGAGGCCATCGACACCGCCTTTTGCCGGGAGGGCTTCTTCGAGGATAACGACGCCGCCAAGGTCCGCGCCATTCAGCAGGAACGCGATGATCTCCAGAAGGAGATCGAGAAGCTCATGGAGGAGTGGCAGAGCATCGAGGATCAGCTCGCGGA
>CBESWV010000235.1:0-6198 GCA_965533305.1 uncultured bacterium | reverse complement strand
GGCGCCCGTTTTGAGTGATCGGTGCAAAGGGCCTACTGCAGCCCGAGATTCCGCAACAACGGATCGATCTCGGGCTCGCGCCCGCGGAACGCGACCCACATGTCCATGTAGTCCTTCGAGCCTGAGACCTCGAGGATCTCGGTCCGGAAACGGTTTGCCGTGTCCTGATCGAAGAGGCTGGTTTCCTCGAAGGCCGCAAAGGCGTCGTGGTCGAGCACGCCGGACCAGGTGTATCCGTAATAGCCGGCCGCATAGCCGCCGGTGATGTGCGAGAAGTAGGTTGTGCGATAGCGAGAGACGATCTCCGGGATCAGCCCGATCTCGGCGAAGTAGGCATCCTCGAAGGCATTGATGTCGATCTCGGTGGGTTCGGTCAGCGTGTGATATTCCATGTCGAGCAGGCTCGCCGCCAAATACTCCACCTGGATGAAGCCCTGGTTGAAGGTGCTGCTCTTTTCGATCTTGGCGATGAGCTCGTCGGGCATGGGCTCGCCGGTCTGGTAGTGCCGCGCATAGACCTTGAGAACCTCGGGGGCCATGGCCCAGTGCTCCATGATCTGGCTCGGAAGCTCACCGAAATCGGGTGACCGGACACCGGTCCGGTAGGTCACATTCGCCAGCATCCCGTCGAGGGCGTGACCGAACTCGTGGAAGAGGGTTTCAACCTCGTCGAGACTCAGCAGCGCGGGCGTGTCCTCGGTGGCGGTCGTGAAATTGCAGACCAGGTTGATGACTGGATCGACCTCGACACCGTCGGCCCGGTTCTGACTCCGGAAGCGACCGCACCAGGCTCCGCCGCGTTTGCTCTCGCGCGGGTGATAGTCCATGTAGATCACCGCGGCGTGCGAACCATCGGCCTCGAATACCTCGAAGACCTGCGCGTCGGGGTGCGGTTTCGGCATATCCTCGAGTTCGACGAAGGTCAGGCCGTAGAGCTGGTTGGCGACATAGAAGACACCATCGCGGACGTTGTTAAGTTCAAAATAGGGTCGCAGCTCGTTGTCATCGAGATCGTATTCGGCCTTGCGCACCTTTTCGGCGTAGAACCACCAGTCCCAGGGTGCGAGCTCGAAGCCGCCGCCCTCGCTGTCGATGATGGCCTGCATCGCGGTCACCTCTCGTTTGGCCACCGGCAAAGAGGCGTCCCACAACTGGTCGAGGAGCTTGTAGACGTTCTCGGGGGTGCCCGCCATCCTGGGTTCCAGAGTGTAGTGGGCAAAGGTCTCGTATCCCAGCAGATTCGCCTTCTCGACCCGAAGATTGACGATCTCGGCCACGATGGCCTTGTTGTCGTTTTCATTGTTCTGATTACCGCGCACCGTATATGCAGTGTAGAGCTGCTCTCTCAGATCGCGGTTTTCGGCATAGGTAAGAAACGGCAGCATGCTGGGCTTGTGAGTTGTGAAAACCCAGGCGTTCTCGAGCTCTTCTCGGCGAGCAGTTCCAGCGGCAGTCTCGATCACCCCGTCCGGGAGACCGGCGAGATCGGCTTCATCTTCGATGACGAGTTTGAAGCCATTTGTCTCTGCAAGAAGATTGGCGCTGAACTCGACCCGCAACTGGGACAAACGCTGGTTGATCTCCTTGAGCCGGGTCTGGTCCTCGTCATCCAACAACGCGCCGTTGCGCACATAGCGATCATAGAGATTCTCAACGAGGAAGAGCTGTTCCCGATCCAGTTCGGCGGTCTCGCGATCGTCGTACACGGTCTTCACCCGAGCAAACAGCCCGGGGTTGAGCTGGATCTCGTCTTTGTGGGCCGCCAGCCTCGGAGCAATCTCTTTCTGGATCCCCTGGAGTTCGTCGTTGGTGTTGGACCCGCTCAGGGCGAAGAAGACCCGCGACACCTCATTGAGCAGCTCACCGGTCTGGTCGAGCGCCACAATGGTGTTGTCAAACGTCGCCGCATCGGGGTTGTCGACGATGGCCGCGATCTCGGTGTTCTGCCGCGCCATGGCCTCTTCGAAGGCGGGCACGAAATGGTCCTCATCGATGCGATCGAAGGGCTGAACGTTGAACGGCGTATCGTACGCGACAAAAAACGGATTGGCTTCGGTTGCCGGCTGGTCGGATCCCTGACCACCACAGCCGAGAAGCAAAACGAACCCAACAAAAATGAACATCTTTCTCAAAATCATGGTTCCTCCATCCATCGACTCGAGCGGCGATATGGTAGCAGCAAAATGCCTCGCCCGAAATGTCATGGGAACCGATTCAACCTTTTGCCTCGAACGCGCATCTCATGGTCAGTCTCGGCACGCCCGTGAGTATCGAGGCCCGTTTTGGACTCGGAGGTAAGAAGGTGGCGAACCAACCCCTCGTGAACAATCTCAAGCACTTCTTCGACACGACTCGCCAGGATGTCCGTTTTGCCTTGCGACAGATGGCGCGCAGACCCGGGTTCTCCGGCCTGGTGGCGCTGACGCTGGCCATCGGCATCGGGGGCAGCACGGCGATCTTTTCGGTGCTCAAGGGGGTGGTTCTTCGCGATCTCCCGTACTCCGAACCCGAGCGCCTCGTGGCGGTATGGGAAATGTCGGGCGAGACTCCCTCATACCAGCCGTTCTCCGGTCCCGACTATCTTGATGTGCGAGCGCAGAGCCGGACGCTGCAGGAGTTCGGCGCGTTGACCGACCGCTGGTTCAACCTCACGGGTGACGGCGCCCCGATCCGGCTGCCCGGCGCGGAATGCACAGCGAGCTTGTTTCGGGTGCTCGGCGTTGGGCCCCTTCATGGGCGTCTCTTCATGGAGGAGGATGAAGCCGAAGGCAGCAACCACGTCGTCATTCTCAGTCACGGGCTGTGGCGGGCTCAATTCGGCGGCGAGGGCAATGTGATCGGAAGGAAGATCCCCATCGACGGTGTACCACACGAGATCGTCGGCATCATGCCGGCGAAATTCGAGTTTCCAACCCCGTGGGGGGGTCGAGACACCACCCAGCTCTGGGCCCCGCTCGCCCTGCCACGCGACAACCTACTTCGAGAATGGCACAATTTCGGCGGGGTGGGACGGCTGGCCGACGGGGTCACGACCGCAGCGGCCGATGCCGAGCTCAAGACCATTGCGGCCCAGCTGGCTGCGACCTACCCGGACACCAATGCACATACCGGCATGTGGGTCGAGCCGATGATGAAGCGAACCCTCGGCGGGGTCCGAAACGCGATGAATTTCCTTCTGATCGTGGTTGGGCTGGTGCTGCTCATCGCCTGCGCCAACATCGCAAGCATGCTGTTGGCCCAGGGGGCGCAGCGGACCCCCGAAATCGCGATTCGCAGCTCTGTCGGGGCCGACCGTCATCGTCTCGTGCGTCAACTGCTGACCGAGAGTCTGATCCAATCACTGTTCGGCGGTGTTGCCGGTCTGGCTCTCGCCATCTGGGGCGTCGACGCTCTGGTGGCGATCCTGCCCGACAATGTGCCGCGGGTCGCAGGAATCGGAGTCGACGGCCAGGTACTGGCCTTTGCAGCCATGACGACCATCGCCGCCGGTCTTCTATCAGGTCTGGCGCCGGCCGTTTTCGCCGGGCGAACCGAGATCGCAACGGTGCTGAGGGAGGGTCTGATGGCGCGTGGCGGCAGCCGTGCGCTCAACCGTTTTCTGAGCGCGCTCGTCGCCATCCAGATCGCGATCGGTCTCATGCTGGTGAACGCTGCGGTGGTATTGATGATCAGCTACTCCAACGTCGTTTCCCAGGAGATGAACTTCGACACCGACAAGGTAATGGTGGCCGGAATTTCGCTTACCGGACCGACCTACGGCGAGCCTCACCAGCGCCGCTCATTCGTCTCAGACCTGTTGACACGTGTTCGAAACGTACCCGGGGTTGCTCAAGCCGGGGTGACAAACAAACTGCCTCTGAGAGGTGGCTCGAACGGTGATGTCCTGATCAAGGACGAGGTCTTTGATCCCTCCGCGCAGAGCACGAGGAGCACGGTCGAACATTCGTTTGTCGATGACGGATACCACGAGGCGATGGGGATCCGATTGTTGGCCGGCAGAACCCTCAATCAGTTCGATCTCGAGGCATCCAGTGTCGCGGCCGGTCTCGAAATCTCTCCGGTCGAGTTGCCGCTGGTCATCAACCGGACCATGGCCGAGCAGATGTGGCCCGATGAGAACGCTCTGGGTCAGATGGTTCGACCGAACAGCGCCATCGAGGGTTATCGGGCGCGGGTGGTCGGAGTCGTCGAGGATGTCATGCAGTGGGGCGCCGAAAGGCCGCCGCTGCCTGAGATGTACTTTCCCCATACCTCCGAAATCTGGGGACCACGCGTGGCGTACCTGGTCGTCCGGGCGGAGAATGACCTGAGCTCGTTGGCGGCGGTGATTCGTGGAACGGTACGCGAGATCGACCCCGCGATCGCGGTCACCGAACCGTCAACCATGGCGGACATCCTCCGTCAAAGCACCGGACGTCGCCGCTTTTCAATGCTGCTCATCACTCTGTTCGCCGCAACGGCGCTGGTCCTGATCATTGCCGGCACGTACGGTGTGATGTCGTACTCGGTCTCGCAGCGCACCCATGAGATCGGCCTACGAATGGCCCTCGGCGCCGATCAAATTCTCGTGATTCGCCACTTTCTCACCCGGTCGGCGCGTCTCTTCGGACCGGGGCTGATTCTCGGTCTTCTCGGGAGCCTCGCCGCATCCACGCTGACGCGGAGCATGGTCTTCGGGGTCAGCCCGCTGAATCCGATCTATGTGGCCGCAGCAATCGGAGCCATGATCATCGTGGCATCCGCCGCGATCACCGTCCCGGTGCTCCGAGCGACCCGGGTGAATCCCGTCGAGGCGCTGAAGGAGTAGTATCTCGTTGCTCGTTGTTCCCACCTCGTCAAACGGAACGAGGATCGAGCAACGAGGAACGAGAAACGAGATCCGAGGCATTGACGCACTTCACAGGCGAGATCATCGCCTTCCTCACCGTACTGTGCTGGACGGTCGGTTCGCAGTTCTTCGAGGCTGCCGGCAAGAGAGTCGGCTCGATCACCATCAACTTGGTGCGACTTGTCTTGGCGGCCGTATTTCTCTGCCTGACGCTGCTCATCACCAAGGGTCAGCTGATCCCCTTGGATTTTCCACTCCGCAACTGGGGCTGGTTGGCGGTCTCCGGGATCGTCGGTTTCACCCTCGGGGACATGTTCCTTTTCAAGGCATTCGTGGAGATTGGACCGCGCATTTCGATGCTGGTCATGTCTCTCTCTGCTCCGGTCACCGCTCTGATCGGTTGGGGTTTGCTGGGAGAAGCCTACAAGCCGACGCAATGGATGGGCATCCTGGTAACCGTCGGCGGGGTGGCCATGGTGATCCTCGAACGAAATGGGACCGGCCCCGCCGGCGCGGCAGCTCCGAAGAATCGGATTGCCAAGGAAATCACGCTGCACGGTGTTCTTATGGCCTTTCTCGGGATGCTCGGCCAGGCGGTCGGATACATTCTCAGCAAGGTGGGGATGCTCAGCGGTGGAGAGATGCTCGACCCTGTCGCCGCAACCTATATCCGAGTGATCGCCGGGACTCTGGGCGTGATCGTGATCTTCTTCATCCTGGGCTGGTGGTCGAAGATGTGGAGCTCCCGGCACGACCAGAGGGCGCTTGCCTATACAACCGTTGGCGCGTTTCTCGGTCCCTACCTCGGCGTCGTCCTGTCGCTGGCAGCCCTCCATTACACATCGGCAGGTGTGGCCTCGACCATCATGGCCCTGACCCCGGTCACCCTGATCCCTTTCGCGGTGTTCATCCACAAGGAACACGTCTCCGCGCAGGCTCTCGTCGGGACCATCGTCGCTTTCTCGGGCATTGTTCTCCTGATCTCATAGCCCGCAAAAGAAGCAGATTCTCGAGACTCGAGAATCCGATCACCTCTCGTCCGGGTCAGGTGATGATCACCATGGAGATGCGCGACACGATCTCCGGGATCAGACCGGCTTCATCGAAGGTCGCATCTTCGAACGCGTTGATGTCAAGCTCTGTAGGCTCCGTCAACGGTGTTCGGAACCGGACAGTAGATTCCGAAAACGGGCACTTCTCCACCTGGGAACGTGAATTCCTGCTGATTTCGCCTGGTATGGAATTTGCGCTCTTTGCGAGGCGACGGCGTCCAACAACCGGCAGTTAGCGGTGCGCGTCCTCCGAACAGACAAGGACCTAAATTGAGCGATTCTCACCGGCGATCTGCACCAACTCCTTGCGCTCTGGGC
>CBESWV010000234.1:0-6205 GCA_965533305.1 uncultured bacterium | reverse complement strand
CACGCAGACCCCAACCCAGGGGGTGGGTGGTGTCGACCTCCACCCTCAGGGTTGAGCCGGGGCAGACGAGGTCCGAGTGCTTGGCGTCGGCCACGACATCCTTGACCGGAAGTTCGAAGAGATCGATGAAGTAAGCCGCCGAGGTGTCCAGCGCCACGACGGTGCCTCCGCCCTCGACCCACTTCTTGATCCGCTGGCCGCCCTTGGTCGGCTTTGCGTTGGTTCCCTTCTTCGATGATTTGGCGTCGCCGGCCTCATCGGTGGGGGTCCACTCGTCGATGCCGCCGGAGTACTCGGGCGGCAGGGGAACAAAGCGGCCCCAGTAGCTGTCCCCGGGTACGCCCTTGGAGATGATCCCCGCCTCGACATCCGGGAAGAGGAGGACATCGACGGTGTCGGTGAACTCGCCGGATCGGATCTGCTCGTTGGCGAGGTTGACCATGGGGAAGTCGTACTGTTCGAGGACCCAGCGGGTCCAGCCCTCATCCATGCTCGCGACCCAGGGTTTGAAGAGCCCGATTCGCTGAGCGCTCATGGTGCGGGTCGCTTCGGGAGCTTCGGCGATCTCGATGGTGGGGAGTTCGAGTTCGTCGGCGAGAGCGGCGAGGGTGGCTCGGCCGACCTCGGTGCGATCAATCCAGACATCGCCGGTTTCGGCGACGCGGGCGAGGGTGTGACCGTCGGCCAAGAGCCGGTTGACAGCGGTGTAGAGGGCGTCGGCGCCGGCGGGGATCAACGTGCCCGCGGGTTCATCGATGGTGACCGCGGATCGCGGCCAATCGGCTTCGGCAATGGGCTCAAAGGCGCCGGCCAGAGGTTGGGGCGACTCGACCACATCGACACCCATGGTGAGCGGCAGCGACCACGAGGCGACATCATAGGGTTCGATAATGGGGCCGTTGACCGACGGACGAACCTCGGGGTAGCGCTGCGGGCGCAGCATGACGAGAAGGAAGGGCCGATAGGCCTGTGCCGCCGGGATCACGATGGTGCCGGCCGGGTAGGTGGCATAGCCGACCTTGAAGGCGTCGGTCGCCCGGGTGATCTCGACGCCGTGACGGAGCAGCAGCGCGACCATCCTGCGGGCCGCGACCTCGTCGTGCTGGTCGGGCGGAATGATGAAGGCGTAGGGTGCTTCGTTGCTTCCCTCGTCGATGGCCTGACGGGCCATCCGGTCGACATTGGTCAAGATGTGTTCGCGATCCTCGGCGATGGCCTCGAGATAGGCCCAGGTCGCCACGAGTTCGTACTCGACGATGTCGCGAAGCCTCCACCATCCACCCTCCCACGGTGAAGGGAAGTTCGATCGGCGGCCGTATTCGGGGAAGCCCTTGCCACCGCCGCGGAGTTCACCCGGATCGATATAAATCGGCGTCGCGATGCGGGCGCTGGCAACCTCGGAGAGCAGCCCGGTGACGTTTTTCCACCACGCGGTGTTGCGGGTGCCGCCGGGCCAGTAGCTGTCGAAGATCATGTTGTGGCCGACGCCGGTCTTGTCGTTCTCCTCGAGCCGGCGCGACATGTTGGTACCGATGCCGTCGGCCATGCGGAAGACGAGCGAGTGGACCTCGAGGTCGAGGGGATCGGTCTGGGGCGGGACAAACATCCTTGGACCGTTGGAGCCCATCTGGTGCTCGTCGAGGAAGACCTGCGGGTACCAGCGGTGGTAGAGCACCTCGTTGACGACCTGGGACTCTTTCTGGGTCAGGGCGTAAAAGTCGCGGTTGTTGTCGTGGCCGACATAGTGGTGGTAGAGCCAGGGCATCCGGCCGCCCTCGTACTCGGTGCCGAGCCACTTCTCATACCAGTCGGCAATCATGATCTGACCATCGGGGTTGATGGAGGGCATGAGCAGCAGCACCGCATCGTCCATCCACGCCAGCCGCTCGGGGTCCTCGGTGGTGGCGAACTCATAGACGAACTCGGTGGTCATCTGGGTCGAGCCCACCTCGGTGGAGTGGATCGTGCAGGTGACGAGCGCCACCGCCACGCCGTTTTCGATGAGTTGCCGCGAGGCCTCGGGGGTGAGTCCATCGGGTTTGGCGATCTGCCGCGACTGTTCGCGGATCTCATCGAGTCGTGCCTGATTTGCGGAGGAAGTCAGAACCACCACGGGCATTCTGTTGCCGAGGGTCGAGGTGCCGGCCTCCTCGATGGAGACCCGGTCCGACGACGCCGCCACCAGTTCCAGATAGGCAAGCACATCGGGGTAGGGGATCAGGGTGCGATCGGCCCCGACGATGTGGCCGAAGTGCTCCTCCGGGCTCGGAATGGTCTCGGCGCAAACAGACACAGCGATCAGTAGACAGAACGCCAGCGCAAGTTTTCTCATCAATCCCCCCATTTAGGATGCCGCGTGGGGCGGCGAGATGATGATACTCCTTCCTCCCGTGCCCGTGCCCGTGCCCGTGCCCGTGCCCGTGCCCGTGCCCGATCTACGCCCGCTATCGCTCTCGGTCGAGCCTCTTGCAAAAACCCTGTTTCCCGATGGTTCGTGGTCTGAGTGCCGGCGAGACGCCAGCACTACAAAGGGCTGAGATCCATTGTAGGGCCGGTGTCTCGCCGGCCTGATGGTGAGGAGGGTCGGAAGACCTCAGTGTCCAATTCTCGAATTTTGCAAGAGGCTGGGTCGTAAGTCGCGAGTCGCAGGTGGCAGGTGGAGGAGCTTTCCTGTCCAGAGGTTCGGTGGCAAACCGGGACAGTCCGGATCAGCCGACGACCATCAGCTCCCTGGGAAAGCTGCTCAGCGCCCGCGGTCCGTCAACCGTGATCAGCACGTCGTCTTCGATGCGGACACCGCCGATGCCCTGGATGTAGATGCCCGGCTCCATGGTGGTCACCATCCCTGGTATCAGCTCGAAGGCGTCGTCGGGCAGGATGAAGGGCCGTTCGTGCACATCGAGGCCGATGCAGTGGCCGGATATGGCGCTGTATGGGGCGAACTCGGTGGTGTCGAAGTACTCCTTGATCGCCTGCCAGACATCCTTGATGGGGGTGCCCGGTCGCAGGCTTTCGGTGCCGATCTCGGTGGCCCCACGGGCCGCGTCATGGATGGCCTGCATCTCGGGTGTAATCGCTCCCACGGCGAATGTCCTCGTGATGTCGGCCAGGTACTCGCCGGTGGTTGCACCGAAGTCGATCAGGAGGAAGTCCTCCGCCTTGATGTGGCGATCCGACGGTTGGTGGTGCTGATTGAAGCAGTTCTCACCGGCCGCGACGATCGTTTCGAATGCGGGTTCAACTCCGGATTCCAGCATCAGAGTGGCCAGGCGTGACGCGATCGCTTTCTCGGTCATGCCGATTTCGATTTCTTCGACGAGCTGACGCAGGCAGGATTCGGAGACGTCAACGGCTGCGTCGATGCATCTGATTTCCTCCGCGTCCTTGACCATCCTCAGTTTGGCGATGGGGTCCTCACGGGGTACCAGATCGATGTCGAGGAGTTGCTGCAGCCGGTCGTAGAGGGAGTAGGTGATGCGGTTGGAGGTGAACGAGAGTTCGGGGAGGTCGAGCCGCTCGACTTCATCTCTGATGTTCGCCAGATAGTCGCCGGCGGCGGGGCGGACGATCAGATCGTGACCGACGTCTTCTTTCGCCGCCTCGAAGTAGCGCTCGTCTGCGAGGAGCACGGAATCCGCCGGGGTGATGAAGAGCACTCCTTCGCCCTGGTATCCGGTGAGGTAGAACAGGCTGCTGTGGTCGATCTCCTTTGGCATCAGTCGGGCCAGATCGACAACCAGATATCCGTCGCAGTCAACAGTTGAAAGCAGTGCGTTTCGTCGCTGGTGAAAAACCGTCATGGTGGTGCTCCTTGAGGTCGGTCTGCGGACCTCGGCGCCGGGCCATCATACCGATTCGACGGGGAGGCTATCTTTTCTTGTGATGCGTCCGGGTGCGTGTCGTGGGTTCGGCCGTGAGGGGGTCATCGGGCCAGTGATGCTTCGGATAGCGGCCCCGCAGTTCGGCTCGGACCTGATGGTAGGTCGAAGCCCAGAAGCTCTCGAGATCGTCGGTGATCTGCTGAGGCCTGCCGTTCGGGGCAAGGAGGTGCACCTTCACCCGAACCCTGCCGCCGGCGACGGTGGGGCTCCTCGTCATGCCGAAGAGTTCCTGAATCCTGACCGCGAGCACCGGCGGCTCCCCGGGTTCGTACTCGAGCCGAACCCGGCTGCCGCTCGGGACCCGAAGACGTTCCGGCGCCTCGCGATTCAGCGCGGCCGTTTGCTCGGCGCTCAGGTATCCGGAGAAGATACCGGCGATGGGTAGCTTTCGGAGCTCCGAAAGTGAGGTCTTGCCGTGGCAGAGCACCGGAAGCATTGCCACGATCTCTTCGCGATCGAAGACGGGCAGGCCGAGCTCGGGACGCCATTTCGCCAAGCTCCTGAGGCGCGCCAACCAACGGTGCACATCCTTGCGGTCAAGATCGAGGTTTGTTTGAAGGTCGTCGGCCGCTGCCCGCGCGAGCGCCGCTGCCGCTTGCTCGTGATCGCTGGGAGGGCCTGCGATTTCGTCCAGCACCAGATCCCTCCACGTGCATCTGCGAACCGCCATCACCCGGCCGCAGGAGCGGTCGAACTCGTGCTCGGTCGTCGTCTCCAGCTGCCCCTGGGCAAGCCACGAACGTTGGATCGGCACCAAGTGGCTGACTCTGGCTTCGCCGTGACGACCGCGATCACCGGCTGTGACCTCGACGGCGACAAACAATTCGGTGTCCGCGAGCTGTCCTCGATCGGTCAATTGAAGCCCGCTTCCACCGACCATGACCGCCCGGTCAGCGGCTGGTTCCCGCAGTCGTGCGAGGCGATCCGGGAATGCTGAGAGCACCGCACGGCTCAAGGCCTCATGCCGGCCCGTTGTAGGCTTCGAAGACCGACCTAGGCGGCGGGTGACGGCATCGACAAGATCGTTCCGGATTGTGTCGATCCTCCGACCGCGAGCGTCGGTCCGCGTTCTTTGATCCCGATACGAGCTCTCGAGGCTTGCCGCTGCAAGATCCGACGTACCGGTCTTTGACGGAAGGCCTTCACTGAGAGCCGCTGCGATCCACGCAGCCTCCTCGGGACATCCGAGGTCGAATCCCTCGAGGAGCATTCTCGCGAACCGAGGCGCCACGGGAAGCTCGGCCATCAGCCCGCCGCGGGAGGTGAGTCCGGCATCCTCGACAGCACCTAGAGAACGGAGAAGATCGACGGCCTCATCGATCGCTCTTTGTGGCGGTCTTTCAAACCACGGAAACGCCGCGGGATCAGCCTCGCCCCAGCTCAGGAGCTGCAGTACCGCCCCGGAAAGCTCGAGTCGACGGATTTCGGGGCTCTCGGCATCTCGAAGACCCGAGTTTTCGGCCTCGGTCCACAGACGAAGACACCGTCCGGGGCCCTGGCGTCCCGCCCTTCCCGCCCGCTGCCTCGCTGAGGCCCGAGAAATGCGGCGGGTTTCGAGCCGATTCAGACCGCACCCGCGGTCGAATTGCATGACCCTGGCCAACCCGCTGTCGACGACGATTCCCACGCCGTCGATGGTCACCGATGTCTCGGCGATGTTGGTTGCGAGGATGATCTTTCGCTGATCAGCGGGCCTGAGGACCCGGTCCTGCTCCGCGGCCGGCAGGCCGCCATGCAGCGGCATGAGAAGACAGGCGCGTTCGGTGGCCAGTCTTTCGAGCTCACGTCCACAGCGGTTGATCCACGCAATCCCCGGAAGGAAGACAAGGATGTCACGGCTGTTCAGGTCGACTGCCCGCTCCACGGCGATCGCTGCCGCACGGGCCGGATCTCCCTCGATTCGCCTCGATGCATACGTCACTTCCACCGGGTCTTGCCGCACATCGCAGATGACGCGTGGACAGTCGCCGAGGTACGCCGCCACCGGACCTCCATCCAACGTCGCCGACATGACGACCACCCGGAGATCCGGCCGCACCTGATCCTGCACCCTTCGCGACATGGCGAATGCGAGGTCGAGATCGAGATTGCGCTCGTGAAACTCGTCGAAGACGACGGCGCCGATACCCTCCATGAACGGGTCCCGCTGAAGCATCGAGATGAAGATGCCGTGTGTGACAACCAGGATGCGTGTCGCCGGTGAGTATTTTCGATCGAATCGGACGTGATAGCCGACCTCATCACCGAGCCGCCATTCGTTCTCCCAGGCAATGCGTCTCGCAGCCGCTCGAGCGGCAACGCGGCGGGGTTGCAGCACGACCACC
>CBESWV010000233.1:0-6212 GCA_965533305.1 uncultured bacterium | reverse complement strand
TCGAGGATCTGCGCGCCACTCGTTGTCTGCATCTTGGTCGAACCGACCGCGATGAGGTTTTTCGCCTCGTCGGGTGTGCCCTGGGAACTGGTGCCGCCATAGCCGTTCATGATGGACAGGACGTAGGTCAGGGCCTGGTTGCCGGCGGATCCCGGATCAACGTCGCGGACCCCGATGTCGGTCTGCATGGTGTCGTTGTCATAGCCGTGGGGGGTGCCGGACGGTCCCCAGCTGTTGCTCGACATGGTGGCGCCGTTGTCGAACGACTCGCGCATGAGAAGCAGCATTCCGTCGGGTTGGCTGTAGAAAGGGGAGTAGAGCTGCTCCACCAAACGGGCCCCGGGCGCCATTCCGAGGGCGCGGAGAAAACCCGATGAGCTGACCCCGGAGGCTCCGGTGGCAGCCTGGATCGCCGCGGTGTGGGTGCCGTGGCTGGAAGACACCGCACCACCGCAGGTCGTTCCGGTGCATTGGACGAAGCGTCCCAGGAGATCGGGGTGGTTCTCGTCCGCACCCTGGTCGACATTGGCCATGATGACACTCGAACCGTCGAGGTCCAGGGTGTCGAGCCAACTCGAGTATCCAGGGAAGGCGAGATTGCCGCCATCGATGTTGCCGGCGCAGACCTGGTTGCTCATCTCGCCCCGGGCGCCGCCGTCGGTGGGGGAGGGTTGGATGCTGTAGACCCCGGGGATGGCTGCTGCCGCCGCCATGGAGTCGGAGGCAAGAACGATCGTGACGATGGTCCAGGTCGCGTTGAGTCGAGCCGAACCGATCGAGGTTGCGCCTATGGCCTCGAGTTCTGCCGTGACGCGGGTCGGGTTCGCGGCATTGGGAACGAGGATCTCCGACTCGACGGCCGATGAATCCAACCGGCGCCAGCGAGGCAGGACGCGGTAGGCGGGAGCGAACTCGCCCTGCCATCTGACCCAGGGCAGCCCTTCGGATGTCTCGATTTCGGCCTGCGCTCCCCAGACCACATAGGTGAAGGGGTGGATGTACTGCAGCGGAATCAGTCCGAGGGATCGCAGCTCGTCGAGCCATGCCGGGCGAATCGGCGCTACGGCCTGGATGAGATGGAGATCGGGCCCGGGATTTCCGGCGCCTGTCCAGTTCGGGGCGAGGTTCGGGAGTCCGACCAACGGGTCGAAGTGTTCTTCGCCGAGGGTGAGGACATAGGGGTGCTCAACGATCTGGAAAGCGATGTCGTCGTTGTGGAGATCCGCAACGCCGTCGGAGTCGAGCAGCCACCACTGAAAACTGCCGTAGTCCATCCGCAGGTCGGGAGAAGCGGAACTCGACTCGGCCCGTGCCGTGAACCGCTCGGGAATCCGCACCGCGATGGATGGTTCTTCAGCTGAGATGACGGGGCAGATGAGCGTCGGCAGAATGGCTGCGACCAGTGCACTTCGGCGGAGCCAATCGAGACGGTGAATCATGATGACACCTGAGGATAGCACGTGGTCCAACCCCGGATTGTGGTAACGTAAGCCACGCGTTCCGGACGCGATCTCAACTGGATGGAAGAGCCTGTTCAACTCGCAGAACCGATACATTTTCGGCGAGCCTGGAACATGACGGAATTGAGCGGATTCATTCCGTGTTCTGGGTGCCAAGTGGGGTGTGGGAATGCCTATTAGATCAATGAGAATGAGACGGATTTTCGCTCTGTTTCCGGTCGTCGTCTGGGTGTTGGTGGCGGCCGCGCCCGTGATGGCGCAGTTGGCCGAGCAATTGCCCCCCCAACTCGAGGAAGTCGGGATCGAAGAACACCTCGAAGCGGAAGTCCCGATGGATCTCGAGTTTCGCGACGAATATGGAGCGGTGGTGACGCTCGGAGACTATTTTGACGGGACCAAACCCGTCATCCTGACCCTCAACTACTACAAGTGCCCCATGCTCTGCGGTCTCCAGCTCAACGGTCTGCTGGACGGATTGAAGGACCTCGACTGGACACCGGGTCAGGAATTCGAGTTGGTGACGGTGAGCATCAACCCGCTCGAGACGCCGGCCCTCGCCAATGAGAAGAAGCAGAACTACATGAAGCGCTACGAGCGGCCGTCCGCGGCCAAGGGTTGGCATTTTCTGACCGGCAGGGAGCCCGAGATCCGGCAGCTCGCCTCGACCCTCGGTTTCGGCTACACCTATGACCGGGAGACCGGAGAGTACGCTCACGCGGCGGCCATCTTCCTCGCGACCCCGGATGGGCGTGTGGCACGCTACCTCTATGGCATCGAGTACCCGGAGAAACGTCTTCGTCTTGCGCTGCTCGAAGCATCCGCCGGAGAAATCGGCACCACGATTGATCAACTCATTCTCTACTGTTTTCACTATGATCCCTCGAGCCGCCGCTACGCACCCGTGGCGATGAACATCATGCGGCTCGGCGGAGGCGTGACGGTGTTGGTCCTCGGACTGAGCCTCGGGGGGTACTGGCTGCGCGAAGCGCGCCGGCGAAAGAACAGCGACAGGGGGACTCGCACCACATGATATCCACCGGACTACAACATCTGCTGACCGTCATCACCGCGGCGCTGCCCGACGACGACGGGTCGTCGTTCTGGATGCCGCCCCAGGTGTCGACGGTGGCCCAAGGCGTGGATTGGTTGTTCAACTTCATCCTCGCCATCTCGGTCATTTTCTTTCTGCTGATCGTGGTGGTGATGGTGGTCTTCGTGATCAAGTATCGTTACCGGGAGGGTCAGGAGGCGGAGGAGTCCCCGAGCCACAACCTGACTTTGGAGCTGACCTGGACAGTGATTCCGGTAATCATCGTGGTCGTGATTTTCATCTTCGGCTTCAAGGGCTTCCTGGACATGTCGACGCCGCCGTCCAACGCCTACGAGATTCTCGTTGAGGGTCAGAAGTGGAACTGGAGTTTCACCTATCCGAACGGCTATATCGACTCCGATCTTCACGTTCCCGTGGATCGGCCGATCAGGCTCGTCATGGGTTCCCAAGATGTCATCCACAGCCTCTACATCCCTGCCTTCCGGATCAAGATGGATGTCGTGCCGGGCCGCTACTCCAAGGCGTGGTTTGAAGCGACGCGACCCGGTGAATACGATCTCTTCTGCGCCGAATACTGCGGCACCAGCCACTCGGGAATGATCGCCCATGTCATCGTCCACCCGGTGGGCGAGTTCGAGACCTGGCTCGAGAAGGCTTCGAACTTCCTCGAGACCATGACCCCGGTGGACGCCGGCCGCAAGCTCTTCAAGGTTCGCGGCTGCCAGCAGTGCCATTCGGTTGACGGCTCGGCCAAGACCGGTCCGACCCTTCTCGGTATTTTCGGCCGGGAGGAGACCTTCGCCGATGGTGCAACGATCACCGCGGATGAGAACTATATCCGCGAGTCAATCCTCGAGCCGCAGGCCAGAGTCGTTTCCGGGTTCGAACCGGTGATGCCCACCTACCAGGGTCGGCTCAGCGATCCCGAGATCATGGCAATCATCGAGTACTTCAAGTCCCTCGACGGGGCTTCCAGCGAGGAGTAGCAGCATGGCAGTCGACAACCCAAGCCACGACGGCGCCGCCGTTGGGACCAGGAATCAGGATAGTTATCTCACCCACGGCCGCGGCATCCTGTCCTGGCTCTTCACCCTGGACCACAAACGAATCGGGGTGATGTACCTGGTGGCCATCACATCCTCGTTCTTCCTCGGGGGCGTTTTCGCGCTGCTCGTACGCACCGAGTTGCTGACCTCCGGCCCGACCATCATGACCGCCGACACATACAACAAGATGTTCACCCTTCACGGCGCGGTGATGATCTTTCTGTTCATCATTCCCGGGATTCCGGCGGCCATCGGAAACTTTGTGCTGCCGCTCATGCTTGGCGCCAAGGATGTCGCCCTGCCGAGACTCAACCTGGCCAGTTTCTGGTTCTGGATGATCGGCGCGGTCTTCGCGGTTTCCTCGATCATCATCGGCGCGGTGGACACCGGCTGGACCTTCTACACGCCCTACTCGACGACCACCGGAACGGCGGTGATCAGCATGACCCTGGGGGTCTTCATCCTCGGGTTCTCATCGATTTTCACGGGGCTGAACTTCATCGTGACGATCCACAAGATGCGACCCGAGGGGATGACGTGGTTCAAGATGCCGCTCTTCCTCTGGGGGCTCTACTCGACGGCGATCATCCAGGTTCTCGCAACCCCGATCCTCGGGATCACCCTGCTGCTGCTGGTCGCCGAGCGCGCTCTCGGTGTCGGGATCTTCGACCCCACCCTGGGCGGCGATCCGGTCCTCTTCCAGCATTTCTTCTGGTTCTACTCCCACCCGGCGGTCTACATCATGATCCTGCCGGCCATGGGAATTATCTCCGAGCTGGTCTCGGTCTTCTCGGGCAAGCACATCTTCGGCTACCGGTTCATCGCCTGGTCGTCCATCGCCATCGCCATGTTCAGCTTCCTGGTCTGGGGCCACCACATGTTCACCTCGGGTCAGTCGGGGATCACCAACATGATCTTCTCGGCCCTGACCTTCTCCGTGGCGATTCCATCGGCGGTCAAGGTCTTCAACTGGCTCGCGACCATGTACAAGGGCTCGATCCGACTCGCGGCGCCCATGCTCTACGTCCTCAGCTTTCTCTTTCTCTTCGCCATCGGCGGGCTGACTGGTCTCTTCCTCGGGGCGCTCTCCACCGACATCCACCTCCACGACACCTACTTCGTGGTCGCCCACTTCCACTACGTCATGTTCGGCGGGACGGTCATCGCCTTCCTCGGCGGTCTCCACTACTGGTGGCCCAAGATGTTCGGCCGGATGTACTCGGAGAGGTGGGCCCAGGTTTCGGCGCTGCTCGTCTTCGTCGGTTTCAATCTGACCTTCTTCACCCAGTTCGTCATGGGCAGCCACGGAATGCCGCGGCGGTACTACAACTACGTCGAGGAGTTCACCACCCTGCACCAGGCCTCGACCATCGGGTCGTATGTGCTCGCCCTTGGTTTCTTCATCATGGCCGGGTACCTCATCCACTCGCTCTTCCGCGGCAAACCCGCGCCTGACAACCCGTGGGGTTCGGCCACCCTCGAGTGGGAAACCACCTCGCCGCCGCCGTACTACAACTTCGACCGCGACTTCGACGTTGACGATCCCTATGATTTGAAGTCCTTGCGCTACGACCCGGCCACCCAGGGCTGGGTGCGCAAGGATCCGCAGTCGATCACCCTTGCCAAAGGCGGAGCTCACTGATGGTTGCGCAGCACCACGACGACGGCCACGATCCGAATCTGGCCCACCACTTCGAGTCGTCCGAGCAGCAGCGCCAGTCGGCCAAGCTCGGGATGTGGTTGTTTCTGGCGACCGAGATCCTCTTTTTCGGTGGGCTCTTCGTCGCCTACACGGTCTATCGGGGCAACCACCCCGAGGTCTTTGTCTTCGGCGCCCACTTCCTCGATACCGCGCTCGGTGCGCTCAACACGGTGGTACTCATCTTCAGTTCGTTCACCATCGCCTGGGCGGTTCGCGCAGCCCAGCTCAAACAGATCAAACTGCTCAAGTGGTTGATCATCGTGACCATGCTCTGCGCCTTCGCCTTTCTCGGCGTCAAGTATGTCGAGTACAGCGCCAAGTGGAAGCACGGTCTGTTGTGGGCGGGGGCGTACAACCCCCACGTGGACCATGAGGAAACCTACGAGACCATAGGTGTCGAGGGCGAGCTTCACACGCCCGATGCCGATATCGAGATCGTCGAGATCGAGGAAGTCCAGGCGGTTGCCGATGGCGAGATCGTCGAGACGGTCGCCGTCGCGATCGAGATCGACGCGGCACCGCCTGCAACCGATCCGGACCGGTCCACTATCGCACCGGCTGCCCGCGGTCCGGAGGGTTTGGCGGGACCGGCCGCAGAGACGGAGCACGACGTCGTCCCGGTCGAGCCGCTCAACGCGAGGGTCTTTTTCTCGATCTACTTCTTGATGACCGGACTCCACGGCATCCATGTCCTTGGTGGGATCGCCGCCATGCTCTGGCTGCTCAAGTGCCTGCGGCGAGGTGATTTTGACGGTGGTCATTTCACCAAGGTCGACATGGTGGCCCTCTACTGGCACGTGGTGGATATCATCTGGATCTATCTCTTCCTCCTCCTCTACCTGATCGACTAGCACCCAAGATGAGCAATTCTCACCGGCGATCTGCACCAATCTCTTGCGCTCAGGGCACTTGCGAAAATGCTCGACATACCTCAGGGTATGCCTGCGCTTTTC
>CBESWV010000232.1:0-6229 GCA_965533305.1 uncultured bacterium | reverse complement strand
TCGCACCACCGCATCCCTTCTCCGGGTGCTTTGCGATGGTCATTCATAATTCATAACTCATAATTCATAATTCGTTCTCTCCCCTGTTTTCAACTTGCTACCATGAACCGGCTCTATGTCCACGACTTCCAACGATTCGCTGAGGCTTTTCGCGCCTCCCATCGCCGACTGGTTCGCGAATCGGTATGGCGAACCCACCGATGTCCAGGCCAAGGCGTGGCCCCGTATCGCAGCCGGCGAACACGTCCTCCTCACCGCGCCCACCGGCAGCGGCAAGACCCTCGCCGCGTTTCTTTGGGCCCTTGACCGCCTGCTGACCGGTGAGTGGGAACCGGGCGCCACCAGGGTCCTCTATGTCTCCCCGCTCAAGGCGCTGGGAAACGACATCCAACGCAACCTCACCGAACCGTTGGCCGAACTCGCGGCCCGTTTTTCATCAGATGACGGAAACAAACCCGTCATTCGCGTCGAGAGTCGGACCGGTGACACCCCACAGAGCGCCCGTCGTCGAATGCAGCGCACGCCACCCGAGATTCTGATCACCACCCCCGAAACCCTCAACATTCTTCTGACGTCCAAGAGCGGGCGGCGTCTCCTCACCGGGCTTCGCTGCGTCATCCTCGACGAGGTTCACGCCGTCGCCTCGGGCAAGCGCGGGGTCCACCTCATCACCGCCGTCGAACGTCTGACCATGCTCAGCGGCGAGAGTCAGCGAATCGCGTTGTCGGCGACGGTCCGGCCCCTCGAACGCATGGCCCGCTGGGTCGGCGGATACACCATCGAGGGCGTCCCCGCCGATCCCGACTATCGGCCGAGACCGGTGGCGATCATCGCCAGTGACGCACCGAAGGACTACCGACTCGAGGTCGCGCTACCCTTCGAAGAATCGGAAACCGAGCAACGCGAACCCGACTCGTTCTGGACATCATTCGGCAGCCAACTGAGAAGCTCCATCGCCCACAATCGGTCGACCCTCATCTTCGGCAACGCCCGGCGGTCGGTGGAGAAGATCACCAGATTCATCAACGAAGCCGCCCCGGAGCGCCTCGCCTACTCGCACCACGGGTCGCTCTCGCGGGAGATCCGTACGGTTGTCGAACAGCGCCTCAAGGACGGCGAGCTCAAGGCCATCGTCGCCACCAGCTCGCTGGAACTCGGGATCGATGTCGGCAGCATCGACGAGGTCGTCATGGTCCAAACGCCGGCAACGGTCGCATCGACCCTCCAGCGGCTCGGCCGCTCGGGCCACGGCGTCGGAGAAACCAGCCGGGGAAGACTCATGCCGCTGCTCAGTCGGGATCTCCTGGAGGCGGCGGTGGTGGCGAGATGCGTCCTCGACGGCGAGATCGAAGAGCTCAAACCGGTGGCAGGACCCCTTGATGTCCTCGCTCAGGTCCTGCTTTCCATGGTCATCGCGAATGACTGGCGATCCGACGAGCTCTTTGCGACGATTCGCTCCTCCGACCCCTACCACCACCTCCCCCGGCGCCACTTCGATCTCGTTCTACAGATGCTAGCCGGTCGCTATTCCAGCAGCAGGATCCGCAGCCTGAGGCCGCTTGTGAGTATCGACGCGGTTGACGGGACGATCCGTGCGCGACCCGGGGTCGAGCGACTCATCTATCTTTCCGGAGGGACCATCCCCGACCGCGGTTACTATCAGCTCCGGATCGAGGGCAGCGGCGCCCTTCTCGGCGAACTCGACGAGGAGTTTGTCTGGGAGCGATCGGTGGGCGACACCTTCACCCTCGGGGTTCAGACCTGGCGGGTCGAGAAGATCACCCACAATGATGTGCTTGTTTCCCCCGTCAGTGCACGATCCGCCATGGCGCCTTTCTGGCGGGCGGAGGAGCTCGATCGTTCGAGTTTTGTCTCCGAGCGGATCGCCGAGCTTCTCGAACAACTCGACGGTCGGCTGAACGACGATGATCTCGCGGCACAGCTCGGCGAAAGCCACCATCTTCAGCCGACTGCCGGAGCAGCGTTGATCAGACACCTCAGACAGCAGCATGCAGCAACGGGGTGCCTCCCCCACCGCCATCGAATCCTCATCGAACACACGTCGCCACCGGCCGGTCGCGGCAACCATCGACAGATGGTCCTCCACACGATGTGGGGCGGAAGGGTCAACCGGCCTTTTGCAACCGCCTTGACGGCGGCGTGGGAGACCCGCTTCGGGATGCGGCCGGAAGTCGTCCACAGCGCCGACTGCGTGGTCATCGTCTACCCATCGACCATCGAGGTCGACGACCCCTTCGCACTGGTGCGGGTGAGCGAGCTTGAAAACCTGCTGCGGCAGGCAGTGGAACGCACAGGCTTCTTCGGTGCGCGTTTTCGCGAAGCCGCGGGGCGAGCTCTTCTGCTGCCCAAGGCCGGGCCCGGAAAAAGGGTACCACTCTGGGTCAATCGGCAGCGCGCCAAGGAGCTCCTCGAGGCTGTTCAAGACCACGATGACTTTCCCCTGGTCCTCGAGGCCTGGAGGAGCTGTCTCCAGGACGAGTACGAACTCGACGTCCTCCGTCAGCGGCTCGACGAAGTTGTCGACGGCAGGGTGGCGCTCCACCATGTGCGGACCGAAACTCCATCCCCCTTTACCGCCCAGGCAGCGTGGAAACAGACCAACGAGCTCATGTATGAGGATGATGTCCCGACCGCCAGGGCGGGGGCCCGTCAGGATCTCGTTCGTGAGATGGCGCTATCGTCACATCTTCGGCCCCGGGTCGCACCTGAACTCGCGAAGGATCTGAGCGAGAAACTCCAGAGGTTGTCGTCGGGATGGTCCCCCCGGGGCCCTCTTGAACTTCTCGAGTGGCTCAAGGAACGCGTGATCATCCCGGAACCCGAGTGGGTCGATCTGCTCGCTGCGATCAATCGCGATCACGACCTGGAGATGCCCGATGTCCTTGCCGGGATCGCCCATCGCGCCGTCGTGATCGAACCCGATGGCGACGCGGACGGCCGACTCGTTTGTGCGGTAGAACTGCTGCCTCGAATCGAGGCTGCGTTCAATCGACGAGTGCCTGACGAAGACCTTCAGTCCGTGTCGGGCGAGGAATCCCCCGGTGCCGCCATCGAGGCCAGACAGAGCCTCGGTCCACCGAAGGAACCGGCTGCCGAAGCCGATGCTCTGGTCGATTTGATGGCCGAGTGGCTTCGCTTCTACACCCCGGTCGAGCCCTCCTGGATCGCCGCCACCCTCGGAATCTCCCGCGACCGTCTCGAATCGGCCCTCACCGACCTCAGCGAGACTCAGGTCATCGTGGTCGACGAACTTCTCGATGGCGCCGCTTCTCCCGAGGTCTGCGACCGGGTCAACCTTGAACGGCTGCTCCGGATGGCCAGGGCAGAGGCCCGACCGAGTCTCGAACCACTGCCGGCCGAGGCGCTTCCTCTCCTGCTCGCCGAGCACCAGAATCTCGGGGTTCGGGACGCCGTTCCCGAGGATCTCCTGCACGCCCTCGAGCAGCTCTTTGGTCTTTCCCTCGCTGCCGATCTGTGGGAAACCGAAATCCTCCCCGCACGACTCGAACCATATATCTCGGGTTGGCTCGACGCGCTCCTGACCGAGAGTGATCTTCGGTGGGTCGGAGGTGGGCCCAAACGTCTCTTCTTCTCCCTCGACGGCGAGCTCGATCTCTTCCGTACGCCGGCCGATGAGTCGAGCCGGGATGGAGAAGTCCATGAGATCTTTCCCCATCAGGCCGGTAGATTCAGCCTGGAGAATCTGATCCGATTCTCCGGTCTCGACTCGGCCGACGTGACCAACAGCCTCTGGGAGATGGCGTGGCAGGGAACGGTGTCGGCGGATAGCTTCGCCCCCATCCGGCAGGGAGTCGCCGGCGGCTTTGGTGTCTCCTCTCAGCCGGCTCCGTCTCCTGTCTCAGGCCGCGGCCGGCGGCCCCGATTTGACCGATGGCGCCGAGACCGTCCGTTTGCGGGATCCTGGTTCTCGCTCCCGGAACCCATGGAAGAGCCCGATATTCTCGCCAGGGATGACGATGACCGCGAACGCGCCCGGATCATCCTCGATCGATACGGGATCGTCTTTCGCGGGCTTTTACAACGCGAGCTGCCAAGGCTCAAGTGGGGTTCGCTCTTCCGCGCGCTGCGGATGATGGAACTCGGTGGCGAGGTGGTGGCCGGGCACTTCATCGATGGGGTGATCGGTCTTCAGTTCGCCACCCATCAAACCATCAATCGTCTTCGGGATGGCCTTGGTGAGGATCGGATCTGGTGGATCAATGCCGTCGATCCGGCTTCACCGTGCGCCCTCGGCCTCGATCTTCCCGACTGGCACCTGCCGCGCCGCGTTCCCGGCAATCACCTCGTCTTCCACGGCCGAGAGTTGGTCGTGGTCTCCGAACGACGCGGCGCCGAACTGACGATTCGTGTTGCCCCGGATCATCCCGATCTTGGGTCCTATCTTTCATTCATGGTCAATCTGTTGACCCGTGCCGAACAACCGCTGAAACGGATCGATCTTGAGTCAGTGAACGGAGAACCGGCGGGTTCGAGCGGGTATCGGCCGGCCCTCGGAGAGCTCTTCCATGTGACCCGTCAACCCACCGTGCTTCGGTTGTCCAGGAAGTACTGAGACGCCGACTCATCCTGATTTTTGATTTTGAGGTATTCTTCACAAGCTCGGGAAACGGGGCATTCCCGCCCCGCCGGAAAAATGCTCATAGGAGGAGTATCGATGATCAGCGAAGCAACCCAAAACCAGCCACTGTGGCTTTCCATCGAAGCACAAATCGGCGACCTCGGAACATCCGACTTCGCGGGAAACGACAGTGAGGGAACCGTCCACAAACTCGCCGGGATTCTCGATGGTGAGGGCTACAACGTGTCTCGGCACGCCGCCAATATGCTCATGCTTCGTCGGGCTGTCGACGAGCGCGCACGAGTCGGCCGGGCTCTGATAACCGACTACACCACCGCCATCGATGCTCTCGAGCTGGAAGACCTGGTGAACCCCATTCAAGCGACCATCGCCCTGGCCCACCGGGTCGGCGACGATTGGCCTGATTTCCTCGATCTCGACCGGCGCGGTGACCTCCGAACCATCGTGGATGCGAAACGCCTCGACCTGATGATCGCCAAAGCGAACGAGATCGGTGCCGATCACGGGATCCGCTATCTCATTGAGAACGAGATTCCCGAGGAAACCATCAGGGAGCGGATGGCCATCGACGCGGCCAAGCTCGAGGCGGTCAAAGCCGATCTCGCGGCAGAGCTCGCCGAGATCGCTCGTGTCGAAGGTCTCCTCGTGGAGGTCGAAGGCCAGAGCGACGACGCGAAGGCCAAGTTCCTCATCAATAAAGATGTCAGCGACGAGTCGATCATCTCCATCGCCGGCCTGGGACAGGACGCCATCGATCTGGCCAAGAAGGCCATGGAAGCGGAGATGGCCGAGAAAGCACGACTCGCCGACGAGGCCGAAGCCGCCAAGAAAGCGGCCGCCGAAGGTCCGAAGCTCGACGACATTCCAGCCGACGAGATGCTCGAGCACATCGAAGCCATCCGCGAGATCATGGAGTTCTCCGAAGACCCCGCCGAGATCACAGCCATGTGCGAGCAGAGCAACCTGCCCAAGGCGCTGGTCGAGATCGCAGTCACCGATGCCGCCAAGCTCGACGAACTCGAAGCTGCCGCGGAAGGTTAATTTTTAGTTTTTAGTTTTTAGTTTTCTATTGGTTCCGCCCCCGTGAGCAATCATTGCTCGCGGGGGCGTTTTCGTTTCACTACCCAGGCAGGGAGACACAGAGGGGCGCCTCCGACTTCGATGCACGAATGGCCTGCGGCTCATCGAACCGCTCTCGACAGCGACCATTTTTGAAACGCAAAGACCGCGAAGAACGCAATGGCCATCGCAAAGATGCATCGCATCGTAGAGTTGGAGGCACCGACTTCAAGACTCTCCAACTACCGTTGAAAGGCCAATCATCCCGTCAGGGCTCCAATGAGCAGGCAAGATGCCTGCTCCACAATTTCGCCGTCACATTGAAGGACAAGCATTCTGCCTACCTCACAGGATCACGAGGAAGACATCGTCGCCGACGGGACGTCGGCGCTACAACATGGCAAGTCGGCAGACCATTTGGCTTTTCAATGGCGATGGATTGTGGGGCAGACATCTTGCCTGCCCTTCAGAATCGTTCGAGCCCCAAATCCGGCTCTACGGAGTCGGACAACACCCGAGTCCCTCGTTACCAACTCAATCATTGCGATG
>CBESWV010000231.1:0-6244 GCA_965533305.1 uncultured bacterium | reverse complement strand
GATTAGCGCTCCCACAATCGGCCGGCCGGATCTCCGCACAACATCATAAGTGGGTGCCCGACACCTTTTCATGGCACCTTTTCCCTTTTCTCCTTTTCCGGAATGAGCCTCGAAACCTCCGCTTGGGCGCTGCGGTAGTCGCTGCGTCCCTCGAGCGTGCCCCAACCACTCAGCAGACCAGCCTAAATGCGAGTGATTCCCGGCATGGAATTGAGAAAGAAGTTGACCCGCAAGGCATGGTAGAGTCGCTCTTAGCGGGAAGAGGTGGCCACCTTTCCCGGGTTCGTCTGCCGGCCGATCGAGGCAACAGACAAGAAAAATCAGCCATCTTCACTGGAGGCCCTCATGCGCCGTCTGGTCAGTCTTCGTCCTCTGATCTTTTCTTCCCTTTTCGCGATGCTCAGTCTCACTGCCGAAGCCGGACAGCTGACCCTCGACTACAGTTTTGACCGCCCGCAGGTCACGACGGTGCGGATCGGCGACATCGAGTATCAAAGGGTGGTCATGGAGGGCGCCACCAACGGTGGAGCGGTGGGAAGTCCGGCCCTGCCGGCAAGCGGTGCACGGATCCTGCTTCCCCTCGGCGCAGAAGTGGTGAGTGTCGGAATCGTCGTCGAAGAGAGCGTGCTCCTCGGTTCCGACCTTCTGGTGGAGCCGGTTGGCCAGCCCTACCGGCTGATGGACGGCCCCCGGTCGGCCACCTTGCCGACCCCGGACCCGACGATCTACGATTCAGCGGGCAGGTATCCGGAATCCAGCTTCGAGGAGATCGGCACCCAGGCATTCCGCGGCTACCAGATCCTGGTTCTCCGACTACAGCCGGTAAGCTACATCCCGGCCACCGGCGAACTCTCGTACAACCCCGGTCTCAGGGTTGTGGTCGAAACGGCGGAGACGGACGGGATCTCGAGCCTATTCCGCGGTTTTGATCATGACGCGTTGGAGGTCCGCGGCCGTGTGGACAACCCGGAGGTCGTCGGCAGCTACGACGCGGCCGGCACCCGCGGCACTCGCGCCTACGACATGATGATTCTCACCACCGGCACCTTCGCCGGTTCGTTTGCCGCGCTGGAGACCTTCCACAACGGCCAGGGCCTGGCCACCGAGATCCACACCACCACCGATGTTGGAAGCAGCGATCCGGCAGCCATCCGCGACTACATTCGGAACGCCTACCTCAACGATGGCATCGATTACGTGATCATCGGGGGAGACGACGACATCATTCCGGCCCAGAACCTGTATGTGGACTCGCAGGCTGGTTACATCGAATCAAACATGCCCGGCGACATCTACTTCGGCTGTCTCGACGGCACATGGAACGAGGACGGTGATGGTCGTTTCGGTGAACCGAACGACGGCGTCGGTGGCGGTGATGTGGATATGCTCGCTGAAGTCTTCGTGGGCCGTTGCGCGGCGGGCGACACCACCGAGGTCGACCGCTTCGTCACCAAGACCATCTGGTATATGAACGGTTCGCACAGCCTGCCCGCCGAAGTGCTATTGGTGGGCGAGTATCTCGGTTTCGGCGGGATCTCCGACTATGCCGCCGCCACCCTCGAAGAACTGAAGGACGGATCGAGCACCCACGGCTACACCACCGTGGGCATCCCCACCGCCGACTATTCGATCTCCGAGATGTTTGAACGGGACATGTCCTGGTCCCAGGCGACCCTTGCGACCGCGATCAACAACGGTGTGCACATCCTCAACCACCTCGGCCACGGCAGCGAAGACTACGCGGCGAAATTCTACAACTCCGACGTGATGAGCCAACTCAACAACACCGAATTGCCCTTCCTCTACTCTCAAACCTGCCTGGCAGGCCATTTCGACGGCACCGACTGCTGGGCCGAGACAATGAACATCAAGACCGATCACGGCGCATTCGCCTTGGTGATGAACGCCCGCTACGGCTGGGGTGAGAACGACAGTACCGACGGCCCCTCCCAGCGCTTCAACCGAGAGTTCTGGGACGCGGTCTTCGCCGAGTCGATGCCGGAGGTAGGCAAGGCCAACCAGGACTCCAAAGAGGACAATCTCTACCGCATCGGCGAGCCCTGTATGCGCTGGATCACCTACCAGCTCAACCTCTTCGGCGACCCGACCGTGGCCATCCAGGGCGCCGAGGTCACCGGAATGAAAACCACTCCCAGCGGATCCTTCGATCCCGGGGGAATGAGCGGAGGCCCATTCAGCCCCTCGAGCAAGGTCTACACCATCGAGAACATGGATGCCACCGGTCTTGACTTCACGGTGAGCAAGAGCCAGAGCTGGGTCGATCTCTCCTCCACCGGTGGCTACCTGCCGGGTGGCGATTCGACCACGGTCACCGTCTCGATCAACTCCGAGGCCGACCCGCTGGGCAACGGGATGTACTTCGACACCATCAGTTTCACCAACACCACCAACCATGACGGCGACACCAATCGGGCGGTGAACCTGCAAGTGGGCGTGCCGACGATGCAGGTTTCGTGGGACATGGGCAGCGATCCCGGGTGGACCGCCGAGGGCCTCTGGGCGTATGGCACACCCAGCGGTGCCGGTGGCGAGTACGGCAACCCCGATCCCAGCGGCGGTCACACCGGGTCGAATGTCTACGGCTATGACCTTGATGGCGACTACGCCAACCAACTCTCCGAGACCCACCTCACAACCACCGCCATTGACTGCAGCGGCCTCGACCGTGTCTCGGTGAAGCTGTGGCGCCACCTCAATGTCGAGCAACCCAGTTACGACCACGCCTACCTGCGGGTGAGCATCGACGGCACCAATTGGTCCAACGTGTGGGAGAACACCTCCGAGGTGACCGATTCCTCATGGACGCAGGTGGAGTACGACATCTCCAACGTGGCTAACGGGCAGAACACCGTCTATCTTCGCTGGACAATGGGCGACACCGATTCCGGGTGGCGGTATTCCGGCTGGAACATCGACGACGTCGAGGTCTGGGGTCTGGAAAGCGGGGCCACTCCCCTGTTCGCCGACGGATTCGAATCCGGTGGCACAAGCCTGTGGAGCAACGCCAGTCAATGATGAGAGGACGAGTGCCGACTCAGACCTCAACGGAGGCTCACCGACGCGCGAATCCGTCGATCAGGGATGTGCGCTACTCCACGTGACCGAGCGCGCGCATCCTTTCAAGATCGAGCCGGTCCCTGCGGTCCTCGCACAGATGCGCCAAAATCGACGAGAACTAGATTGGTACGAAGAGCGTCACCCGTGAGGGGCGCACCCTCCGAGCGATTCGATCACTGCGGCAGGATGGTCGTCGGGTCGTTGCTGAGATTGTCGAGGACCGAAGCGTAGCAGTAATAGTTCGCACCAGCCGCCGGAGAGTACACCTCAATCCATCCGTTCACCGGGCCGTAGGCCGCGAAGACGCGATCGAGCTGTTCGTTGGACCACGCGTTCAAAATCATGTTGACCGACTCCAGAGAGATTCCCTCTTGGTCGAAGAGTTCGACGTTGATCACAGCTGCGTTTCTGATTCCGTTCTGGCAGCCGATATTGGTTCGGAAGTCCGCATTCTGGCTTGCGAAGACGAGGTGGCGTCGTTCGCCGCCCTGGATCATCTCTCTTTCCGCGATGGCCGGCATGGCCTGGCCGTAGGTTCCGCCGCTTCCGCCCTCCTCGAGATTGTAGATGCGGCTCAGGAAAAGCAGATCCGGACTGCTCGCCTCGACGGCCATCGCCCCCAATGAGTTCGGCTCGAGGCCGAACACATCGTGGACCGCGTTTGTGAAGCGAACTCCGCTGTGGGCGGCGATGGTGTAATCCTCGGAGGCCATCGGGTCGGCGTTGCTGTCATCGCGCGGCAGCCACAAAAAGCGGTATCTTCCGGGCGTGTCGCCGGTATTGGTGACATCGACATCGGTCTGGAAGAATGAGCCCTCGGCGCCGGCCGCGTAGGCCGCGGCAGGAATGAAATGCCGGTGGGTCAGCAACCCCCTCCCGTCGCCATCGGAGAAGAAGAAGTCCAGCACCAGGAGATCGAAATCCGGTGACAGGCCCGGCATGTGGTCGCCCTGGACGATGGTCCACAGCTCGGAGGCGCCTCCCGGATCGCAGCCATCGGCGTACCTCGCAATCGTGGTCTCGAATCCCGGCAATATGGAGACCAGATTGAACGGTGGAAGCGAGAGATCGGGGGTCAAGGAACAGTTGTTGTAAGTGGCCCACTGTTCGGTGGTCTCGACAGCTCCGGGGTAAGGTCCCCCATCACCGAACACAAACCCACCCTCGTATCTCGCGAGGTTGTCAACCGTCCCGTGGATCTGAACCGTCCGCACCGGCGCCGACGGCGAACACTGGGTCGAATCCGTATAGGTCGCTCCGGCGAGCGAGGCGACTGCGGCGATGATGTCGGCGTGGTCGCAGGCCATACGGTAGGCCATGAAACCGCCGTTGGAGTGCCCCAGTAGATAGATCCGCTCGGTGTCGACGTTGAGCTGGTCGACGATCTCGTCAATGAGTTCTCGAAGGTATCCGGAGTCGTCGACACCGCTGTCGTAGAAATCACAACAGGAATCCGTAGCGTTCCAGAATCGATTTCCGTCCCGGTCTGTCGTACCGTCCGGGAAGACATACAGAAAGCCCAGCCGGTCCGACCATGGGATGAGTTGAAAATAGTCCTCCTGGATCTGGCCGCTCAACGTGAAGCCGTGCAGCAGCATCACGAGTGGCGCCGGCTGGGCCGGGTCGTAGGTCGGTGGGACGTGAACCGTCACCGGCCCGCGACCCAGATCAATGACCACGTCGGCCCGGACCGGCCCAATGGCAACGCCGGTCGCGAGAAGCCCGATCACCGCAGCCATGAGGGGGAGTCGAAGGCTTCGAGATTCGGTTTTCTGATCCACGGCGACCTCCTTGTTGGGTTCCATCGATTTAGCCGACGACTCAGCGCCGAAGCCACAACGACTTCGACCTCGGTCATGGCCCGCGAGGTCGCAGCCGTATCAGCGGCTCCTCGAGGCCAGCCAACTCCCAGGTCATTCCAACTTGTGTTTCCGATCAGTTGTACGCAAGTCTGCCTCGCGGTCGTGAACTTGTCAACCGAGAATGGTGGTGGCGACTCGCAGGCCATGTCGCTGGACTTCGTGTTCGAGGACGGGTTCAAAGGCGGCGATCTCTTGCTGTGAAGCGTGATCTCGCCCTGACGGGTGGTATCCGAGTCTTCGTGGTGTATGGTCGTGGTGGAAGATGATACGCGGCTTCCCATCAAGGGGGTTCCGATGAGACCCATAAGACTGGCACTGCTGCTGCTTTTGACGCTCGGGATCGTCGCTGCCGTTGTTCTCCTGCCACGGGAGTCGGCTGACACCACCCCCCCCGCACCACGGTCGTCCGAAACGAACACGACGGTCGTCCCGGAGGACGCCGACGCCCTGGCGAAGCTTGACGACAACTTCACCTTTGCCATCGCCTCCGATCTGGGCCGCAACGGGTACTACGACCAGAAACCCGTAGCCGAGATGATGGGCGAGGTCGCCGGGATCACGGGGATCGAGTTCATCGCAGCGTTGGGGGACGTGCACCACTTCTGGGGTGTCCGGTCGGTCAACGACCCGTTATGGCTGACCAACTACGAGTGGATCTACAAACACCCGGAGCTGATGATCCCGTGGCATCCGGTGCTGGGAAACCACGAGTACCGGGGCGACACCCAGGCCGTGCTCGACTACGCCACGGTGAGCCGCCGCTGGGAGATGCCGAGTCGTTACTACTCGATGACCGTGCCGGTCGCCGACGACGTCGAGGTGTTGCTGCTCTTCATCGACACCGCACCCTTGATCGACAAGTACCGCGAGAATCCGGTCAAGTTTCCCGACGCCGGATCGCAGTCCATGGACGAACAGCTGGCCTGGATCGACGCCACGCTCGGTGGGTCGGACGCGAGGTGGAAGATCGTCATGGGCCACCATCCGGTGTACGCGGGGACGACCAAGGAGACGCGCGAACGAACGGATCTCCAACAGCGGTTGCAGCCGCTGCTTGACGCCCACGGCGTCGACGCCGAGTTCAGCGGTCACATCCACAACTTTCAGCACATCCGCGTGCCCGGTTCGGACGTGGACTACGTCGTCAACACCTCGGCGTCTCTCACCCGCGAGGTCCTCCCGTTCGAGGGGGCGTTGTACAGCAGCCCGGACCCGGGCTTCGCGCTGTGCACCGTAACGGCGACCGAGTTGATCACGACCTTCGTGAACGACAAGGGCCGGATCATCTACCAGTACTCGCGGAT
>CBESWV010000230.1:0-6280 GCA_965533305.1 uncultured bacterium | reverse complement strand
CGCCAGACACCGGGGCCGCGTGGCGTGGTGCCATTTGTTGCATTGTTCGGCGGTGAGCGTCTCCGGCGAAGGTCAATCGTCGGTGCCGATCAATGCTACGGGTGGCACCGGAGAACTCGTCACGTGTGCCCCTCGACCGGACCGTGCTGGCGGGCCCGGCACGTCCTGGTTTAGGGGAGTCGCATTGCCCCGACGCGAGAGCCGCGCTACCGTAGGCGGTGGTGAAAACAACAGGCGAATCGAACACAGCGAGCCCGGCAAACGGCCCGCCATCGGGTGGGTTGCGTGGACTCTTTGTCGGCGCTGCACTCGGGATGCGTCCGGGCGAAGGGACCCTGGCCTGGCTCTTTTTTCTTTATTTCCTGACGATCACGACGGTGCACTTCGCCGGGAAATCGGTTCGACAGGCCTCGTTCATCGAAACTATCGGCGCCGCGAACCTGCCTTATGTCTTTCTCGCGGTCGCCTTGATCTCGTATCCGGTACTGGTGCTCTATTCGCGACTCGCGGCGAGGTTGACCCACAGCTCGATCATCGTCGCTTCGAGTCTGCTGCACGCGACCGGTTTCGTTCTCTTCTTCTTTCTCCTTCCCCTCGATCAGAAGTGGGTGGTGGCGCTGTTCTACATCTGGTTGGGGATGGCCTTTGCCATCGCCGTCTCACAGGTGTGGTCCTACGCCAATCACGTCTTCGATGCCCGGCAGGCGCGGCGTCTCTTCGCCTTCATCGGCGCCGGTGGTCTCCTCGGCGTCATCCCCGGTGGTCTGATCGCATGGGGAGTCACCCAGCGGGCCGGAACCCGATACACCCTGCTCGCCGCCGCGGTCGTGATTCTGGTGATCCCGGTTCTGATTCTCTTCATCGAGCGAAATCGACCCAACACCAACCCGCCGCCGTTGCCGACCCGGCGGGCGAAGGTCGAAGAGGCGAGAGGCGGGCTCCAGATCATCCGAGGGTCACGTCTGCTGCTGCTCATCACCGTGCTCATGTTGGTGACGGTGATGGTCGGTCAACTCGTGGGCTGGCAGTTCTATTGGTTCGTCGAGCTCAGGACACAGGGCCTCGACGAGCGAACGACCGTCATCAGTCAGTTCTTTGTCCTCATGGGGATCGTTGGCTTTCTTTTCCAGCTGATATTCACCCGACGGATTCACCGAGCCCTCGGTGTCGGGGTCGCCATGCGGGTGCTTCCGACGACCGTGGGACTGATGCAGGTGGCCGTCGTGGTGGCGTTAGCCATCGCACCCGCAGCGGTCTTCCCTCTGGTCTTGGTGCTGATGTTGGGCGAAGGGAGCCTGCGGCATTCGGTCGACCAGGCGACTCGAGAGCTCCTCTTTCTGCCGGTGCCTTCCGAACTCCGAGTCCGGGCCAAGGCCTATATCGATGTCTTTGTTCAACGCTTCGCCAAAGGGTTGGCGGCGCTGCTCATCCTTCCGGTGACCTTCGGGTGGTTGGCGGGGAAGGAGGGCGAGTACGTCAGCTGGCTCACCGCCATCGTGCTCGTCCTGTGGCTGCTGCTGACGGGCCGGGTTCGCAGGGAGTACGTTCGCGAGTACCGCTCGGGGCTCAAGTCGGGGATCATCCAGCCCGACGCTACTATCGATCCCACCGATCTCATGACCATCACCACGTTGGTTCAGGCCCTCGGGAGTTCGGACCCTCGCCAGGTCCTGCACAGCCTCGAACTCCTGTCGGCGCATGACCAGGGGAATCTCGTGCCGCCCCTGCTGCTGCACCACGCCGACAGCCGAGTGCGAAAGAAGACCCTGAAGATCCTTGCCGACAGCGGTCGTGAGGATGCCGTCGAACTGGTCAAGGAGGCCATCACCGACGAAAACGCCGAGGTTCGGAGCGGCGCCATGCAGACCCTCGCAAAACTGAGCGGGGAGAAGTCTTCAAATCTGATGCGCGAGCGACTCGACGACCCGGACCCCGAGCTGCGAGCCACCGCGGTGGCGAGCCTCCTGATCGCCCACGACTGGCACGCGGCCGATCTGGCCAGCGAAGCACTCGGGAAGATGGTGGCGGATCCCGATCCGGTGGTGCGTGGTGAGGCGGCTCGCGCGCTCGGACAGGTTGCGGCTCCGGTTGCCGAAGCGGCCATGCTGCAGCTCCTCTACGACTCCGAGCTGACGGTTGTCCGGAAGGCGATCCACTCGATCAAGACCCGTCTCGATCGCGATGGACCAAACCCGATCTACGTGCCCACGCTGGTCTCGCTCATGGGCAACCGCCGGCTCAAACACGAAGCGAGGGAAGCTCTGGTCGCCACCGGCGAGGGCGCGGTTCAACCACTGAGGCACTTCATGGAGTCCGATGACGAGCAGATCTGGGTGCGTCGCGCCGTACCCAAGACCCTCGCGCTTCTTGGCGTTCAGCCCGCCGCCGATGCCCTGGAAGAAAGTCTCAACGCCGGGGACACGATTCTGCGATCAAAGATGGTTGAAGCTCTGTGCTTCATGCGGACCCGCCATCGTGGGACTCGATTCACCGGTCGCGTAATCCGTGCGCAGGTGCAGGCTGAGGCCTCACGATATCTTCGCTGTCTGGCTGATCTGTGGGCGATCTCGACTCTCCACGAGGCTCATCTCGAGGGGCCCTTCGCGGTGTGGCAGAAGTCCGAACGGGTGCCGACCCTGCCGCAGCAGCTCCTCGCTCAGCGGATGCAGACCCTGGTCGGCAACATCTTCGGTCTGCTCGAGCTCGTCGAGCGACCCGAGGATGTCCGGGCGGCCCGTCGCAGCCTACTGAGTCGCGAACCCAACCTCCGGGCGCGAGCCCTCGAGTACCTCGACAACAGCCTGTCGGGGACCCTGAGGCGGGATGTGTTTTCGGTCATCGACGACACACCGCCGGAGGAGAAACTCCGTCGTGCGCGGCTCTACTTCGGGGTTCTCATGGAATCACCCGAGGCGACCCTCGACCGCCTCATCCAGCTCGATGCGCGGAATGACCCGGCCGGCCGCGGGATCGTCTTGGCCGCCATGCACGCAGTGTGGGCCGATGAGGTTGTCTCGCTCTATGGTTTGGTGGCGAGGATGGCTGAAAGGGCCGAGGATCCTCTGGTGCGGGAGACCGCGCAGTGGGTCACGGCGAGGGCCGGTAAAGTGCCTCCCGGCAAGGGGCTGATCGGCAGGGGGAATGAGACGCAGATGACACCCATGGCACATATCGAGATGATGGTCTTTCTTCAGGGCGTCGATCTCTTCGCCCACTGCAACGCCGATCAGGTTCTGCGATTGGCGGCCATCGCCAGCGAGAACACTTTCGCCAAGGGTGAAGAGGTTTTCCGCAAAGGAGATGCTCCCGAGGCTCTCCATTGCGTCGTCGAGGGCAGGGTGGCCCTCGGTGGCGATGGTGATGGCGGGACCATCGTCGGACCGAGTGGACGATTTGGGGTGCTGGATATTCTCAGTGGGCGGCCGAGATCAGGCAACGCGGTAGCCCAGACCGATACCAGATTGCTGACCATCGAGGCCGAGGACTTCTTCGATCTGCTGTCAAATAACATCGACATCGTCAAAGCCCTCTTCCGCACGGTCGTCTCCAAGGATCCCGACTCCGACGAAGCGCTTCTGTAGCGGCCCGCAGTCGCGACCGACCCACCGCCGCCGGTTCCACCGGCGGCTCTGCGGATTCCCCTGCGATGAAAGATCTGTGTCCATCTGTGTGATCTGTGGGCTTCCGATGCGATGGTTTTGCGACAATGCCGCGATGGAAGTGGTGCCTGACGCGGAGCGCCTAACACCTTTATTCTGAATGAATACTCATTCACGGCGCGGTGCGGCACGCTCTGCCGCAGTCGGCCTTTTCTTCATCTGTTCAAGTGAGATAGCGTGCCTGCGTACTCGCTGGAGGGTAGCCATGATTCAACGACCCGATCCTGTCCGCTGCACCTATTGTAATTCCATATCCGACTGGTCGTCGGAGCGCACAGATGCCACCATGCTTGGTGAGGAACACGCCTGCACGACGTGTGGTCAGCAGACTTCTTCTTGGAACGAGGAAACCAACCAAAACTTCGAACCGAGCAAGAACATGTACTGGCTCGAGGCGGATCCCATCTACTAGGAGCGTGTAGTGAATAGAATTGGCGGCGCCTTTCGGGTGTCGTTTGGCCCGATTTCCGGCGTATTCTTGGCCCATACCACCAGTATGAACCCGCGAATCCGCCGAAAATCGTCCTCAAACGACCCTCCGAAATCCATCCACCATCTATTCCCTACACGCTCCTAGCCCCCATATCTCACCAGCTGTCTACTGCGGACGACGATGCACAGCACTCAGCCGCGCTTTCTCATCCACCAGAAACGCTCACCTTAGGTATTACACTGAGTTCGTGGCCATTGCAGGTGAATTCCGTCGGCGGGCGTTTCATGAGGCGCGTCGCTATGGGGCGGACGCCTGGGTTTTTGTCCGCGAACTGTTGCAGAACTCGCGTGACGCCGGCGCCAGTAGGGTCGATTTTACCGTTGAACGACGCAACGGCGTCGATCGAATCGTGTGCCGCGACGACGGCTGCGGGATGAGCTTCGAGCATGCGAGGAAGTACCTTTTCACCCTCTATGCCTCATCCAAGCAGAATCAGAACGACGCCGCCGGGCGGTTTGGGATCGGTTTTTGGGCGGTGCTCCGTTTTGAACCGGATCAGGTATTCGTCCGATCGTCCCCCCCTGGGGAATCGGGCTGGGAGATCCGGCTGAGCGGCGATCTCGAGACCATCGAGCGGTCAAAGAGCTTTCTGACAGCCGGCACCGAGATCGAACTGGTGCGATCAGCCGGCGATGTCGATCCGGTGCGCGCGGTGTGGGACGCGATCCAGCGCGACGCCCGCCATCTGCGGCGACGCGATTCCGGCAACGAGATCCTCGATGTGAGGGTGAACTCGAAGGTGGCGACGGCCGAGATCGAACTCGAACCGCCGACGCTCGGCTTTTCCCGCTCGGGTCTCACGGGGGCGGTGGCGTTGGCGGACCGACCCCAGGTCGATCTCCTGGCCCATGGCCTCAGGGTTCGAACCACCGCGACGCTGGACGAACTGCTGACGGGGCCCGATCGCCGCCGCCGGCGGAGATCGGGCAACCCGGAGGGGTTGGTTCCTCGAGTGATCCTCGATAGCCGTCGTCTCCAGGTGCTCATGGCGCGGGCCGATGCCCGGACCGATCGCGAGCTGAGGCGACTGGTGGCGACTGGCCGGCGGGGAGTACGACGGCTGGTGCGGGGCCAGCTCGACCGGGAGGCCGGGCTGGGATCGATCGGCCGGGCGACCATGCGTCTCCGCGAACTCGTCTCGACCGGTTGGGTGCGCAAGGCCGCTGTCGCTCTGGCCGCGGGTGTGGTGCTCATCGCGGGTCTCTGGTGGCTGGCGGAACTCTCGGTAGGCGGAACCCGCGGGTTTGCCGGCCGAGGCCCGGGGATCGCTGCACTGAACCGGTCAGACCCTGGTGAGGTCCTCCGGCTGGAGTCGGCCGACCGATATCGGGGCCCGGCAGCAGATCCCCTGGATTTGGTCCCCGCTCGCGTGTCCCTTCGGTATGAACCGAGCCGGGCAACGCCCATGTTGGCAATCTTCCGGGTGATCGGTCTGACCGATGACGGTCGTGTGGCGCCTGGGCCGACGAGCTCGGGGCCGCGGCCGTATCTCGGTTCCGGTTGCAGCGAGTCTTGCCTCGAGATCGCCCTCGATCTCGACGGAATGGCGGGAGCGATCCGATTGCCGGTGCCGACCGGCCACCTGCTCGATCCCTCGAGCCTGACGGTGGTGGGCGGTTCGGCGGCCTTGCGAGCCGCGGCTGACGGTGGACCGCTGCTGGTGGTCGAGGATTCGGCCGGGTCGGTGAGCTACCGCACCGGACCCGCCGCCGAGATCCAGGTTGTTGCAGGCAGTTCGTGGCCGGATCTGCCCGAGCCGGCGAACTCGCTCGCCTTCCGGCTGCGTGGACTTGCCGCCGATGAGGTGGCGGCATCGGCGCGCGACTGGGTCCGGAAGATGGTTGTCTATGACACCTCCGCACGCACCGTTGAGGAACACCGCGTCGCGGCTCGAGAGGGACTCCCGTTTGCCCAGCGGTGTCTGGCGGTAGGCGCCGGTGACTGTGATGTCCAAAACTCGCTCCTGGCGGCCCTCATCGCCCGGGCCGGTGTCCCGGCGCGGCTGGCCGTGGGCTTTGTCGGCGCGGATGGGCGTGCATTGCCGGGTCTGCACGCCTGGGTGGAATATCGCGGTGAACATGGGATGTGGCGGGCGGGCGATGCGAGTCGCGGCCCGGCAGTCCAGCTT
>CBESWV010000229.1:0-6306 GCA_965533305.1 uncultured bacterium | reverse complement strand
GCGCGTGGGGCCGTAGCTCAGTTGGGAGAGCGCAGCGTTCGCAATGCTGAGGTCGTGGGTTCGATCCCCATCGGCTCCACCAAAATCTTCGAATTCGCCGCCCTTTGGGCGGCTTTTCTCGTTTCTGGCTTCGCCGACGGAAATCTCACCTTTGGTTGACTGCGCGCTTTGCACGCAGCCCCACACACCCACTGCGGACCGGGGTTACAATACGACCCGCCGATGACCGCTTTCACCACCACTTCCGTCGCCACGCTGCTGGCGATCCTCAAGATCTTCCTGGTGATCTTTCTGGCAGGTTTCCTGGTTCGGCGGAAGATCCTGACAAACGACATGGTGACGGCGCTGACCAAGGCGACCATCGTCCTCTTCCTTCCCTGTCTGATCCTCGACAAGATTCTGACCAGCCTCTCGCCGGCCGAGTTTCCGCTGTGGTGGACTCTGCCCTTGATCAGCATCATCATGGCGCTGGCCGGACTCGCTCTGGCCACGGCGGTGTTCTTCCGCGAGCTGCCCGAGAAACGCAGCATGCTCGCCGTCGCGAGTATGCAGAACGCGGGCTATCTCATCCTTCCAATCGGCGCCGCGCTCTATCCCGGAGACTTCGACGAGTTCGCACTCTATGTTTCACTGTTCATCGTCGGCTTCAACCCGATACTGTGGAGTATCGGCAAGTTCCTCGCCACCAACGGCGCTCCGAGGCCGGCGGATTGGCGGGGACTGCTGAATCCGCCGCTCGTGGCCTGCCTCTCCGCCATCGCCCTGGTCTTGACCGGAGTGAATCGGTTGATCCCGACACCGGTGCTGGAAACCATCGAGCTTGTGGGTCAGGGAGCGGTTCCGGTGGCCACCGTGGTCCTCGGAGCCATGCTTGGCGGCATGACCCTCCGCCTCCGACCCCATCTCTGGGACGCCGCCCGCGCCATGACGGTGAAGTTCGGCCTGCTTCCTGCGCTGACGGTTGCGGTGCTCTCCATCACCGAGATCGGGACCACCAACCCGCTGCTGGCCCGGTTTCTGGTGCTGCAGGCCGCTTCAGCCCCCGCCGTCGGTTTGATCCTCCAGGTACGAGCCTACGGCGGCGATGAGCAGAAGGTCGGCACCGTCATGCTGCTGAGTTACATCCTGTGCGTCTTCGGAATGCCGGTCTGGTTGGCGGTGTGGGAGATCGTGAATCGGGCATCGTGACCCGTGTCCGTTCTCCCTACTCGTCCCCACCCTCCTTGAACAAATGGACATCCCGCTGCGGGAACGGGATCGAGATCTTCTCGGCGTCAAAGCGGATCTTGACCTCGCGGGTGATGTCCCAGTAGACATCCCAGTAGTCATCGGTCTTGACCCAGGGCCGGACGACGAAGTCCACCGATGACTCTCCGAGATTGTGCAGCTTGACCACGGGTTCGGGAACATCGAGGACCTGTTCGTGGGCTTTGAGAATCTCGGTCAGCACCCGCTCGGCGTGTGGGATGTCGTCGGCGTAGCCGATGCCGAAGACCATATCGATGCGCCGCTCGGTCTGAGCGGTCACGTTCTTGATGACATTGCCCCAGATCATCGAGTTGGGGATCACCAGGGTCTGATGATCCACCGTCAGGATCGTCGTCGAGACCAGGGTCATGTTCTCGACCTTTCCCATGGCCCCCGCAGTTTCGATGAGATCACCCACGTCATAGGGCCGGTACAGGAGGATCATCATGCCCGAGGCGAAATTCGACAGGGTGTCCTGGAGGGCGAAACCGATGATGAAACCCGCCACGCCGAGACCGGCCAGCAGCGGCGCAACCTGAAAACCGAGCTGAGACAAGGCCACAAGCAACCCGAAGAGCATCACCAGGCTACCGGTCATTGATAGGGCGGTGCGTTCGAGGAGGACCGACACCTGAAGATTCGACCGGCTGATGGCCTTCTGCACCATTTTCCGGGCGACTCTCGAGAGAATCCTGAAGACAAAGAGGATGAGGAAGAAGAGCACGACCTTGAGGATCAGGCTCGGCCCGTTGGCGGTGATCCAGTCCACGGTCGATTGACCCCAATTCGTCAAAAGGCCACCGATGACCTCCCGACTGAAGAGCCCGGTCGTGATCTCGCCCGTCACCTGGAAAAGAAGCTGTTGATAGTCGGCGGTGTCGAGATCGAGCTTCTCCATCATTCGGGTGGTGGTAGTCAGACGGGCGACGTAGCGGTCGAGGCCGGCCTCCAGGCGATCGGACTCGGCGATGAAATCCGTGTTCTCCGGATCCGTCTTGAGCCGACCCTTGACCTTGGCAATCCGCTCCTGAGTCAGCATGATTCGACCGGCAACCAGTTCGGCGCGGTCGGTCAAGTGCCCGGTCAGAAACTCGCGCTCGGTGGCAGGGTCGATCCCGAATTTCTCCATGTTCTCACTGAGTTCCAGGAGCATGTCGAGAGTCCGGTCGAGCCAGCCGTTGGAGACGATCACCGTCCGCCCGGTCTTTTCGATCTCCTCTGCTGACGCGTCTTCGCGGGAGGACCGCAGCTTTTCGAGTTCAGCCTGGGTCTCGTTAATGACCCGTTGGAGCATCTGCGATGTCTGTTCCAGGGCGGTTGTCAACGCGGCCCGATCATCGGCGACGTCCAAACCGGAAGCCTCGCGTTCGATGGCATTGGCCACCAAAGCTTCGAGATCGGTCATGTACTCGCCGACGACTTCGTAGCCGCGTTCCCGTAGCGCCTTCTGGTCATCGCCAGTGGCCGCGGCGATCTGATCGCGGAGGCGGCTAATCTCTTCGTCCTTCTCAGCGATGGCGGATGAGAGCTCCCTCGCGATGGTCTCGAGTTCCCCGCCTTCGTCCACCGCTTGGTGGGTCTTGTCCTGAGAATGCGCCGGGGTGGTTGCACCCGAGCCGAACACAACAATGATCGAAACAACCGCAGTCCAAATCACGAATCTTTTCATACCGTCCTCACCTCACGAAAGAGTCGAGTCAGGCTAGCATGGGACGTCAACTGCTTGACGAGTCCTTGGTGAAGACATAGCGTTGGAATAGAGCAATTCTTACTGTTGCGCAACACCTCGGACCATCAGGAGGTCTTTTGTATGATGAATTCCGCACCCGGCATTCGAGTTTACGCTCTGCGTTGAAGCTGAACAGTGGTTCCACACTCTCTCCAAGCAACAAGTATTGAGGTGCAATTTTGGAAACCAAAGAGAACCGAATCGCGCAGCGATCGTTACACACATCCACCGGGCTTGGGCTCGCCCTCTCCCTCGTTGCGGCGGTTCTGGTTTTCCTGATCCCAGCCCAGATCGAAGCGCACGGCGCACCAGTCATCGACGGTCTCTACCTCGGTGACTGGTGCGCGCCCGCGCAGGTTGGGTTGTTCGGCCCGGATTCGCTCACTCCTCTGGGTCCGCCACTTTGTCCCCTGGGATCCGAGATCTTCTGGGACGACTGGGACGGCCTCAACTACGGGCCTCCCGACACCATCGGTTTCGCGATCGGTGGTTTGCCCGGCCTCCCTCCTCCGGGCGCTCCTCTTCCCGACCCTGAGGTCGACATCGATTTCTTCGCCACAACCGCCGATCCGACGAATGTGTTCTTTACCGTCAGCCTCGGCCCCTATCCCTCGACGGTCGCAGTTCCGCCCCACGTCCAGATCGCCATCGATGTCGATGGCGCCCCGAACGGCCTCGGACTCTGGTACGACCCCCTCGTCGTGGGGACAAATCCAGTCGGATTGTTCCCTCCACCCGGACTCCCCGCCGATTACCTCATCACCACCGATACACCGGTAGGTATCGCCCAGGTCTGGGAGGCGATCTCCGTTCCCGGGGCCTGGACCCCGGCAGGACCGCCGGTCCCACTCGCATGGTCGGGGGTCTTTGCTCCTCTTGGAGCGCCAAGCGTCATCGAGCTCGTCGTACCCTGGGCCAACTTCTTCCCGCCCCCACCCCCTCCCGGCCTTCCATTCGTGCCCGGCACTCCCGCCATGATGACGGTCATGGCCACCCACGGCGCACCTTTTGCCGGGGTCGCTGATGCCCCCGGATTCCCCGCTGATGACGTTTTCAGCGAGTCCGGCGCCGGCTTCACCACCAGCCTCGATATCTGCCCACCGGGCCCCCCGCCTCCAAGCACCAGCGACTGTGAGATCTGGATCGGCCCAGGTGGCGGAGTTCTGAGCGCCGATGCTTTCATCCCGGTGCTCTACCCGACCGCCGATCTCGCCATCACAAAGACCAACGGCTTCACCTCGGTGATCCCCGGGACCCCGGTCACATACACCATCACCGCAAGCCACGCGGCCGGACCCAGCCCCGCCAACGGCGCCTTGGTCACCGACACTTTTCCGGTTTCTCTCACCGGCTGCACCTGGAGTTGCACCGGCAGCGGGGGTGGAGTGTGCACCCCGATGGGCGTCGGAAATATCAACGACGCGGTCAACCTCCCGGTCGGGGCCGCCGTCACCTACACCGCGACCTGCATATTGTCGAGTACCGCAACGGGGACCCTGGTCAACACCGCAATCATCTCCCCGCCCATCGGCATTATCGAACCGAATCCGATCAACGACACGGCAACCGACACCGACACCATTCTTGGGCTTGACTACGGCGACGCACCCGATCCGACCTACCCCACCCTCCTGGCCAGCAACGGCGCCCGCCACGCCGCCACCGGCGCATTCCTCGGTGCCGCCATCGATGTCGAGATCGACGGCCAGCCGACGGCGGCGGCCAACGGCGACGATCTGAACGGATCCGACGACGAGGACGGGGTCATCTTCACATCGCCAGTCACGGCCGGTCAGTTGTCGATGCTGACCGTTACGGCAGCCGGCGCGGGCCTGCTCGACGCCTGGGTCGACTTCAACCTCAACGGCTGGTTCGATGCCGGCGAACAGATCTTTGTCAGCGCACCGCTGGTTCCGGGCGCCAACGCCCTGTCTTTCACCCCGCCGGCAGCTGCCTCGGCCGCCGCCAGCTTCGGCAGATTCCGCTTCTCATCGACGGGCGGACTCGGATCCTTCGGCCTGGCGCTTGATGGTGAGGTCGAGGACCACCAACTATCGGTCACCCGATCCAGCGACCTGGCCATCAGCAAGACGGATTCCCGCGACCCGGCCACCGCCGGCCTCGGGCTCAGATACACCCTGACCACGACCAACAATGGCCCGTCGGACGCCAGTTCGGTTACCGTCACCGACAACCTTCCGGCATCGACCATTTTCCTCGGCTCGGTTCCCGGTTCACCCACGTGTGCCGAGTCCTCGGGCACGGTGACCTGCAATCTCGGCCAACTCGCCCCCTCGACGAGCACCGATGTCATCATCACGGTACTGGTCGATTCGGCAGCCACCGGCAGTCTGTCCAACACGGCAAGCGTCAGCGCCAATGAACCGGATCCGGTATCCGGCAACGACAGTGACAACGAGAACACCGCTGTTGTCACACCACTCTTCGCGGACTCGTTTGAATCCGGAGACGTCACAGCATGGGACAGCAGCGTCCCCTGATCCTGCAACGGAATTGATGGCAGGCCGCCAAGGGTTGTTGTCAGAAAGGGCGAAGTAGCCTAAGGTCGCAACTGCGCACCGATCACCGCGACGGTGACGCGAAGATTTCTCGGATCGAAAACACGGACTTGATCCAAGGGACAGGTACCGATATGAAAACACCCACCTACGGCCTCATCGGCCGCGGTCGCGTGGCATTCCACATGGCTCGCTACCTCGAACTCGAGGGCCGCAGGGTCCTCCAATGGCATCGCGATCTCGGAGTGAGGGCCGAAGCTTCCCTCCGCGATAGCGATGTGATCCTCCTCGCCATCAGCGACGACGCCATCGAAAGCTTCCTGGACGGGCACCCGGGGCTTCGAACCCGGCCGGTCGTGCATTTCTCGGGCTCCCTGGTCATCGACGACGTCCACGGACTCCATCCGTTGATGACCTTCGGCCCCGAGGCCTATGACCTCGAGTTCTACCGCGCGATTCCTTTTGTCACCGAGCGCGGCGGCGCCGGATTCGATGAGATCTTCCCCGGTCTTCACAATCCCTCGTGGCCCATCGATGGCGAGAATAAATCCCTGTACCACGCGCTCTGCGTCCTGGCCGGAAATTCCACGGCGATCCTCTGGACCAAGGTCATGAAGGACTTCGAGTCCAGACTCGGGCTTCCCCAGGACATCCTCCGTCCTTTTCTCCAGCGGACCGCGGCCAACAGCCTCGATCAGGGCCGAGACGCACTCACCGGCTCGCTGGCCCGAAACGACCGCGGCACCATCGCTCGGGACCTCGACGGCCTCACCGGTGATCCGTATCGCGAGGTCTACCTCGCCCTCGCCA
>CBESWV010000228.1:0-6311 GCA_965533305.1 uncultured bacterium | reverse complement strand
TCGAGTATCCTCTCCCCATGAATCGCGTCACCCAAGTCCTTGCAACGACCAACGAGATCAGCCTCAAGGGCGGCAACCGCAAATGGTTCGAGCGGAAGCTGACCGAGAACGTCCGAAGCGCCCTGGTTGACCTCCCCGTCGCCGCGGTCACCCGACCGGCATGGCGGGTCCTCATCAGTTTTTCCGAACCTGTCGATTTCGCCGAGGCCGCGCGCCGGCTGCACACGGTCTTCGGTCTCGGCGGCATCATGGCGGTGGAGCACGCCGGATTCACCATGGCCGATCTCGAGGCCACCATCGAACCCCAGCTCGAGGGAATCTCACCCGACACCTTTGCGGTCCGCTGCCTGCGCTCCGACAAGACCTTCCCCATGACAAACCCCGAGATCGAGCGCTCGTTGGGTTCATTTGTCCAGGAAAAGACCGGCTGGCCGGTCAGGTTGAAGGATCCCGATCTCACCATCCACGTTCTGGTCGATGAGAACGGTATCTTCGTCTGGACGAGGAGGGTTCCCGGACCCGGCGGCCTCCCCGTCGGGGTGGGCGGCCGCGCCTGCTGTCTGCTCTCGGGCGGGATCGACTCTCCCGTCGCCGCCTACATGATGATGAAGCGTGGGATGCGGCTCGACTTCGTCCACTTCCACTCGGTTCCTCGCACCGATCCGGCAAGCCTCGAAAAGGTCCACGATCTCGTGCGGGTCCTCAACCGCTACCAGGGCCAGGCCCGTCTCGCCATGGTTCCCCTGCTCGAGATCCAGGAACAGATCGCGGCCCGGTGTCCGGCCCCGCTCCGGGTCCTGCTCTACCGCCGGTTCATGTTCCGGCTCGCCCAGCGGGCGGCGCGCCGATTCAATGCCCGCGCGCTGGTCACCGGCGAGAGCCTCGGCCAGGTGGCGTCTCAGACAATCGAGAACATGGCGGCCATCGAGGCCGTGACATCGATGCCGGTGCTCAGACCGCTCATCGGTCTCGACAAACAACAGATCATCAACATCGCCAGGATGGCGGGTTCATTCGAACTCTCGATCCTCCCCCACTTCGACTGCTGCTCCTTTCTCTTGCCTGAGAACCCCGCCACCAAGTCCTTCGCCGATGAACTCGACGCAGCCGAGGCGGAACTCAGCGTCGACGACCTGGTCGCCGATGCCCTCGAACAAACGGAGGTCCACCGCATCAAGGACGCCGTCGCCTGGGAGGAGATTCCCATCCCCGTGGAAGCCGCCGGATGAGCGAGAAGAACCGATCCTCTCGCCGCGACTTTCTCACCAAGTGGTTCGACCCCTTCCGCGATGCCTCCAAGGTCGTTGCCAAGGCCGGAAAACCGGATCCGGCAAAGGTGCTGAGGCCACCGGGAGCCCTCACCCCCGACGAGGACTTTCTCGCGGCCTGCACCCGTTGCGGCGACTGCATTCCGGTCTGTCCGGTCGAGGCGATCATCACCATTGAAGAAGAGGACGGACGAAAGCTGCCCGCCATCAACCCGAATGTCAAGCCATGCCGTCTGTGTGACGATCTCCCATGCATCGCCGCGTGTCCCGATGGCGCGCTTGTCGTCCCCGAGGGTGGTCCTGAGCGAGTCCGGATCGGCATCGCCAAAGTCGATCCGAGGCATTGCATCACATTCAAGGGCGAGCTCTGTACCCGCTGCTACAGCGCCTGCCCCTATCCCGACAAGGCTCTCATGATGATCGGCAGCCGTCCGCTCGTGGGTTCCGGCGCCTGCACCGGCTGCGGCCTGTGCGAATTCGCCTGTCCGACCCACCCCAAGTCCATCGTCGTCGTGCCCGAACGCGATCTCGTGCCCGGGCTCCGGATTCCGAGGAATGAGTACTCGGGACCGGACAAATGGATGGGGTAGCGGGCCGGAGCGAAGCGCTGGCCCGACCGCCCAATTATGAATTTTGAATTATGAATTCCATCGCAGGTCCGTGTCGTGTGTTGCATTTTGCTTGACAGGCAGCGCGTTACGTACTTGATCGCCCCTGACGGTCTCCGTGACCGTATCCGAGGCCGTATTCGGCTGACACCTGTTCGCTGCCACGGACCCGGTCGAGTCACTCTCGTGACGAGTTCTCCGGTGCCACCCGTTGCATTGATCGGCATCGACGATTCACCTTCGCCGGAACGCAGTCAGCCGAACAATGCAACAAATGGCACCACGCCGTACGTCCCGGAGCCGCGACCGAAGCATCAGCCGGACCCGAAAAGAACGCGTCCCTCGGGGTGCCGGGTTTGACAATGTTCCCCACGAATCTTCCGGCAACTCGTCACCTCCCGCACATTGTCATACCGGGCTCCCTCGGGAAGCGCCTTCCGGGACTACTCTTCCGGCTCAGAAGGAGGCCGCCGTCGCACGAGCAGCGTGGTCACACACCTCCCGGCCTCATCTTATGACCACGCTGCTCGTGCGACGCTGGAACGCCGGAGGCGGACCAGAAGGCCGGAGCTGAAAGAACCCCGAAACCGTGGTCTCGTTCTCAGACGCGCCCCGAACTACAGCTGCGTCTCGACCTTGAGCTGGCGGGTCATGAGTTCTTTCAGGGCATCCTTTGGGTCGGTCTGCCCGGTCAGAATCCGCGCCATGCTCTGGGTGATGGGCATCTCGATCGAAATCCTGTCGGCGAGTTTGGCCGCGGCTGGGGTGGTCTTGACTCCCTCGGCGACCTCCCTCATGGAGCCGAGGATCTCGTCCAGGGTCTCGCCCTGGCCGAGCCGTCGGCCGACTTGACGGTTTCGCGACAGCGCGCTGGTCGAGGTCAGCACGAGGTCGCCCATCCCGGCGAGACCACGGAAGGTGTCCGGCTCAGCTCCGAGGGCGACCCCGAGGCGGGTGTTCTCGTGCAAACCGCGGGTCATGAGTGCGGCCTGGGTGTTGGCACCCAGCCCGAGACCGTCGATGATCCCGGCGGCGATGGCCACGGTGTTCTTCAAAGCACCGGCCAACTCGACACCGATGAGATCACCACCCGCATAGCACCGGAGGTGGTAGTCCGAGAACTCCTCCTGGAGCCTACGCGCGAGTTCCATGTCCCGACAGGCGAGAACGGCGGCCGACGGATCGCCACGTACGACCTCGATGGCGAAGGTCGGTCCGGACAGACAGCAGAAACGGTCTTCGGGGATGCCCAGCGCATCCGCCGCCAGCTCATCCATCCGCCGCAGACTCTCGGTTTCGATCCCCTTGGACGCCGAAACCACAACCGTTTCCGTTCGGAGAAACGGCGCGAGCCGCTCCATCACCGAGAAACTGAACTGGACCGGAACCACCCAGATCCAAACATCGGAGTATGTCGCCGCTGCCTCGAGATCGCTGGTGCTTCGGATAGCGGGATGGAGCTCGGCGTCGGTGAGGAAGATCGGATTCCGGTGATCGGCGTTGATTCCCGCCGAAACCTCGGGTTCAAGAGCCCACAGCAACACATCGTGCCCGCGGCGGGCCATCTGATGAGCCAGGGCGCAGCCCCAGGAACCGGCGCCGAAAACGGTGATCTTCATGCACTACCTCCAGAAGCCGGGGCCGAGGCGCTGCTCTTTACCGGTGACCAGGTTGCGGATGTTCGAGTGGTGGCGAAGGATGATCAGGATGGCCGCGGCGGCCACCGATGCGAGAGTGACCCAATCGGGGTGATCCACCAACTGGATGAGCACGGGGAAGCTCGCCGTAGCCGTCATGGATGCCAGCGAAACCCACCGAAAGAGGCCAAGCATCACGATCCACACACCGAAAGCCGCGACTGCGCTCAACGGGGCGATCACCAGGAAGGCGCCGAACCCTGTGGCCACCCCCTTGCCGCCGCGAAAGAGGAGCCACGGTGGGAAGCAGTGGCCGGCAACGACCGCCAACATGGATGCTGCGAGCCAGGCGCTCTCGGGGTTGAAGATCATCATCGCCCAGACCGCGAGCGAGCCCTTGGCGATATCGAGCACGGTGACCGCGACACCGACCTTCCACCCCGCCGATCGGAGAGCGTTTGTGGCACCGACGTTGCCCGATCCCTCACGGCGGACATCGCGGCCGGTGACTGACCTGACAAAGATGTAGGCGAAGGGGATCGAGCCCACGAAGTAGGCGAATGCCACCAAAGCCAGCTCAATCGTCATTCCAGTGGAAACCTCTCCAGGGGAGTGTACACCGCACCACCCGGCTGGAGATCGCTGGCAAAGAGTACGACCTCCCGGCAGGTGAACGGCTCGAGTTCGAGGCCCCTCCCCCACTCGATGAATCGCTCCACCAGATTTCGCGGCCAGGCCCGGTCGAGGCGGGCCTGGGTCAGATGGAGGGACCACGCCCGACCCTCGCGGGGAAACCCCGAAGCGACGGCGGCTTCATCCACCGCAGCGGCGACCGCGGCCCCGCCCGGAGCCTCTCCGCCGATCCAGGCGACCCGCGGCCGGCGTACTGAGGGGAAAAAACCGGCGCCGTGGAGACGGACCGTAACCGCGGGCATGACGCTCACACGGTCGATGACTTCCTTTTTCAGCTGCGACAGCTTCTCCGCCGTCGTCTCGCCGATGAACTTCAGAGTCAGGTGCTGTCCCTCGGGCCGGGTCCACCGGGCACGAGGAAACTCGGCCCTGAGGTGGCGCTGCTCGCGCCGGATCTCGTCCCGAATCCGGTCCGGCATCTCCAGCGCCACAAAGGCGCGGACCATGGCCCCGCCGCTCACGGCGAGTCTGAAGCCAACCGGCGGCGCAGGAGATCAAGGGCGTTGTTGAGGCTCCACTCGCGAACCACCGAGCGATCACCCGGGAACACCCGGTGCTCGGCCCATACGCCTCCCGGTCCGGCAACCGCCCAGTGAACCAGCCCCACCGGCTTGTCATCGGTGCCCCCGGTCGGTCCGGCGATCCCTGTGATCCCGATCCCCCAGTCGGCTGCGAGCCGGGTCCGGACCCCCGATGCCATGGCGCGCGCCACCTCCTCGGATACCGCGCCGTGATCCACGAGCACATCCAGCGGGACCCCGAGCTGATGCTCCTTGACATCGTTGGAATAGGACACGACCCCACCGACGAATGCATCCGACGCGCCCGGCACATCTGTCAGCCGCGCGCTCACCAGGCCGCCGGTGCAACTCTCGGCAGTGGCCAGCGTCTGACCCCGACGCCGCAACTCCTCGATGGCGACCTCGGCCAGGCCGATAACATCGGTGCCGGCCAGATCGTCGCTGAGAACCTCTTCGAACGCGCGCTCCATGACATCCAGGTGATGTCGGGCGCTGCCCTCTTCACCCTCGGCACTCAGCACCAGCCGAACCACGCCGTATGAGGCGAGGATCGACACGTTCTCGCGGCCGAATCGCTCATAGAGATGACGCACGCTCTCCTCGACATCGGACTCGAAGACTCCCCCGAGAACCAGGGTCCGCCGAACCCGGACCGCTCCCGGGTTCCACGATACGAGTTCAGGTAGGAGACCGCGCTCGAGCATTTCCTCCATTTCCCAGGGCGGACCCGGCAGGACCGCCAACAGACGACCACGCAGATCGAAGAGCATGCCTGGAGCAGTGCCGCGGTTGTTGTACAGCAACCGGCTCCCTTCGACGACCCGAGCCATTGAGGGTGCGAAGACCGGCATCTCGCGCCCGCGAGATGCGTAGCGATCGCGGACCCATTGCTCGACTTCCTCGCTGTGACGGATCGGCCGATCGAGGGCCCGGGCAACACCATCGCGGGTGACATCATCGGCGGTCGGGCCGAGTCCACCGGTTACGACCACCAGATCATGGTGGGTCAGTAAATCGCGAATTGTGGTCGCGATCTGATTGATGTCGTCCCCAACCACTCTCTTTTCATCAACGCCGACGCCATACCGGGCGAGAGATCGGGTGATGGTCAGTGAGTTCCGGTCGAGCTTCTCATCTCCCAGGAGCTCCGAGCCCACTGCGAGACAGGCCGCGGTTCGTTTGTCTTCGCCCATCGATGCCTCCGGGAGAATCATACGCGGACTCAGTGGCAGAGGAGGTGAGGAAGTTAGACGTTGAGGCTGTCCCATCGCCGTACCCCCTCACTCCTCACCAGCGAGCGAAGCGAGCGCTGACTTCCTCACCTCCTCAACTCTAAACTTCCTCACCTCCCATTTACACATCGCCACGGCGACGATATATTCAACGGCGGTACATTCTCTTTTATTTGGGGATCATCGCGAAAACGAGGGTCGTGCTTGCGGTGGTGTCAGCATTATTGGAAGGGAGCGAGAACATGAAGGCGTCCGTTTGGAAAATGTCTGTGTTGATCCTCGCCGTAGCGGTTGTTGCCTCGGGTCAGACCGCCAACGTCAACCATTCCGGGATGGTCGCCGTCAACGACGG
>CBESWV010000227.1:0-6313 GCA_965533305.1 uncultured bacterium | reverse complement strand
GGCCTGCTCCCAGCCGACGATGGCCTGCTTCCGGGCGGCGCCCCAACGGTACCGGCCGAAGGCGCCCATGGAACGGATCACCCGGTGGCACGGGATGAGATAGGCGATGTGGTTGGCCGCCACCGCCGAGGCCACCGCCCGGGTCGCCGTGGGCCGACCCATGAGCGCGGCGAGATCTGAATACGAACACAGGCCACCTGACGGGACCCGGAGCAGCGCCTCCCAGACCTTGAGCTGAAAGTTCGTGCCCGAGAGTAGGATCGGCATCGGCGCACCATCTTCGGTCAAGGGGCGCTCGAAGATCCGGTCCCGCCAGCGGGCCGCCTCCCTCGGATCGTCGCGGTGATCGGCATTTGGGAAGCTCGCCTCCAGCTCCGCGGGGGAACCGGTCGCTTCAGTCTCGTCCGGAAAGGCCAGCCAACACACCCCGCGCCGGGTGACGCCGATGAAACAGGGCCCGAACGGGCTCGGCACGAGACCATGCCGGATATCGAGACCCGCCCCGCCGGTCTTGATCTCGCCGGGGGTCATGGCATCGACGGTGACCATGAGATCGTGCAGTCGTCCGGGGGAGGAGAGACCCGTCTCGAAGCTCGCCTCGAGCACCGAACGGGTCTCCGCTAAACACGCCCGGGCATGCTCGACGGTGAGGAACTGCAGGAAGCGCTTGGGGCTGATCCCGACCCAATCACTGAAGATGCGTTGGAAGTGAAAGGGACTCAATCCGACATGGCCCGCCACATCCTCGAGGCTTGGCTGCCCGGCCCGATTCGCTTCAATATAGGCGAGCGCACGCTCGATCCGCCGGTAGTCACGGTGCTGCTCGTGTGTTTCCATGGTGCCAATGTAGGTGAAATCGGAGACCCGATCCACCCGGTTCTTGCGGTGGAGAGAAGATGAAACGCGAAGCCGCAAAGGACACATCGCAGTTTCACCGCAAAGATCGCCAAGAACGCGAAGAACATCGCAAAGACAATCATTCTTGAGCCATCGCACCATCGCGGGACCTCTTCGAGGGTCGAGCACTCAGGTTTGCCGAAATGATGATCACCCGGTGAGGTCGTCCTTCAGACCGGAAGCCGTCATCCGGCCCCTATTGCGATGACGTCTTGAAGTGTTTCTTTGCGATGGCCATAGCGGTCGTAGCGTTCTTTGCGTTTCATCAATGGCGCTGAAATTTCCCATGGGGAGCGCATTGTCGGATGAACACGGTGGCTGATCGCTGAAAGCTGACTGCTGACGGCTTTCTTCGCGGCCTTGGCGGTTTTATGCAGAGATCAGCATGATCGCGACGAGATAGTAGATCCCGATGGCGACGATGTCATCGATGGTGGTCACCGCGGGGCCGGCCGCGATGGCGGGATCGATCTTGACCAACCGGAAGAAGAAGGGAACCAGCACCCCGAGGATGGCGGAGGCGATGATGGCCACGGTCATCGAGATGGCAACCGTCAGCGACAATCTTGGGTCGCCTTGCCAGATCTGGGTCAACAGCCCCGACAGGCAGCCGCAGGCGAGGCCCATGAGCGAGCTGACCACGAGCTCCTTGAAGAGGAAGTGGCCGAGATTGTGGAAATCCACCCGGCCGGTGGCGAAGCCGCGGACGACGATGGTCGCCGACTGTGAGCCCACGTTACCGCCCATGGCGCCGATGAGAACAATGAAGGGCACAAGGGTCTCCATGTGCGGAAAGGTGACCTGAAAGACCCGGGTCAGCAACACCGGGACACCAAGCCCGAAGAGAGTTGCGACCAGCCATGGCAGTCGTACCCCGGCGATCCTGAAGAGCTGGTCGGTGTAAACCAGCTCGGGCTCACTGGCCGTCGCACCGGCCATGCGCATGATGTCCTCGTCGGCCTCTTCCTGGAGGACATCGACAACATCGTCGTGCAGAATCCGGCCGAGCAGCCGGCCCTCGGTATCGACCACCGGCAGCGCCACGAGGTCGTAGCGCTTGAAGATCCGGGCGACGCTCTCCTGATCCTCCTCGGGGTTGACGGTGTGGAGTTTGGACTTCATGAGGTCGCGAATCGGCCGGCTGCCCCGGGCCAGAAGCAGGGCGCCGAGGTTGAGCACGCCCACCAGCCGGTCGTCCTCGTCGACCACATAGACAAAGAAGATCTCGCCGACGTCGTCCCGCTCGGTCCGGATCGCCTCGACCACCTCGTCGACGGTGGCGTCTTCGCTGATGGAGACGAGCTCCATCTGCATGAGTCCGCCGGCCGAATCCTCGGGGTAGGCGAGCAGGGCCTCGACCTCGCGCCGGTCCTGCCGCGGCAGTGCCCTGATGACGCCGCGGGCTACCTTCTCCGGGAGATCGGCGATGACATCGGCGGCGTCGTCCGACGCCATCTCCTCGAGGGCGTCGGTGAGCTGTTCGGGGTGGAGATGCTCGGCGAGATCGTCGCGGAGGTGATCAGGCAGCTCCTCCATGAGATCGGAGATTCGGGCGATCTCGAGTCGCTTGAGCAACGGCGGCCAGAGATCGTGAGAGAGCACGCCGAGGAGGGCCGCGAGATCAGCCGGGTGGGTGCCCGCAACCACCTCGTCGAGGGCGGCTTCGTCGCCGGCCTCGATGAGATCCTCAACCTGTGCCGCGGCGTCACGCAGACCATCCGGGGCGAAATCGACCGCCAAGGCGTCCTCAGTCGCCTCAGCCGTTTCGTCGATCTTCGTCTGGTCAATCAATCGATCGGTCACCGCTCCCCCAACGCACGACCCTACTCCAGCGGCGGCGACCATGCAATCGCTCGGCTGGACGGGGCAGAGGCAGGGCCCTAACGAGCACCCGTGACGAGTTCTCCGGTGCCACCCGTTGCATTGACCGACATCAACGATTCACCTTTTCCTGAGGGGCTCAACGCCGAACAATGCAACAAATGGCACCCCGTTCGAGGCCAGCTCCGCGATCCCTCGAGAGAACGCGGGCTCGGTGCCTGGCTCCGACATTGTGAGCCGCGAACAATGTCGCGTGCCTGGCATCCGCTCTCATCGCGCCCCCAAAGGTCGATTGCCGGAGTTGCTCAGTCTTTCTCGACGGTCTCCGCCATAGCCACCGCATTCGACGACCCACGGGCATAGCCCGAGAGATCGACGGTGACAAAGCGGAATCCGGCGCCGCGAATGCCGTCGAGTAGCTTCTCGCGCAGCCCATCGTCGGCGAGACGTCCGATCTCGGCAGCCGGCACCTCGATCCGCGCGAGATCGCCGTGGAAGCGCACCCGGTACTGGCTGAAACCGAACCCGGCGACGACCTCCTCGGCGGCGGCGACCCGCTCGAGCCCGGTGATGGTGATGGGGGTCCCGGTGGGGAAGCGTGAGGCGAGGCAGGCAAGCTCCGGTTTGGACGCGGTGGGCAGCCCGAGCCGTCGGGAGTGCTCGCGGATCGCCTCCTTGTCAAAACCGAGTTCGACAAAGGGCGAGTGGACACCGGCCTCATCGGCGGCGCGGTTGCCCGGCCGGTGGTCCGAGAGGTCGTCGGTGTTGAGCCCGTTGACGACGACCGCCAGGTCGCGGTCGGCGGCCACCCGTTCGCAGATCCCATAGAGCTCCGACTTGCAGTGATAGCAACGCTCGCCGTCGTTGGCGAGATAGGCTGGTGACGCGGTCTCCGACGAGGTCTCGAGCAGGTGCTCGATCCCGATCCCAATGGCCAGTTCCTTGGACTCATCGAATTCTGCGGGGGCAAGGGAGGCCGAAACCGCGGTCAGGGCCACCGCGCGATCGCCCAGCGCGTCGTATGCCGCTTTGGCCAGCAGCGTGCTGTCGACCCCACCGGAGTAGGCGACCAGGGCCGAGCCCCGGGAGCGAAACCAGTCGAGCAGAGCGTCATAGCTCGCCATCGGTGTCCTCCACAACGCCGCCGGCGGCGGCGAGAATGTCTCGCACCGGCACTCCGGTCTTTCGCGCCAGCGCGGCGCAGTCTTCAAACTCGGGCACCTGCCGGAGGATCTTGCCATCGGCCAGGGCGAACTTGACCGCCACCGGGCCCCAAGGGGTCTCAACCGTGCCCATTCGCCGGCCCAGGTGATGCTTGGTGACCGGGGTGCTGCGGCACCCGAGAGATGTGGTCTCGCGCAGCATCACCGAGACCACCGCATCGAGAGCAGCGGTCGGCGCCAGCGCGGTGAGCAGGTGACCGGGACGGCCCTTCTTCATGACGATGGGGGTCACCGAGGCGTCGAGGGCGCCCGAGTCGAGCAGATGGTCGATCACCACCGGTAGGACGCGCGGGTCGAGGTCATCGACGTTGCACTCGACCACGACGTGATCGGTCTCGCCGATCTCGGCACGACCGGCGATCTCCCCGACAAAAGCTCGCAGCACGTTGGGCAGCCCGGGCCGCTCCATTGTGCCACCGCCGATGCCGACGGTCTCGACGGTCATGGCCGGCATGGCCCCGAAATCGTGCGCAAAGGTCGTCACCAACGCCGCCCCCGTCGGGGTCACGGTCTCCCCTTCGACCCCAGCCGGGTGGACCGGCACCCCCGGCAGCATGGCCGCCACCGCCGGTGCAGGCAGCGGCATGGTCCCGTGGGCGCAATTGACGGTCCCACTTCCCATGGGCAGGCTTGAACAGATGATCTCGTCCACCGCCAGTTGATCGAGGGCGAGACAGGCGCCGACGACATCGACGATGGCATCCACCGCACCCACTTCGTGGAAGTGCACCGTCTCGGCGGACATCCCGTGGACCTCGCCTTCGGCCTCGGCCAGGGTCTGAAAGACCATCTTGGCCGTCAATGCCACCGCGGGCGGAAGCTCGGCGCCATCGATGATGGCTTGTACATCGGCCAGATTTCGGTGGTGGGGATGGGCCTCGGAATCGAAGCCGACGGTCAACCGCCGGGCGGCGAACCCCCCGGGCCGGCCCTCGGGCCAGTCGATGGTGACATCGGCGAAGCCCAACTTCTTCGGCAGTTCCTCGATCAGCGCGACACAGTCGGCGCTCTCGGTCAGCGCGCAGAGCACCATGTCGCCGGCGGCGCCGCCGGCGCAGTCGAGATAGAGCACCCGGCGGCTCATGTCGGCTCCCCGTTGTCGGCGGCGAGGGCGATTCGGTGCACGAGAGTTGCCGCACCAAAGCCATTGTCGATGTTGACCACCCCGATCCCGGCGGCGCAGGAGTTGAGCATCCCGAGCAGAGCGGCGACGCCGCCGAAACTCGCCCCATAGCCGATGGAGGTGGGCACCGCAACGACGGGCCGATCGATGAGCCCGGCGACCACCGATGGCAGCGCGCCCTCCATCCCGGCCGCGACCACGACCGCCCGGGCGGCACGGAGGCGTTCGAGCTGGGAGAAGAGACGATGAATCCCGGCGACTCCGACATCGACAACCCGGTCCACCGGGTGGCCGAGGTGCTCGAGGACCACCGCCGCCTCCTCGGCCACGGGCAGATCCGAGGTCCCAGCCGAGACCACCGCCACCGGCAGGTGGCGTGGGCCATCATCGGGCCGCGTCTCGAGCACCCGTGCGGCTTCGTGGTACTTCAGCTCCGGAAACCTCTCAACCAACGGCGCCGCGCGCTGGGTCTCGAGACGAGTGACCAGCACCTTGCCGTGGAGCTCGAGGCAGCGCGCGACCAGTCCCTCGAGCTGGGAGTCGGTCTTGCCCGGCGAGAAGATAACCTCGGCGAGACCGGTCCGGCGCTCGCGGTCGGTGTCGAGCCGGGCAAAACCGAGATCGTCGATGCCGCTCGACGCCAGCCTCGTGAGGGCCGAGTCGACATCGGTCGACCCCGCCGCCACCTCATTCAATACCTTCATCAACTCATCGCGATCCATCCAACCTCCACCTGCCGCGCTCCAATGACGAACCCGACAAGGATAACCGAGCTTGGCGGTCCGATTGGCTGCCACCGATCCCACGGACCAGCGAGCATCGAAGGGCAGCTCAGGTTCTGCGGGAGACCACTGAAAAGACGTAGAGCATCTCGCGGGCGATCTGGCGGCAGCGTTCATCGTAGACCTTGGCCTCGCGCTCGGTGCCGTCGGCCTGCTTGGGATCGTCGTAGGGTATGGCGATGCGCTCCTCGGCGCCGGCCACAATCGGGCACGCGGCATCGGCGGATGAGCACGTCATGATGGCGGCGAAGCCCGCCGTGGGGTTGGGCGGCGCGTCATAGACCTTGGAGAAAGCCCGGAGCGGCTCCATATCAGGCTCGTACCGGATCTCGTAGACAGGGTTCCCGCCGTCTCCGGGCGACTCGATGGCGAAACCGGCCCGTCGGAGGGCGGCCACCGCCCTGGGGTTGAGCGCCGTCGCTTCGGTGCCGCCCGAAAACGCATCCACCGAGGAAATCGAGAAGTGG
>CBESWV010000226.1:0-6358 GCA_965533305.1 uncultured bacterium | reverse complement strand
ATCTCAGCCCTTTGTAGTGCTGGCGTCTCGCCGGCACAGAGACCACGAACCATCGCAGAAGCGGGTTTTTGCAAGAAGCTGGGCTGATGGCTGAAAGCTGATGGCTTTCCATTCCGCGACCCGGCATTTCTTGCCACAGTGCGGAATAAATGCCGCAGTGCGGAAATTTTATAAGCCACTCGCACTCGAGCAACCAGCGCCACCGGAGACGAGAACAAAAACCGATTCAACGCACGAGAGGTCTGGTCATGGGAAATTCAGCCGCCGGAACCGTCACCACGAGTCTTCGGATCGCCGAGAGCCTGCTCACCGAGTACGGAGATGTCTACACCCCTGAAGCGCTGGCTGCGATCGAGGCCCTGGCGATCTACAACCGCGAGCAGAAGACCTTGATGGCCAAGCGGAGTCGCCGCCGGTCTCGGCGTATGGCCGGCAGCGAACCCATCACCTTCCTCGACCCCGAGGGCACCATCGCGCGGACCCGCATTTCAGTTCGGGACGCGCGCGACGGCAACTTCGAAGGACCGGAGGTCCCACACGACCTCCAACGCCAGTGGATCCAGGGGACGGGCCCCGGGGCCAAGCCAAACGCTCCTCTGGAGTCGAGCCTGCGCAATGTCGCCTACGCCCTGCTTTCGGGCGCCGATGGTTGGATGTTCGACGGTGAGGACGCCCTCGGCCAGATCACGACCATGTCGTTGGACAACATCCGCAACCTCAAGCTGGCCATTGCCGGTGATGAACGTTTCCTCAAGGTGGCGGAGAAAGTCACCGGTCAGATGAACGGCTGGGCCGAAGGCTTCTTCGGCGACCCCATCATCGACGACTGGCGAGCGCAGCTCGCGTTCACGACAGTCATTTTCCGCGCCCGTGGACTCCACCTCGATGACCGCCACGTCCGCGACGCCGGCGGCACCGCCATGTCGGCCTCCATCGTCGACACGGCGCTCTACGTGGTCAACAACTACCGCCAGCTCGCGGCCAGGGGCGCATCGGTCGTGCTCTATCTGCCCAAGATCCAGACCGCCGAGGAAGCCGCGTTGTGGAATGAAATGCTCACGGCGCTCGAAAATCATCTCGGCCTCGACGAAGGCGCCATCAAGGCCTACGTCCTGGTCGAACAGCTCGAGGCCACCTTCCAGCTCATGGAGATCCGCGCTGCGCTCGGGCTTCACTTCGTCGGCTACAACACCGGCCGCTGGGACTACATCAACGCCGTTGCCGACGCCAACGCCTGGGACCCTGCCTTCGTCAATCCCAACATCGAATCCATCGTCATGACCTACGGCTACATGCGCAACTACGAGGACCGGGTGCGCCGGGCGGTCAACACCCCCGACCGCAACGGTCGATTCGCGCTCTGGCAGGGCGGAATGGAACCCAATATCCCGGTCGGCTCCGAAGAAGGCGTTGCGACGAGCATGGAGAAGGCCGTCGCCGGCGCCGAGCGCGAGCAGCACGAGGGCGCCAGCGGCAAGTGGGTGGCGCACTGGAAGATGGTCCACATCGTTCGCCCGGTATGGGAAGTCGCGAACGAGCCCAACCAGCTCGGACGCGAGTTTCCGCCCCTGACCTACACCGATGACGACGCAAAGGGCCTCATGCTCATCGAGCCGGCGCCGCGCACCATCCGCGGCGCGCGCAATCTGCTCTCGGTCGCGTTGCAGTACGGCAACGCCTTTGGTCAGGGAATGCAGGCGGCGGCCCTCAAACCGGCCGATTTTTTCGGTGACGACGACATCCTCTACCTCATGGAGGACATGGCCACCGGCGAAATCCGGCTCTCGATCCTCTGGGAGTGGCTGCACAAGGGGGCGATCCTCACCGAGGACGACCCGGAAACCGGTCTCGCCGCCGGTGACGCCTTCTCCCGCAAGATCTTTGTCCGATTGCTCGCCGAGGAGTACGACAAGCTGCTTGCAGCCGATGACCGGGACGTCTGGGAGCACTCGAAATCGACCACCCTGCCGATCGCGCGCGAGATCGTTGAAACCTACGTCGGTTCCGAAGTCAAACTGCCGTGGTACATCGATCTGCTCAACATCAATCTCAACAATCTCGACCTCGACACCGCCAGGGAAAGGATCGCTCTCTACATGGACGCCTTCACCACCAAGGGACATCGCATCACCGAGAACCTCGACACCAACGACGCCTCACACGATGAGGTGGCCGCCTTCAATGCTCAGATCGAGGCCTGCAGACAATGGATGGCCGGCCCTCGTTTCGGCGGCGTCACAAGGCTCTACAGCCCTCGTCAGGTGGCCCAACAGAAGGGCACCATCCCGCAGGACTACACCGTGGCGCGAAACGCAGCGGGCGGCTTTTTCGCCCGGCTGCGCGAACTCTTCGCCGAGGGCAGGTCCATCACCACCTTCGGCCCATACACCCCGGGCCAGGCGGTGGCGATCAAACGCATCGGGATCGAGGGGATCTACCTCGGCGGCTGGGCGACCTCGGCCAAGGGCTCCGTCAACGAGGACCCGGGCGCCGATCTCGCGAGCTACCCCTTGAGCCAGGTCCCCGACGAGGCGGCGCCCATCGTCCGCGCGCTGCTCACCGCCGATCGCAACCAGCAGTATCTGCGATCCAAGATGACCGATCGACAACGTGCGGCGACCCCCATCGTGGACTACCGGCCATTCATCATCGCCGATGCCGACACCGGCCACGGCGGTGATGCCCACGTCCGAAATCTGATCCGCCGCTTCGCCGAAGTCGGCGTACCCGGCTACCACATCGAGGATCAGAAGCCCGGCTGCAAGAAATGCGGCCACCAGGGCGGCAAGGTGTTGGTTCCCATCGACGAACAGATCAAGAGGCTCAACGCGGCCCGGTTCCAGCTCGATGTCATGGGCGTACCCGGTCTGATCGTCGCCCGTACCGACGCCGAGGCCGCGACCTTCCTCGACGGCACCGGCGACGACCGAGACCAACCCTTCGTCCTCGGCACGACCAACCTGCGGGTGCCGAGCTGGAAGGTGACCTTTCTCGCCATCCACAGGAAGTTCAACGAGATGGGCATCGACGAGATCAACGGCCATGAACTCTACCGGATCTCCGACAGCGAGTACGCCAAGGCCGGCGCGTGGCTCGAACACATCGGGGTCTTCGGCTATATGCAGGATCTGATGGATGCCCACGCGGCCGATCTGATGATGCCCGTCGAAACCATACTCGACCAGGCCGTCAACCGCTTCGCCGATCTCTGGGAAGCCGAGGCCGGCATCAAGACCTACGGCCAGGCCGTCGCCGACGCCCTTTCCTTCCACATCGAGCAGGGCCAGGAATTCGACTTCACGGTCGAGGAGTGGCTCGAGTGGTCAGCACGGAGCTCGTGGCAGGAGGCCAGCGACAAAGCCACCGATCTTGGAATCGCGGTGGACTGGGACCCCGAGCTTGCTCGGACGCCCGAGGGCTTCTACCCCGTCAAGGGCGGCATCCCCTATGCCATCGCCAAGTCGCTCGCCGTGGCCCCCTTCTGCGACATTATCTGGATGGAAACCAAGACCGCCAACCTCAAGGACGCCCGGGTCTTCTCCGAAGCGATCCATGCCCGCTTCCCAGACAAGATGCTCGCCTACAATCTGTCACCGTCCTTCAATTGGGACACCACCGGGATGTCGGATGAGGAGATGACCGCCTTCCCTGCCGAACTCGGCAAGCTCGGCTTTGTCTTCAACTTCATCACCTACGGCGGCCATCAGGTCGACGGCATGGCGGTGGATGAGTTCGCCCGGGCGCTCAAGGAGGACGGCATGCTGGCGCTCGCCAAGCTCCAGCGCAAACTTCGGTTGGTGGAATCGCCATACAAAACCCCGCAGACCCTGGTCGGGGGCCCGCGCCTCGACGGCGCCCTCATGGCTTCTTCCGGCCGCACGGCAACCACCAAGGCCATGGGCAAGGGCTCGACCCAGGTTCAGCACCTCATCGAAACCGAGGTCCCGCCGCGACTGCTCGAGGAGTGGCTCGATCTGTGGCGTGAAGAGCACGGCATCGGTGGCCCTCTGACGGTTCAGCTCAGACCACAGAAGGCGGGCTCCGAGCTTCTTCGTCTCAGCATCGTGAATCCCGCCGACGACGAGGTGGCGACAGTCGTCTTCGCCAACATCAGGGACCGGCGGGGCAAGAGCATCCTTTCGATCCGCGATCAGGAGACCATCGACACCGCCCTGCGGCAGAAACGTCTCATGACCATCGTCCACCTCTTTCTCATCCACCGCTACAAAGCCGAATCCATCCACTACGTCACCCCGACCGAGGACAACGTCAAGCAGACCTCGGGCATGCAGAAGCTCGGCATCTTCGACGATGTCAGCAAGGAGATCGGCGACATCATCGTCGCCGGGATCGACGGCGGTCGGATGGACGAACTGCTCAAGGCTGATCGCTCCGAACTCGGCAGGCTCATCCGAAGGGAAGACTGACCCGACGTCAGCGATCCGCGCTCTCATGAGGACACGCGGAATAGGCCTCGAACGGGGTGCCATCTTTTGTCATTGTTCGGATAGGTTTCGCATCGACGGAGGTTTCGCTCTGCCGGCCGAACAATGCTAAAGGTGGCTCCCTCGGCCATTCGCGATGGGAGAATCAGGTTCAGAAGCGCAACGAGGGGCGTGACCATCCAACGAAGTCAGAACGCCTTCACGCGTCGGGGACCCGCAGTTCGATCAGTCCCTGGTGGTGGAGCGCGGTGGCGAAGAGGGCGAGCCGCTCCTCGATCCCCTCGGATCGGTCCGGGAAGGCCTCAGCCGTTTCGGAGGAAATCTCCGCCAGGGTCTCCCCACCCTCCATGCGTTTCCAGACAAAGCTCCCGAGTTCGTCGAGCCTGATCTTGGGGTGCGACATGAGCCACCTGAGATGGTCGAAGGCGCCCTTCAACCCCCGAGTCCCGGGTTTGGGCCGCTCCACGACGACCCGCACATCCCCATCGGCCTGCCAGGCGCCGAGCCGATGGGGCACGCAGCTCAGGATTTCGGCTTCGCCGGGCTCGCTCACGAGCGCGATCGGTGGATCGGAAGCCAGACCAGGAGCATCAAGAGCAGCGGATAGACCAGAAGCCCGGCGCCGAAGCTGCTGCCAAGGGTGGGCAGCAGATGGTCGGTCTCGGTCATTCCGAGCTTGGCCTGCTCGTAGAGCACGATGAAGGCGAGCAGCACCGCCATGAGGCTCTGTCCCGCAATGAGCCCGGAAGCCACGAGGACACCCGAATTCTCGGCCTTCATCTTCTCCTCTTCGGATGCATCCCGGCGTGCCATGAACCAGTCCATGATTGCGCGGAAGAGGCCACCGGCGAAGACCGCCGAGGTCGTCGCGAAGGGCAGGTACATCCCCACTGCGATGAGCATGGGCGCCGGCGCCTTGATGAGGATCAGCGCGACACCGAGGAACATCCCGACGATAACGAGCGGCCAGGCCATGTCGCCACCGACGATGCCCTTGCCCATGAGTGCCATGAGCCCGGCCTGGGGCGCCGGAAGTTCCGGCGATCCGATGGTGTACGCCTGGTCCAGAACCATGAGCAGTACCGGCATGGTGAAGGCCGCGGCAACGACACCGATGAGCTCACCCACCTGCATCTTCCACGGCGTCCCGCCGAGGATGTGTCCGACCTTGAAGTCCTGCATCATGTCGCCGGCGACGCCGGCTGCACAACAGACCACGCCCGAGACTCCGAGCACCGCGGCAAGCCCGTGGACCCCGGTGACCCCCATGAGAACCATGAGCACCGCCGAGATCACCAGCGCAGAGAGCGTCAGCCCCGAGATTGGATTGTTGGAGTTCCCCACCAGACCGACCAGATAGCCGGCTACGGCGGCAAAGAGAATGCCGAGGATCAGCATCACCACGGTGAGCACCAGTGCTCCCGGGGTAGATGCCGCGAAGTAGCGATAGAGAAAGAACATGGGGATGGCCATCACACCGATGGCGACCATGATCCACTTGAGGTTGAGATCCTGCTCGGTGCGTTCGAGGGCCGGCGCTCCGGCGTCGCCGCCACGAACCGCGGCAAAGACCTTGGTGATGCCGCTGATGAGTGATTCCCGCAGCGTGTAGAGCGTGTAGAACGCCGAAACGATCATGGTCCCCACCGCCAACGGCCGGATCTGACGGAACCAGACATCCACCGCGAGCCCGATGAAGCCGCCCTCCGCGACCCCGGCCGAAACCGCCGGGTTGAGGAAGAGGGCCAGCGGGACGAGGACAAGCCAGCCGGCCACGGCGCCGGCGAAGAGGATAGCCGAGATCCTCAGACCGACGATATAGCCGACTCCCATGACCATGGGCGAGGCCTCGGGCGTGGAGAGCAGCATCCCGCCGGCATACTCGATCTTGTTGCCGACAATCTCGATGGCCG
>CBESWV010000225.1:0-6443 GCA_965533305.1 uncultured bacterium | reverse complement strand
GCACCGTCGGCAAAGGAACCGTCTTCACGTTCTCGTTGGAGACGGCGTAGTTCTGATGAAGACCGCGGGCTCAGAGGCTTGAAACGCGGACCCGAGCTTGGTTTCACTTTCGCCCTTCCCGTGCGTTGCCCGAACTAAGCGGGTGCTAGGCACGTCATCGAACACCTGAGGAGGCGCGATTGGAGCGGTGCCAGGCACCTTTTCGCTGCGAAAAGCGAGCCAGGCACCGAGTCTGCGATCTCTCGAAGGTTTGCAGAATTGGCCTCGAACGGACGTGCCGTCCTTAATCATTGTTCGGCCTCAGCGCAACCTCTTCGCAGTTCGAATCTCGAAGCCGAACAATGTTAAGGGGGGCTCTCTCGGCCAAACGCGACCTGAGAACCTCGTCGGTTTCGCATTCCCGGGCACGGAAACGGAAACGGCTACGGATACGGACTCGGGCACACAACGTTAGTCTTTCGTGAGAAGTCCGAGACGGCCTTGTGAGATCCCATCGCAATGATCAAGGTGCAGCGGCAGCAGTGCCGTGAGCTTCACCCTTGGGAGGGACCATGCGTTCCATGAAAATGACACGTGACACCCATCTGAGGACCACCCTGCTGGTCCTCGCAACTCTGCTCGCCGCTGCGGCACCGATGACCGCCGCCGCGGACACCGCCTATCTCGAGTTCACATCCGACGGGCTCGAGCCACTCGGACCCGGCTTTGTCTACGAGGGTTGGCTCATCGTCGACGGCGCCGCCGTCAGCGCTGGCCGCTTCTCCATCATGGCCGATGGTTCGCTCTCACGCTCCGACTTCGCCATTGAGGTCGCCGATCTCACCGCGGTGGGCACCTATGTGCTCACCATCGAACCCGTGGTCGATGCCGATCCGGGGCCGAGCCACGTGCACGTCCTCGGCGGCGACTTCTCGGGCGGAACCGCCATGCTCACCGCCGGCCACCCGGCCGCCCTGGGCGATGACTTCTCATCGGTGTCCGGCCCCTACATCCTCAATGCTCCTTCCGGCGGCGGTTCCGCCGACTACTTCAACGGCATCTGGTGGCTCGACCCGAGCGCCGGTCCCGGCCCCGCCCTCGACCTCCCCGCGCTTCCCGCCGGTTGGGCCTATGAGGGCTGGGTCGCGAGCGCCGACGGACCGGTCTCCACCGGCCGCTTCCTCGTGGCTTCCGGCGATGACAGCGATATCGGCGGAATCTCCGCCGGTCCACACGGCACACCGCCGTTCCCGGGTCAGGATTTCATCAATCCGGCCTTTGATCTCACCGATGGCTTCGCCGCGGTGATCAGCATTGAACCCGATCCCGACAACAGCCCCAACCCCTTCACCTTCAAACCTCTGGTCGATGGCATGATCGACGATGTCGGCGCCGGTGTCCTCCAGGACATGGACAACAACTCCGCCGGCTTTCCCACGGCTGTCGTCAGCCTGCGGGAAAATTCATCCATGGGTGAGACTGCTCACCTCCAGCTCATGTTCCACGGCCTCGAGGACCTCGGTTCCGACTGGGCCTATGAGGGCTGGCTCATCGTCGACGGCGCGCCCGTCACCACCGGAACCTTCACCGTAGACGGCGGCGGAATGCAGTCTCAGACCGCCTTCCCCACCGAGGTTTCGAGCCTCGAAGCGATCTCCACCTTCGTACTCACCATCGAACCCGTACCGGACAGCGACCCATTGCCGAGCCACGTCCACATCCTCGGTGGCGATGTCATCGGCGGTCGCGCTTCCCTGACCATCGACCACATGGCCGCCCTCGGAACCGACTTCGGGATGGCCGCGGGTTCCTACATCCTGGCCGCCCCCTCGGGTGGCGGATCGGCTCCCTATGTCAACGGCATCTGGTGGCTCGACCCGAACGCCGGCCCCGGCCCCACCCTCGAGCTGCCCGAGCTTCCCGCCGGGTGGGTCTATGAAGGCTGGGTCGTCGGTGGCGACGGACCGATCTCCACCGGCCGCTTCACCACCGCCTCGGGTGAAGATTCCGACGGCACCGGTCCCGACGCGGGCCCCGAAGCCGGTCCTCCATTTCCGGGTCAGGATTTTGTTGATCCCGCCATCGATCTGACCGGCTATGTCGCGGTCATCTCGGTGGAACCCGAGCCCGACAACAGCATGGGCCCCTTCACCCTCAAGCCGCTGATGGATCGGTTCATCGACGACATCGGCGAGGGTGTTCTCCAGCCCATGAGCCGCAACCCCTCCGCTCTGCCCAGCGGCCACGCGATCCTGCTTCACCAGGTCGTCATCCCCGGTGGCGGCAACGTGGTCGGCTTCGGCGGCGCCCGTTGGCTCACCGATCTCGATGTGGCCAACATGGGCGGTATGGCGACGAGCGTGACCATCCAGCTCCTCGCCGCCGATCAGGCCAATCCCACCCCTGAGAGCGTGAGCCTCTCGCTCGAGCCTGGCGCGAGCGTGCGTTACAGCGATGCCTTCGCCGAGCTCTTCGACTTCGAGGGCACCGGTGCACTCAGGGTGCTCGTCGACAACCCCTACGTCACCACCTCATCGCGGACCTATGCCTCCGATGAGGACGGCAGCTACGGCCAGGGCATTCCTGCCCACACCGCCATGCAGGCCATCTCCTATGGCCGAATGGGTCGCCTCGTCGGGCTCTCCGAGTCGGGCAACACCAGCGACGGATTCCGTACCAACATCGGTCTTGCCAACGCCACCGGGACCATGACCACCGTCGTCGTCGCGCTCTACTCGAGCGACAACGGCCTCGTCGACACCATCGAGGTCACGCTCGCGGGCTACGAACAACGCCAGCTCAACCGGGTCTTCCCCGAAGCGACCGAGGTCGGCTCCGCCGTCCTGACGACTTCGACTCCCGGCGGCGCCTTCTTCGCCTATGGTTCGGTGGTGGACAACAAGACCGCCGATCCGACGTTTGTCGCCATCCAGTAGGGAGAGTCTCCCTCTTCCATCCCAACCACGCCGGGGCGACATCAGTCGCCCCGGCGTTTCTTTGAGTCGATATTTACGCGCAGAGCACCCGAATCGCGATGGGAGGGGATGCCACGCATTCCCTCGAGAGAACGCGGGCTCGGTGCCTGGCTCTCTTTTCGCCGCGAAAAGGTGCCTGGCATCCGCTCCCATCGCGCATCTACGGGCCATGGATCCCGCGACGCTGGGTCGCCGGAGGCGTCCCAGAAGGCCGGGGTTGAGGATACCCCGATCAGCGCTGCTGATGGGTCGCCATGACGCGCTCGCGGATCTGCTCGAGAAAGACCTTCTCCTTGGGCGTCAGCGCATCCGGGCCCTCGCGGTCGAGCTTCTGTCTCAGACGCTGGAACTCGTCGATCTCCTCGGCGTTCATCGCCATCTGAAGGCCCTGACTCGCGGTCGGTCGCTTGAAACGGGTCCGCAGATACACCAACCAGAAGAGGAAACCGCAGAGGGCGCCACCGAGGTGAGCGCCGTGACCGATCCCGATTCCGCCACCCTGGGTCTGGGCGAAGAGACCCCAAAGGTCGATGGCGACAAAGGCCAGTGCCCCGACGAGAGCGGGCACAGGGATCACCCCGAACACAAGGATCTTGTGCTTTGGAAACATCAGCGCAAAGGCGAGCAACAGACCGGAAACCGCGCCCGATGCGCCAAGGGCGTTGATGTTCGGGTTGCCCATGAGCACCGACGACACGAAGCAGTGTGTGGCTGAAGCCACCACAGCCGCCGTGAGGTAGAAAATCACAAAGATCCGTGTGCCCCAGAGCTTCTCGAGGATGTTGCCGAAGCTCCACAGGACAAACATGTTGAGCGCGATGTGCCAGAAATCGATGTGCGAGAACGCCGCGGTGATGAGGGTCCACCAGCGGCCGGCCAGAAGGTGGGAGGTACTGACCAGAAAGTTCGCGGCCATGACGTGTTCGAGGGACTCGTCGACCCGGGCCGCTTGCCACGCGAGGAAGATCAACACATTGATGGCGATGATCACCGGCACCGCAATGGTCCGCCGGTCCATGGGATTTTCGTGCTGTCTCAGACCACTCTCGTCGTTGTCGAATCCTGTGCTCACACATCCTCCCGTCAGGTTGCGGGCATTATGGCAGAGCCGACCCGCCCGCTGGTTCTCGTGTAGGCTCGACGCGGACCGGGAGGTGACATGGCTCGATTCGTTGTTGCAATTTCCACTGTGTTCATCCTGTTCGTCGCGTTTCACGCAGCGGCCGCCGATCTCGACGACCGACTCGACCAAAAGCTGAGGGGGGCCTGGGCCATCCTCGAGCACGAGGTCTATTCCTCCTGCTCCGGCACTTACTCGGACAATCGGGTCGGCCCTGCCGGGGTCGCGAGCAAGGCCGACCGCCGATTTGATGCCGGCGAGCTGATCAAGATCGATAAGGTCAAGGTCAAACGATCGCGCGTCGATCTCCTCACGACACTCTCCGAACCCGTCCTGGACGCGACCCACGATGGTCCCTTCGAGCTCTACAACGAACACCAGTGCAAGGCGCAGCTCATCTTCGAGGTACCCCGCGCAGTCATCAAATCGGGGGACACCGATGCCGTTCTGGCCGCCATCGGATCCGCGCTCACTCTCTTTTCGTCTCAGAGCGCCGCCATGGACGCCGCCGATTGGAACGGCCGGGAACGGGATCCCTACCCCGACGATTACGAGCTGACCCTCGCCCGGCACGAGATTTGGAAGGCGGAGCAGACCAATACCGCTGTCGCGGCCGGAATAGAAAAGGCGACATTCGAAGCCTCCGAGGCGGCCGATGATATCGAGAGGGACGCAGAATACCTCGATGGCTTCGCCGCCGGTGCCGAGGAACTGCAGTCCCTGGACATCGATGATTGCGCCCGGCTGATTGACGCCTCGTTCTCATCCTTCAAGGAGCGCCCCCCATCCGACAAGAACGCCAAGTGGAAACAGGGATTCGAAGACGGTCAGAGCCTCGTCTTCCACCTCTATCTCGTGCGCGAACTGAGGCACTGCTATGTCCCGCTTCAACCCGCTCCACTGCCGTGATCGTGACCGCTCGTCCTTTCGGCGCCGAGCACGAGCGAGGCGCCGCTTCGATTCCCGGGCGGCGACGACATCGGTGAGGGTCGGAACCGCCTGGAATAGAGCACCCCTGTCAGATTGCTATATATAAGGGGAATTGAATGGCTACCACCGTCACCGTCAAGGTTTACTTCGAAGCCGCTCACCGGCTCCACAATCCGGACAAATCCGACGAGTGGAACCGCGAGGTCTATGGCAAATGCAACAATCCGCATGGCCACGGCCACAACTATGTCCTCGAAGTGGCGGTGGAAGGGGAGCCCGATCCCGAAACGGGCTATCTCATGGACATGAAGGACCTCAAGGAGGTCATCCAAAGGGTCGTCATCAGCGATGTCGACCACCGCCACCTCTCGATCGAGGTCTCATGGCTTTCCGGAATCAACCCGACCTCGGAGAATCTGGCGAGGGTCTTTTTTGACCGGATCGAACCCGAGATGCCAGAGAAGATCCGCCTCGCCGCGGTCACGGTGCAAGAGACCGATCGGAACTCAGCCACCTATCGCCGGAGTTTCGATTACTAGTCGAAACTGCGGAATTATGAATTAGGAATGATGAATTATGAATTTCATCGCACCATCGCAGGATCGCACCGATGCCGAATGCGATGGTCATTCATAATTCATAACTCATAATTAATAATTGACTTAGACGGCTTCGCCGTCTTCGTCCCAGCCCTCGAGCACCGGGCTCATTCCATCCCAGAACTCGGCGTCGGCGACGGCGAGGGTTCCCAGATAAACCAGCGCCTCGCGGCCGTGCTTGGCAATGAGATCGCGGGCCGGGCCGGCAGTGGCTTCGGCGGTCGGGGCCTCGAACTCGTCGGGCAGATCGAGAACTCCATTCTTGTGCGGCAGACCCACCGCATCGAGATACTCCACCATCAGTTCCCGACCCTCGGCCATGTGGAAGTGAAAGAGAAACTGAAAGAAGGCCGTCGCGGGCATCTCCGCCGCCAGCCTCGCCAGACGGGGCGCCACCCGCTCAGCGGAGAGCTTCCGCACCGACTGAGGCCGGAACTTCATGTCCTTGGCAACCATCATCTCGACGGCCATCCGGCTCTCGCGGTCGGCATTGGTCCAGAGCGCCGCGGCCGCCTGTTTCTTCTCGTCATCGGTCATCAGATCCCACACCGCCAGCGGCCCACGGGCCTCAACGGCGTCTTTCAGGGTCAATTTTTCCTCAGTCATAGATCCTCCGCTTCGGTGACAGGGTAGCGCAACACACGAATTATGAATTTTGAATTCTTAATTTTGAATGACATCGCAGGAAGCGTCCATGCGATGGTGCGATGGTGCGATGAAATTCATAATTCAAAATTCATAATTCAAAATTATCTGAAGGATGACGTCCTCGTCAGCCGTCAGACCTTGTACTCCCCATCTTCGATGATGGTCACCCTGCGGCCGTCGGGGTGAACGATG
>CBESWV010000224.1:0-6449 GCA_965533305.1 uncultured bacterium | reverse complement strand
CTACAATCCTCAGAGTCGCGATCTAAGAATCTGCGATGAGCTCAAACCTGATACCTAATACCTACTCTTCCGGCGGCTCGAGCCACTCGGTCTGATAATCCGAGGTGTGCGGAACCACGCAGAGGAAGCTGACTGGTTCATCGGTTCGATTCTCGTACCAATGGGCGACTCCGGCCGGAATGAAGATGCTGTCGCCCTCGATCACCTCCGATTCACGATCATCGAGGCCGATCACCATGGAGCCGGAGAGGATCACCTGCTCGTGCTCGATGGTGGCGTGCCGGTGTCGTGGTATTCGCCCGCCGGCTGCGAGGGTGAACCTGCGGGTGATGAAGTTCGGCGCACCATCCGCGGGTCCGATGAGAATCTGAAGCTCAGCGCCTCGCGAGCGCTCCACGACCGCGGGTTTGACGGCGGCGAAGTTCCGGACAACGGGGGACGCGGGGTGGCTCATGGGTAGGCCTCCATTCTGGCTGTTGGCAACGATTGTTCTGGTCTCCATTGTACTGGATCAATGGTAGGATGCGTGGCCATGCTCGAGCGTCTCATCGTCCAAGGACTCGGCATCATCGATGCCGTCGAGGTTGAGTTGGCACCGGGTTTCGTTGCCCTCACCGGGGAGACCGGAGCGGGGAAATCGTTGCTGGTGACCTCGCTCGAGCTCTTGGCCGGGCGACGCGCCTCCGCGGAACTCGTCCGGACGGGTGACGATCGTCTCCGAGTCGAAGGCTGGTTTGGACTCGACCGCGGATCGCGAGTCGAAGAGATCCTCGATGAGGTCGGCGCGGCCGATGGTTCTCAGCTGGTCATCCGGCGCGAGGTCTCGGCAACAGGGCGCGGCCGGTGCTGGGTCAACGATGTCTCGGTCACCGCCAACACCCTCCAGCAGATGGCGCCGACGCTCCTTTCCATCCACGGCCAACACGAGCAACACGGACTCGCGGACGCGGATGTGCAGCGGCGACTGGTGGACGATGCGGGTGGTCACGACGAGCTGCTCGCCGAGGTCGACGTGGGTTTCGCTGAGTGGCGGGATGCGGCCGATCAGCTGGCCTCGCTGGAGGCGGCGCGGGCGAACCGTCGCGACCGCCTCGACACCATCGCCTTTCAGCTCGCCGAGATTGCTGCGGTCGATCCCTCCGAGAGTGAACACGAGCAGTTGACCACCCGGCGCCAGGTCTTGCGCAACGCAGCGCGACTGCGGGAATTGGCAACTTCGATCCTCGGCAGCCTTGGCGACGATGACGGATCGGTGGTCGATTGCATCGCCCGCGCCGAGCGCGATGTCGAGGAAATGGTGGCGCACGGCCTGCCGCTGGCCGAGGGCGCCGCCGCCCTGGCGGACGCACGAATCAACATCGAGGAGATGGTCCGCGAGGTGCGGACCCTGACCGCGGATGTGGACGACAGCCCCGGTGCCCTCGATGGGGTCGAGAGCCGACTCCACGGCCTCGACCAACTCATGCTCAAATACGGCGAGCCCCTCGGTCGTGTGTTTGAACACCGAACGGCGTTGATCTCGGAAAAAGACCAACTTGAAGAGGTCGAGGATCGACTCGGCGCCGCCGCCGCTGCGGCTGCCGCGGCGCTGGGTGATTTCGACGTCGCCGCCGGGCGACTCGACGAGGCTCGACGAGAAGCCGGAACTCGACTGGCGAGATCGGTTGAAGAAGTGCTTGTCCGGCTCAATATGGCTGGAACGCACCTGGAGTTCCGTTGGCAACCGCGGATTGACGATCACAGCCCTTTGGTGCGGGATGGCCACGGCATTGCCTTCGACGCCGGCGGGGTCGAGGAATGTGAACTGCTCATCGCCGCGAACCCCGGCGAGGAACCGCGACCCATGGCTCGCATCGCCTCGGGTGGTGAGCTGTCGAGGATCCACCTCGCCATCCGAACGGTGCTTCGGTCGGCGCGACCCGGCGGCGCCGTGACCCTGCTTTTCGACGAGGTCGACTCCGGTCTCGGTGGGGCGACGGCGGCGGCCCTCGCGTCTTTGCTGGCCGATCTCGCCACCACCGATCAGGTCCTTGCCGTCACCCACCTGCCGCAGGTGGCGGCCGCGGCGGACACCCATTTCAAGATCGAGAAGCTCCAGCTCAACGAGCGCGCGGTGACGCGGATCCGTGCCCTTGAAGCTGAGGACCGCGAAACCGAACTGGCGCGGATGCTCGCTGGAGACGAAATTGGCGCATCGGCGCGCGCCCACGCACGGACCCTTCTGGGAGGCTCATGAACCGTCTGCCGTTTTCCGACCCGCATGAGATCAAGAGCGCCGTGAGTATTGCGGCGGAGGTGGTGGCTGCCGGTGGGGTGGTGCTGATTCCCACCGAAAGCCACTACGGGCTCGGGGTCGATCCTCGGCAACCTGAGGCGATCGAGAAAATTTTCGATCTCAAGGGCCGGCCCGAAGGCCTCGCTCTGCCCGTTGTCTGTTCCGACTGGGATCAGGTGGATTCGCTGGTCAGCGTGCCCGATCTCCACCGTTTCAAGTTGGCCCGGATCTGGCCCGCCGCCATGACGGTGGTGGCGCCCCGTCGTCGACCGGTGGCCGCATCATCGACCGACACCCTCGCGGTCCGGATCCCCGATCACGACGGGTTGCGGGCGCTCCTCTACCGCGTCGGTCCGCTCACCGCAACCTCAGCCAATCGGCACGGACAGCCGCCGTGCCCGACGGTGGAGGGCGCGCTCGATTCGTTGCTCGGCACCCCCGATCTTGTCCTCGACGCCGGAGATTTGGCCGGTGGACCGGTGAGCACCCTCATGGATCTGAGCTCGGAGGAACCGCGCGAGATCAGGTCCGGACCGGTGCTCTGGGATGAGCCGTTCGACCTCGAAGACTGGGTCCTCCAAGAGGGTTGATTCTCGCCCTCGGGCCATCCCCTCCGGAGCCCTTTCGCCTCGCGTACACCCATGTGGAAAAGCCTGTGGAAAACCCTGTGGAAAAGTGGTTAAGCTAATGTAAACACAGGCACTTCGACGTTTCATTGCGTTTTTTGCGGGCTGAATATAAGTCGTTTATTTTCAATTAGTTATCGCTATCTCATTGAGATATCGACTGTTGCCCGACGCCGATGAGGGGCTGAGATCCACAACCCGCACATTTCCGGTATCTTGCGTGCGTTGATCCGGGAGTCGACGTTGCTGGGTTCAGCGGCCCTGTGGTAGCGTGCCCACTCCGCCTTTTTTGGACGGCGGATGGAGGACCCCAATGCCGATTCAAACGGTCTCCGGACTGACGCCGACTCTCGGCCGTCGAGTCTTTCTCGCCGCCAATGCGGTGGTTCTCGGAGATGTCACCCTCGGGGATGACGTGTCGGTCTGGTACAACGTGGTGATCCGCGGCGACATCCATTGGATCCGGATCGGTGCGCGGTCGAATCTCCAAGACGGTGTCATCATTCACGTCGAACGTGGGTTGTACCCCACTCATTTGGAAGAAGAGGTCAGCGTCGGACACGGGGCCATGCTCCACGGTTGTACGGTGGGCGCGGGGAGTCTGATCGGGATGGGAGCCATGGTGCTCAATAACGCCGTCATCGGCGAGGGTTCGCTGGTGGCCGCCGGCGCGGTGGTTCGCGAAGGCTTCAAGGTACCTCCGCGGAGCCTCGTGGCCGGTGTGCCGGCGGTGGTCAAACGGTCGCTCACCGATTCTGAAGCCGATCGCGCCCGACGGACCGCGAGCAACTATGTCGAGTACAAGAACAACTACCTGGAGCAGGGCCTCGGAAGGCCGCCGGCCGGGTTGGAAAATGAGGGCGATTCATGATCCGCAAAGTCAAAGGCACCCGTGACATCCTGCCGCCTGAAACGCGGCTGTGGAACGAGGTCGAACGAACCGCGCTGAGGGTCCTGGGAGGTTTCGGTTACTCCGAGATCCGGCTGCCCCTCCTCGAACCCACCGAGCTCTTTGTCCGCACGGTGGGTGAGGGAACCGACATCGTGTCCAAAGAGATGTACACCTTCAACGACCGAAAGGGCCGATCTCTGACCCTGCGGCCCGAGGGAACTGCCAGCGTGGCCAGAGCCTTTATCGAGAACGGTCTCGGTCAGCGACCCCGGCCCCTGAGGGTGAGCTACATCGGCCCCATGTTCCGCTATGAGAGGGCCCAGCGGGGTCGTTATCGCCAGTTTTCCCAGATCGGGATCGAGCTCCTCGGCGCCGCCACCCCGGCCGCCGATGTCGAGGTCATCGTCGCGCTCCACACCTTCTTGGCCGAGCTCGGTTTCGACGATCTCATCATCGTGCTCAACAACCTCGGCGACCCCGAGGATCGGGACCGGTTCATCGCGATCCTCAAGACCGAGCTGACGCCGCACCGTGATGAGCTCTGCGGCGACTGCCAGCGCCGCTGGGAGGAGAACCCCCTGCGGATCCTCGACTGCAAGGTCCCGCGCTGCCGGGAACTCGTTGCCGAGACCACCCCGGTGGCGGATGTGGTGAGTGAGGATGCGGCGCGACACGTCGCCGCCGTCGAAGCGAGTTTGGCGGAGGCGTCGATTCCGGTGCGCCGGGCCCCGCGGCTGGTACGCGGGCTCGACTACTACCTGCGGACCGTCTTTGAGGTCATCTCGCCCGAACTCGGTGAGAACACGGTGATCTGCGGCGGCGGGCGCTATGACCGCTTGATCTCGGATCTCGGTGGGGCGGCGGTGCCCGGGGTCGGTTTTGCCATCGGCGAGGATCGGCTCATTGATGTCCTGCCGCAGAGCTTCAAGGATCGGGCCTTCGATCAGCGGATCGTGACGGTGCTGCCGGTCGGTGAGACGGCGTCGGCTCGAGCCATCGCTCTGGCGCGTGATCTCGTGCTCTCAGGTCTGACGGTCCACACCGAAGTCACCGGCCGGTCTCTCAAAGCCTGCCTCAAGTGGTCCGGCAAGATGGCCGCGTCGATCGCGGTCATCCTCGGCGAAACCGAACTCGCCGACAACGCCGCGGTCATCCGCGATCTCGACCGGGGTGAACAGGAGACGGTGGCCCTCGATGATGTGGTCGCGCGAGTGGCCGAACTGCTTCAAATCCAACGATAGTTGTTTGCGACGGAAACGGAGACCCAGATGACGAGTGCGTGGATGAGACCCTGGTGTGCGGATCTTTGTGCAGAGAAAATCGGCGAGTCGGTTGAACTCGTCGGGTGGGTGCGTCGGCGCCGCGACCTCGGCGGTCTGGTCTTTGTCGACCTTCGGGATCGCAGCGGTCTGGTTCAGCTCGTCTTCGAGGACGAAATGGTTGCGGAGGGGGAGAAGCTCTCTGGAGAGGACGTAATCCGGGTGGTCGGTCGAGTGCGGCCGCGCGCCGAGGGCCAGACCAACACCGAACTCGCCAGCGGTGCAATCGAAGTTGAAGTGATCGAGCTTGATCTCCTCACCGAGTCGGAGACACCGCCGTTTGTGGTCGAGGACGACGCCAACGCATCGGAGGAGCTTCGTCTCAAACACCGCTACCTCGATCTCAGGCGACCGGAGATGATGGCGAATCTGGTGTTGCGTCACCGAGTCATTGCCGACGCCAGACGATTTTTTGACGAGATGGATTTTCTCGAGGTCGAGACCCCGATCCTGACCCGGTCGACCCCCGAGGGTGCGCGTGATTTCCTCGTCCCGTCCAGAGTCCACAAGGGCAGCTTCTACGCGCTGCCGCAGTCACCCCAGCTCTTCAAACAGCTGCTCCAGGTGGCCGGCGTCGGTCGCTATGTCCAGATCGCTCGCTGTTTCCGTGATGAGGATCTCCGCGCCGACCGTCAGCCGGAGTTCTCGCAGATCGATGTCGAGGCGTCATTTATCACCGAAGAGGACATCTACGAGCTGATTGAGGGACTCTTCGCCAGGATCTTTCCGACCGTGGGGATTCAGCCGCCGGCGACGTACCCGCGACTCGCCTATGCCGAGGCGATGGAACGCTTCGGTTCGGATCGGCCCGACACCCGGTTTGGTCTCGAGCTCATCGAGATGGCGCCCACTTGCGAAGGTTGTGGTTTCAGGGTCCTCGAGAGCGCCGCCGCCGAAGGCCGGGTGAAGGGCATCGTCGTTCCCGGGGCCGCGTCGCTGTCGCGCAAGCAGCTCGATGGGCTGTCGGACTTCGTCAAGCCCTATGGCGTTCCCGGGGTGCTGTGGTTCAAGAGAACCCCCGACGGTGTCGCCTCACCTGCAAAGAAGGCACTGGGGGAGGATGGCGTTCGCCGGTTCCTCGACTCCGCCGGAGCCGCCGATGAGGATCTTCTGATCGTTGTCGGGGGTCGCGAGAAGGTGGTCTTCGCAGCCCTCGGCGCTCTGCGGCTCCACCTCGCATCCGAGCGGGACCTGATCCCCGAGGGTCGCCATGATTTCCTCTGGGTGACCGACTTCCCCCTCCTCGAGTGGGATGAGGATGCCGATCGGTTCTTCGCCATGCACCACCCCTTCACCTCGCCCCTGCCTGAGGATCTCGAACTGCTCGCGAGCGATCC
>CBESWV010000223.1:0-6453 GCA_965533305.1 uncultured bacterium | reverse complement strand
TTTTGTTAGACTCGATCAAGGAATATGATCAACGACCGGTTCGACCGGGGATTCCTTGATCACCATTGACGAGGCCAGATGAATCCAATCGCAGCAATGATGAGCACCGCGGCAGGCGCAGCCGTCGATTCCGACCAGGGAGCTTCCGGCGGGTGGGTTGTGCCGATGCTGATCATCATCGCCATTGTGGGTGCGGTGGTGGTTGCGGCCTGGATATTCCGAGAAAAACAACACCGGCGCCGTCGGGAAGAACTCCAGAAAAGGCTCGCCGATCTCGAAGGAATTCTCGTCGGATTGTCATCTCAATCACCGCCATCCCAGGTGAAGGTCGTCTTTGAAACCGCCGAAGGGTCTTCCACGGCAAGCGCCGACTCCGTTCCACGAGGCGCCCTTTCGACCGCGATCTCGATCCTTCGAGCCGATCTCGGCCCGAAGCTTCCGGGCCCCGATCGAGTTGATCTCCGCGCCACCCTCTTCGTCTATGACAAGCTGGACCAACCCATCACGCCGACCGATCTTGCCGATGACCTCAATCTGTCGCTGAGGTCCGTTCAGCGGGGACTTTCAGCGACCCTCAACTGCACCCCGAGAGAACTGATTCTTGCGGTCAAGATGCGGGAGGGGAAGCGCCTTCTCCTCGACGAGGGCTATCGGGTTCAAGAGGCTTCACGGGCCGTCGGCTTTGAAGATCCCTTCCACTTCTCGCGGCGATTCAAGTCCTACTACCAGATGTCGCCGTCAGAGATGCAGACTCGACGAAGCCGCAGCGTCGCCTGACACGGCGCTGATCGAGGGCGTCCTCAGTTCGCGGCCGCACGCGCCTCGAGTCGATTCGCCTCTTCGTCCCGCCCCAGCTGCCGGAGACATTCGGCGTACTCCTTCAGCGTTTCGAGGAGTTCCGGGTGATCGTCGTCAAGCGTCGACTCCTGTGCAGCAAGGGCACGCGCAAAGAGCACCACCGCCTCGTCGTATCTCCCCTGATCGCATCTGACGGATGCGAGCTTCTGGGTCGACTCAGCGATCAGCGGATGTTCCGGAGGCCGGCTGATGGCGGTGATTTCGATGGACTGCTCGAGAAGCGATGCAGCCTCCTCCAGATCGCCCTGCAGACCGGCCAACACCCCCAGCGAGTGGAGCACACTACCGACATAGGGATGCTCTCCCCCATAGGCGGCGCGATAGACATCGAGAGCTTGCAGAAAGGCCGCTTCTGCGTCTTCATACCGCCCGAGGGTCCGCAAGACGACACCCAGGGTGGTCGCCGAGTGCCCCACAAGCGGGTGGTTCTGACCGTTGATCTCGATTCTGATTTCGAGAGACAGCCGAGCGAGCCGCTCGGCCTCTTCAGCCCGATCCTGTCTCAGGGCCATGGCGCTCAACTCCGCGAGGTCACCCGCCACCTGGTGCGATCGCGGTCCGAACTCGGCGGTATCGAGTTCCATGCAACGTTCGAGGATGCGCTGCGCCTCCGAGTACCGGCCGGATTTTCGAAACAAAATCGCCAGATCGTAGAGGGCGTCGGTCAAACCGATCTCCACGGCGCCCGGATGACCCTCGAGAATCGTCACCGCCCGGACCAGACGGGCTTCCGCTGCCAGCCAATCACCACGATCCTGGTCGATGCCCGAAAGATCGATGAGTTGCCGGGCTGATTCGAGCGAGTCGGCTCCATAGGCGGACTCGACGATGTGGAGCGATTCCAACAGCAGTTCCTCGGCCTCGTCGTATCGGGTCACGGCCCGCATGAGGAGTGCATTGCTTCGAAGTGACTCCGCGAGTTCCGGATCATCCGATGGCAGGGCCTCACGCCGGAGACTCAAAGCAGTTTCCAGCAGCGGTTCCGCCTCGCGGAATCGACCCAGATGGTAATAAACGGTCCCCAGGGTATGCATCATGCGGGCACGGACCGCGGGCTGTTCGTGAAGTTCCTCGGTGATGGAATCCGCGCCCCGCTGGAGGAGTTCAAGAACCGTGACCTCCTCACCCTGGGTCACCATCGGAGAGGCCTGCTCGAAGAGACCCACCAGGAAGTCCGAGACCTGAAGCGCCGATGCGGCGCCCGCTTCCGCCCGGCGAGTTTCCCTCTCGGCACGGAAGAACTGGATGGTCATCCCGATACCGAAGACCGCGAGCAGGGCGAAGACCGCAGCGGCGAGTTGCCTCCTTCGCCGTACCCGGGGGCGCAGAACGATCGCCTGGAGCATCTCGGCCGCATCGATGGCCGTCGGACGATTCTCCGGCACCAAACTCTCGAGGCGGGTGATCAAGGTCGAGAGTTCGGCGGACAGACCCTCTACCGGCTCGACCTCGGCCCACATGGCTCGGCGGTGGCGCTCCGCCGGCGCCAAGCCCTCGGGGATCGGGGCCTTTTCGGTGAAAAGCTCTTGCAGGATCAGACCGGCCGAGTAGAGATCGCTCGCAGCGGTCGCCGGCTCACCCCTCGCCACCTCCGGGCTCATGTAGCCGATGGTCCCCAAGACGGTTCCGAAAGTCGTCATTGCCGGAGATTCAGCGGGTGAGTCCGTTCCTCCCACCACCGCCGTCCCAGCCGCTGAGGAAACGTGCTCCATCCGGAAGGCCGGATACTCACCTGAGAGCGAGTCGGGATCCTCGACCGGACGCGCAAGTCCGAAGTCGAGCACCTTGATATCGCCCCGGGGCGTGAGCATGATGTTCTCCGGTTTGAGATCGCGGTGGATCACACCCTTGCCGTGGACGGCGACCAGCACGTCCAGCAACTGCTGAGCGATCTTGATCTTCTGGGCCTCATCCAGGCCTTGACCCAGTGCCTCGTGGAGGTTCCTGCCTTCAACCAGCTCGAGAACCAGACAATCCTGTTCCTCCCCCTCGATGAAATCGTGAAACTGGCAGACATTGGGGTGATCGAGCGAGGAGAGCACCTTAGCCTCGCGGAGGAACCGAGCCTTGCGAATCGGGTCGAGGCGTTGATCCGACCTGATGACCTTGAGCGCTACTCTACGACCGAGGTTTTCGTCGAGACCGATGAAGACCGAACCCATCCCCCCCTGGCCGAGCTCTCCGATGACCTCGAAATGGCCCAGACGGGGTTGGTGGATGCTGGCGGGTTGCTCTTCCGACACCTCTGCATTCTACGTCGATCTCGGAACCAGGTTGATTCTGAGACGTATTCTCGCAAAACAGAGAACCACTCACTTGTCGCGTTTGTCCATGGTCGAGTCGCGTTCGTCCATTCTTTTTCCAACTCCGAGAACCGATGATTGTGAGAGTAGGTGGAACCGTCCCTCGATTGCAGCGACGCTCCTCCTCCGAGCCTCACACAGGCAAGGTGGCCATACAGGCCGCGGCCCGAAAAGCCGCGGCCTCTTTTTTCTCGGACACACCGGGGTGGGTTGTCATTCCCGGACGGTGAACCAGTCCCATCCCAACAGATCGCCGGTTTCAAAACCGTCGGCGAAGAGTGGTTGTCCGATCTCATCGGCGCCGATATCGGGGGCGCCGTCCCGGAGACTCGAGTCAAAATCGTTGTCGGCGAGACCCGGACTGAGGGGTGATCCGGAATCCACCGGACCCGAGACCGGGTCCACGAGGTGGAGATCGCCGCCGGCCACATCGACAAAGAGGTTCAGCGGCGCGTACTCGGTGTTGGTCGCCACGTGCGAGACCCCGCCACGGTCCCAGATCCGCCCGGTGACCAGGTTGTTGGCCAGGGTCACCGAGGTCGAGATAAAGCGCCACTCCATGGATGAGGCGCTTGGCGGCTGGGTCGAGGCCACGGTGTTGTGATACGCCTGGGCTCCTTCGGCGCCCCACAGACTGATGCCGGAATCGAATCCCGACGGCGAAGCGAAGAGACCGGGATCGCCGGCGGCGACGAAGTTGTTGCGGATGATGCCGCCGATGTGGCCGTCATTTCCGGAACCAAGGCCGAAACCGATGCCACGGGCGCAGTCGATGATCAGGTTCTCTTCGACCAGCGTGTCCTGACAAAGGAGCCACATGTGGATCCCATGCTCGGAGAGCCCCGTGTCGCACCAGAAGCCCTCGACGCGGTTGCGCCGCACCACCCACCCGGTGGCGGCGTGGGCGTCGAGACCGCCGGTGTAGCAGTTGTTGCGGATGAAGGGACGACCGACATCGGTAAGCTCGAGGTGGGAGCACTCGAGGATGCCGTCATCGACGGTCCCCGCGCCGATCGGGTTGACCTTCACCGCCTGCTCACCGGGATCGATGACGTGGACGTTGTGGATCAACACATTGCTGATGGGGACCTCGGGCCCGCTGGCGTGGATCGGGTGAAAGTAGGCGCGGCTCAAGGTGAGGTCCGCGATGGTGGTGTCGGAGGCCTGGATGCTCACCAGTTCGCCGGTGACATATCCGCCGTCGAGGATGACCGCCTCACGGTTGCCGCTCACCGATCGTAGGGTGAGACCCGGGGTCGAAAAGACGAGGCGGTGGGTCGAATCCCCACCGCTCATATCGTAGAAACCGTCGTGGAGGAGGATCGTGGTCCCGGTGGCCGCGCCTGCGATAGTGGCGCGAAGATCACCCGCATCGGCCGGGGTCTTTTCAATGGTCGGCCCCACCGGAGGAGGTAAGGGTGCGCAAGGGACCTGAGCCGCAGCTATTCCCCCTGAAACCAACAGAACCACGAGCAACCCGAGTCCTGATCTCGTCTGAGCCATGCGTCACCTCACGTACCATCATGAGATGGACGCGTCTGATTGCAACGCACGCGGATCACATTCCGGATGCGAACCGCTGCCCGCGGGTGATCTGAATCACCCTGGTCGATGCGCGCCACCACCACCAGATCCTGCGCTCATGCCGTCCTCGGATCGAGATCGGCCTGAAGAGAGCCCACGAGCATGGCAACTGCCTCGCGAATGTATGCGGCCACGTTCGCGCCTCGGGGTGCCCAATTGCTCGGGTAGACTCTTCATGTGAACGGTGAAAGCGCAGCCCCCACACTGCTCGACGACGAGGCGCTCGATTACCTCGGCCGCCTTGCAGAGAGGATCGAGTACTCGCCAGGCGAAACCATCCTCCGTCAGGGCGACATCGGCACTGCCTTCTGGGTGATCCTCGAGGGCGAGGTCGATGTCCTCCTTCGTTCAACCACCGAGCCCGACCAGAGCCTCTTCAGACTCGGGCCCCGCGAGACCTTCGGCGAACTCGCGATTCTCCGTTCGGCGCCCATCGGCGCTGACGTCGTCGCGGTCACCCAGGCCACCGTGCTCCGATATCCCGGTGAGTACCTTCCAACCGCGCTGGCCGAATGTAACCCTCTGCGTCATTCGCTTCTGAGCCGGATGGCCCAGAACGTTCACCGGAGCACGAGTCAGGCGCTCAATCTCGAGAAACAGACCCGAGCGCTCGCGGATCTCTATCAGGCCGCGCTTCCGGCCGATGCCATGATCGGAAATTCAGCCCGAATGCGATCGGTCGGCAAGAAGATCGAACAGGCCGCCGTTGCCCGCCGCCTGGTGTTGATCTCCGGCGAGTTCGGCACCGGCAAACTGCTTGCGGCCCGGATGATCCACTCAGAATCCGGACGCGACAACGCGCCCCTCATCTCGGTGGATTGCCGAGAACTCTCGGCCCGCGATGCCAACCGGCTGCTCTTCGGCACGGGCACCGCCTCCGACGCCGATTTGTCAGCCGAACGATTCGGCGCCCTTCATCTGGCCCATGGCGGCACCCTGGTCCTGCGCGGGATCGAGGCGTTGAACGCCGGCACACAGCTCGAACTGGCCCTCCATTTCGCAGCCGAGCGCGAAGTTGAAGTCCGTCCATTTCCCGATGTTCGGATCGTTGCCACCATCGACACCAATGCCTGCGGCGCCGACCACGTCTGTCTCGAAACGGAACTCCGGGAACAGATCGGGACCGTCATCGAGATCCCGACCCTGGCCGAACGCCCACGCGACATCGTCCCCCTCTCACGCACCTTCCTCGCCGAGATCGACCAGGGAGGGCGGCTCCATCTGACCTCTTCCGCTGAGAAGGCGTTGGTTTCGCTCAAGTACCGCCACCGAAATGTCGCCGAACTGCGCTCGGTGATCGAACTCGCCGTGCGGGTCGCCGACGGCGATGAGATTCGCGCCGAACACATCTTCTCGGGATTTGACGGCGAACGCCCCATCGGGTTCGAAATCAGCAGCTTTTGGCTCGTTCGCTGGCTGGTCCGGGGAGGAGGGTTGAGGGTCGCTCGAATCGCCGTGGCGGCGTTCTTCGTAGGCATGGCGGTCATCTGTCTTGCGGCCAGCCGCTCGGCGGCTGCCGAATCGGCCAACGCAGCCGTGTGGATGCTCTGGGAACCGTTTGTTTTCGGTCTCTTCCTCCTTGTCGGCGCGGTGTGGTGCACCGTCTGTCCCCTGTCCACCGGCGGCCGAGCTGTCCAACGTTGGTTCTCCCTCGACCGACCACCGCCGGCCTGGATTCTGCGAGCCGGAAGCTGGCTCTCCGCCGCGG
>CBESWV010000222.1:0-6502 GCA_965533305.1 uncultured bacterium | reverse complement strand
GTTGACTCTCGACCCTCAGTCGTCGTCCTTCTTGGACCTGAAACCGTACTGCTCGAGCTTGCGGTAGAGAGTCGAGCGACCGATTCCGAGTTGGCGGGCGACATCCGAAAGATTGCCGCCGTGGCGTTTGAGGGCCTTTTCGATGGCCGCCTTTTCGAGTTCATCAAGGCTCATGGCGACGGAGATCGGCGCCGACGACTCCAAACCCGGACCATCCACGCCGGCCCCGAGGTCCGTTGGGAGGTCTTCAATCCCGATGGCCGGTCCATCGGCGAGGAGAAGCGAGCGATGGATGATGTTCTCGAGCTCGCGGACATTACCCGGCCAGGTGTGGTCTCTGAGCGCTTCCATGGCGCCCGGTTGGATTCCAGTCACTCCGGTGAGGGCATCGTGGGCATATTTCTCGATGAAGTGCTCGACCAGCAGTGGGATGTCTTCCGATCGTTGACGAAGCGGCGGCAGCTCAATGGGAAAAACCACCAACCGGTAGAAGAGGTCCCGGCGGAAACCGCCATCTGCGACCATGGACTCGAGATCGCGATTCGAAGCCGAGATGACCCGGACATCGAGGTTGATGGTCTTTGTGCCGCCGACCCGTTGGAGACAGCGCTCCTGGAGCACCCGAAGCAGCCGGGCCTGTGCCGATGGCGACATCTCGCCGACTTCATCGAGAAAGATGGTTCCGCCGGCCGCCTGCTCGAACTTCCCGGGGTGGGTCGCCAGCGCCCCGGTGAAAGCGCCCTTCTCGTGCCCGAAAAGCTCGGATTCCTGCAGCCCTTCAGGAATAGCGGCGCAGTTGACATCGATAAAGGGCCCGTCCGAGCGCAGTGACCCATAATGGATCGCCTTGGCGACGAGTTCTTTCCCGGTCCCGCTCTCGCCGGATACAAAGACCGTGATATCCGAGTTCGAGACCTTTTCGATCTGCTCGTAGACCTGGCGCATGGCGGAGGACGAACCGATGATGTTCTTCAGGTGGAACTGATCACCGAGCTCCGACTTGAGTCGCACGACCTCTTCGGTGAGGTTGCCGTGGGACAGCGCCCGTTGGAGCGTGGTCTTGAGGCGCTCGGAATCGATGGGCTTGACGAGATAATCGTATGCTCCGAGCTTGGTCACCTCCACCGCCCGGCTGACATCGTTGACGGCGGTGAGAATGATCACGGGCAAGGTTGGATGGCGGCGCTTGAGTTCCTTGAGAACGGCAACTCCGTCGACCTCGGGCATCATCAGATCGAGGAGTACGGCACCCGGCATGGGATCGGCGCATGCCAGGACTTCAGCGCCACCCGAAAACGTCTCGACATCGTATCCGGACGTCGAGACGATGACGTTGAGCAACTCACGAATCGCCGGCTCGTCGTCGACCACCCACACCACCGAAGTTCTTACCATCGTTCTCCCAGTCTAGCGCGGACTGCTGCCGATGAAGCCCGAAAGCCACACGGTCAACGACTCGAAGGGAAACGGCTCCTGACGAATCCCCGTCTCCACCTTCGAGGCTTCAGCGAGGGCGGCCGTCAGCTCGGCGTCGGTGTACCGCCCGGCGCCGGAGAACAGGGCGCCGAGGGAGAATGGCGTCGGCGGCCTGCCTCCCGGTTTCATCATCGGGGAGGGCGCATCACTCTTGAACCGGGCAAGAAGATCGGGGCCGATATCGTTCTTGAACCGTTGTGAATACCAACCCCTTCGAGCGGTCTGCTTGGGGTCCATTTCCCGTTCGAGACCGGCGGCGGCGGCCACGCGGCGGAGATAGAGCAACTGGAGCTGCAGATTGGTCACCTGGCCGAAGAGGGTCGGTCCGAAGCGACCGGCCTCGAGACGCTGGCCCTGCCAGTCGTTGACCGGTGAACCCGAATCCGCAGCGGCCACCAGATCGAGCAGGGGTTTGAGCTTCCGGTCGAGGACCGCATCGCGCACCACCTCGAGGGATCGCTCTCGGGGAAAGGTGAGTCGCCGAACGAGTTCCTCATCGACCTCACCGTCGCCGGCGGCGCCGGCGAGCTTTCCAACCTCAGCCACGAGCAGACGGGGGGCGAAACCGAGGCGTTCGAGCAACAGCCGGATCGCTCCCCGGTTGAAAACCACAGTGCCGGCGGCCCTGAGAAGAACGTCCTCCAGAACCTTCCACTGCTCGTTCGAGAGGACCGCATCCTCCCACGGTTTTGGCGGTGGGGGCACGGGAATCCACTCGAAGCTCCCGGTCTTCTTCACCGCATCCACCAGCTCCCCGGTCGGTTTTCGTCCGCACCACGCGCCCATTACCAGAGCCAGGCCATCCGGCAGACCCTCACCGAGGACGTGAACCAGCGGCTCGAGATCGGGTGGTGAAACCTTGGTCGTTTTGATTCCCGGTGGAGCCGCGGCCCCCAGCCACACACGCGCGTCCTCAACCACGAGAACCCGCTGGGCGGCGAAGAGCGATGGTGAGACCAGCTCCAGAGCCACCGACTCCGGGGTGGCTTCGTCGGACTGGATCTCGGGTTCGACCCCGCCGAGTTCGCTGCAGACTCTCAGCACCTCGGCAGACAGCCGTTCTTCGAGGAGATAGTCGTCGCTGGCTGCGATCAGACGGATGTGCGACATGGTGTTGAGGTGCGAATCAGAGCTGTCCGGAATCCTGGAGTTCCTGGCAATCAATACAATGTCGCGCCCAGGGGACGGCGTCCAGTCTTCCCTGTTGGACCTTCTTGCTGCAATTCACGCATTCACCGTAGGTTCGGGATTCGATCCGATCGAGGGCGGCATCGATGCGCCTCAAAATGTCGCGCTCACCGATTGTCAGTTGATAGCTCAGATCACGGTTCATCGTTGAAATCGCACGATCGCCGAGATCGGGAGCGCGCTCCAACGAGTCCTCTTGTTCGCTCGTACGCGCCGCTTGGACGCGGGTCAGCAGTGCGGCCCGTTTTGCCTCCAGCAGCTTGCGGTATTTTTCTTCCTGTTTGCGGTTCATTCGGTCTGCCTCCAACGATCTCTCGGGAACATCTTCCCACATTGTACCCAAAGCCGCGCGGCTCACAGCGGTGATCGTCACCGACCGGCCGCGATATCGGTCATCACCCGCTCACAGCGGACCTATGGTAACTGCCACCGCCAAGAATGTGAGTCGCTCTGAAGAGCTGCTCCCAAAGCACCAATCGAGCGATCTGGTGCGGCAGAGTCATGGGGCTCAAGGACAGCTTCGCAGATGCCCGGGTGGCAAACTCACGGTCGATCCCGAGATCACTGCCGATGACGAAATCAAGACCAGGCTTCGACCGGTCCTCACAGTCGCTCAGGAATCGGGCGAACCCCTCACTCGTCAATCGTTGACCGGCTTCATCGAGAACGACCAGCGTCCATCCCGGTTCGAGCGCACGGTCAAGCACCCTCGCTTCCTGACTTAGAACCTTGCGGGGGTCGTCGGAGCGGCCGCCGGAAACCGGTTTCAGGACCCGGTCCTCGGCCGGCCAACGCTGTTGGACCCGCCGACGATAAGTTTCCACCTGGTCGTCGAACCCGCCGGCGCCACGACGTCCGAACCATAGGACCCGGGTCTTCACCTATTGGCGGGCGGAGTCCGCCGGATGGTCGGTCCCGAGGGTGGCCTCGTCGAGCCTCGGGGCATCGCCCCAGAGACTGTCAAGCCCGTAGTAGGCCCGACGGTCCTCGGTGAAGACGTGAACGACCAGGTCGTCGAAATCGAGGAGAATCCAATCACTTCGACCGGCGCCCTCTCTATGGAGCGGTCTGGAACCGGCGTCCTTGAGCTGCCGCACGATCGCGTCGGCAATGGCCCCGACCTGACGTTCGCTCGCCGCCGAGCACAGCAGAAAGCTGTCGGTATAGGACGTGAGATCGCCCACTTCGAGACCGACGAGATCGAAAGCCTTCTTGTCCATGGCCGCCCGTGCGGCTATCCCGATCTTCGACAGGGTGTCAGCGTCCAGCATGGTGCTCCTTCGGGTTCTGCGATGAACTCTCGTCATCCGTTCTGTAGAGTCCGTACTTCTCGATGTAGGAGTTGACTTCGTGCGGAACCAGCTCTCTGACGGGCAATCCCAGGCGTTGGCGCTTGCGAACATCGGTCGCCGAGACCGGGAAGGGATCGTGGTTGAGAAGATAGACCGTCTGTTCGGTGGGGTCCGGAACATTGGCGAATGGTTCCACCTCAACCAACCGAGACCGCAACCCCTCGGGAACCCGACTTCTGAGTTCCGGGCCCCAGATGTGGGCGCGGTGGAGCACCACCAGATGAGCCAGATTCACCAGCTCCTTCCAGCTCTCCCAGGTCGCGATCTGCGAGAAGGAGTCTGAACCGAGGAGGAAGTAGAGCAGGGCGCGGGGATAGCGATCGCGATACCGCTTGACAGTTGCAACCGTGTAGGTCGGCCCATCGACAAAGACCTCGTCGTCGGAGGCGAAAAAACGCTCGTACGGCAGGGTTGCGAGCGCCACCATGGAGAGCCGGTGGGTGATGGGGGTCAGCGGCTTACCCTGTTTGTGCGGCGGATTCCCCGCCGGCACGAAATGAACGGCGTCAAACTTGAAGGTCTCCTGGGCGCGGACCGTCGGGACCAGATGGCCCGTGTGGAAGGGGTCGAAACTGCCTCCGTACACCGCAATTCGTTGAGTCATGTCGTCTCCTGGTCTTGAGACACCAGTTTGAAGAGCAGACCGAGGAGGCGACGCAACCCCTCACCGGTCACCGCCGAAATGGTCCAGGTCAGAGCCCCGTACTCGGCCGCCACCCGGTTGAGTTCGGCCTCGCTCGAGGACCGGTCGGCCACCGCATCGATCTTTGTCCCGACGAGGATCCACGGTCGGCCGTCCAGAGGTGTGGCATAGGCCGCGAGTTCGCCTCTGATAGTGGCCACCCGGTCGGCGATGGACTCCTCGGAAGAAAGATCCACCAGGTGGGCCAGGGCTCGACACCGCTCGACATGGCGGAGGAACTGGACGCCGAGCCCGGCGCCCTGGTGAGCACCCTCGATGAGCCCGGGGATATCGGCCATGACCAAGGTTTGAAAGTCGTCGTCGGGAGCTTGAACCACCCCGAGATGCGGCTCGAGGGTCGTAAAGGGGTAGTCCGCAACCTTGGGCCGCGCAGCGGAGAGCCGCGCGAGCAGGGTGGATTTTCCGGCGTTGGGCAGCCCGACCAATCCGACATCGGCGAGCAGCTTGAGCTCGAGCTCGAGCTCACGTTTTTCGCCGGTGGCGCCGTCTTCGGCGGTGCGGGGCGTCCGATTGGTGGCGCTCGAGAACCGAGCGTTGCCGCGACCACCACGGCCGCCGTTGGCCACCGCCAGTTCGTCGCCGTCTGAGAGCAGATCGCCGAGGACATCACCGGTTTCAAAATCCCGCACGATGGTCCCGGGGGGTACCATGATCACGGTATCGCTGCCACCGGCGCCGGTCTTGTTCGATCCCTTACCGTCATTGCCGTTTTCCGCGCGGATCAGCCGCTGGTTGTGGATGTGGAGAAGGGTGCTGAGGTTCCGCTGCACCCGAAGCACCACGTTGCCGCCACGACCACCGTCACCACCGTTGGGCCCGCCCCTGGGGACGAACTTCTCTCGCCGGAAGGCGACGCAGCCGTTGCCGCCGTTTCCCGCCCAAACCGTGATTCTCGCCTGGTCAACAAGCATGGTTCATCTATACAAAAGCGCGGCGCTCGTGCTGAGCTGCCGCGCTCCGTTCTGTTCGTACCTGCCCACAGCAAGGTTGTTCAGTTGATCACCACGTTGATAAAGCGGCCGAGACGACCACGATTCTGAAACTTGACGATACCTTCTACGGTGGCGAAAAGCGTGTCGTCTTTGCCGCGCTTGACGTTGACACCGGGTTTGAATCGGGTTCCGCGCTGGCGCACGAGAATCGACCCGGAGGTCACGGTCTGGCCGTCACCGACCTTGGTGCCGAGGCGTTGGGCGTTGGAATCCCGCCCGTTGCGGCTCGATCCCTGTCCTTTTTTATGAGCCATGACTCCTCCTAGGCCTGGATGGCTTCGACCCGGACCCGGTAGTAGTCCTGGCGATGACCCTTTGTCCGCTTGTAACCTTTGCGGCGCTTCTTTTTGAAAACGATGATCTTCTTGCCACGCTCGGGTCCCACCACCTGGCTGAGGACCGAGACGCCATCGACGATCGGCTTGCCGACCGTGACCGCATCGCTCTGGCTGACCATCATCACGCGATCGAACAGAAGCTCGTCACCGGCTTTGAGGTCGGGAACAGTCCGCTCGACCAAAAGCACGTCACCGGGGCTGACCCGGTATTGCTTTCCGCCGTGTTCTACAACTGCATAGTCGCTCATAACATACCTCTCCCACACAAGGGCGCTTGTTATAGCCCATTCAGGGTCTTGTGTCAATGATAACGACCGTTTCGTGCCCGTATCCGTACCCGTATCCGTGCCCGTGCCCGATGTTCGGTTGCGCGATTCCGAAACCGATTCTCAGGGGAGCGGTTGGCCGAGGGAGCCACCCGTTGCATTGTTCGACGTCGACATTCAGCCATCT
>CBESWV010000221.1:0-6537 GCA_965533305.1 uncultured bacterium | reverse complement strand
CGCCGGCCTGATGGTGAGGAGGGTCGGAAGACCTTAGTGTCCAATTCTCGAATTTTGCAAGAGTCTGAGTTTTTAGTTTTGGATTTTAGTTTCATCGCAGAATCCCAAGAATTGCCCGTGCGATGGAAACTAAAAACTAAAAACTGAGAACTCAAAACTACTGGTTCGTGTGTCGAGTCCGTTCTTGCTATGATGAGTGGCTATGACTCGCGACCCTCATCATGCCGGTTCTTTATCGAGGCCGGCTGGGCTTTTCCACATCAAGAGTGGTCAGATCCTGGGCGATCTTCCCCGTGGGACCGCCGAACGCGGCTACCACCTCTATCAGGAGCGGAGGGTCATCCGAATCCTCTGGACCGGCGACGGCCTCGAATCCGAGATCTCGCAACCGGTCTGCAACGTCCGCATCACCGACACCGGAGGCCCATTCACCGGCTGCCGGTGTACCGTTTGCGAGGATCAGGACGCTCCGTGCGCACACGCCGTCGCCACCCTTCTCCAGTGGCTCGATGTCCGGCCGACCATGCAACGTCTGGGCCCCGGCTCCGCCTGGCGGGCCAATTCTCGCCACCCGTTCATCGCCCCCGGCCGGGCAACTGCAGAGCGCCTCGACCTCAGCCATCTCACCGGACACGATCTTCGCTCCGCCCTCGAACTCCAACTCTCGCTGCAGAAGACCGGTGCCGCCACCGCACGCGTCTCGGGTCACGAAGTCGAGATCCACATCATCCTACCCTCAGGCGGCCGCCGCGTGGTGGTCTTCAGCGCCACCCTGCTGCCATCAGCCCTGCCGCTGCTCCGGTCGCTGCCAGGGATCAAACTCTCCGGCGATCTCACCAGCCTTGAACTCTCCGAGGCTCGACTTCACCCGGTTCTCATCTCATCGTGGAACGAATCCGGCATCACCCTCGAACCCGGCTATCGTCTCGGCAGCGGCAAGGTCCTGCGCGGCTCGGCCCTGGATGGTCACATCTTCGGCCGTTGGGCGCGGATCGCAAACCACCTCTGTCGCGTCCTCGATCCGGCCACACCGCTGGTGCCGTTCCACCGTCGCGGCAAACAGATCCTCAAAGGAACCGACGCCCTCCGTTTTCTCAACCTCGATCACCCCCAATTGCTGCAGCATCCGTGGTATCTCCCCCAGGGCCAACTCGCGGCTTTCAGACAACCCATCGCGCCCAAACCAGTCTCGCTCGAGGCCGAGCTGACACCCAACGGCAGAGTCCGGATCCGACCGAATTTCAAGGCTGCCGGCGCTGCCCTTGATTGGGCTCAAGGCTACGAACTTCTCGACCAGGGGTTCACACGGATCGGCGAAGCCATCGTACGAGCGCCCGATCTCGACCTCTTTGAGGAAGCCGGATTCAGGCTGCCCAAGCGGGCGCAGGTCAAGGGACTCCTCGGTACAAGAATCGCATTGATCCGCCTGGTCGCCGAAACCGGTCTCCCGGTCACGGGCGGCGACGACGGCCTCACCTCGCTGTCAGATCTGCTCCAGGGCCGATCAGCGCCCGAATGTCCCGACCCACCCGGTCTCAGATCCCACCTCCGCCCATACCAGCGTGAAGGCGTGGCGTGGCTGTGGAATCGGTATCTTGCAGGAATCGGCGCGCTTCTCGCCGACGACATGGGGCTCGGGAAAACCCACCAGGTCATGGGTCTGCTCTGCCTGGTTCACCAGATTCGACGATCCGAGGGGCTCTTGGTGGTCTGCCCTCGAGGGGTCCTGGAACACTGGCACACGCTGCTCCGCCAGTATGCCCCCGATCTCGAGGTCCATCTCTACCACGGGCCGGGCCGGTCTCTGGAGGGAATCGACGACGGAGTGGTGGTGCTCACCACCTATGACATCCTCTTTCGATCGGCGGACGAACTTCAGGATCGGATCTGGGAAGTGGCGGTCTTCGACGAAGCCCAGCGCATCAAGAACTCCAGAACCAAGGCAGCCCGAGCGGCCCGGAAGATCCCCGCGGTCTTTCGCATCGCACTCTCGGGCACCCCGCTGGAAAACCGCCTCACCGAACTCTGGTCGGTGGTCGATTTGATCCTTCCGGGTTATCTCGGATCGGAACGGGACTTCCGAGCCAAACATCGAAACCCGACGCACCATCAGCTCCACCTCCTGCGCCGGCGACTCTCGGTTCTCACCTTGAGGCGAATCAAGGACCAGGTCCTCGCCGATCTGCCCGACAAGGTCGAGGACATCCGGTTCTGTCGGATGGCAGGCAAACAGCGGGAACTCTATGAGACCATCCGCGACCTGGGATCGCAGCAGATTGCGAGCCAGCTGCAGGACCCCGCTTCCACCGTCCCCTATATCCACATCTTCGCGCTCCTCACGCGTCTCAAGCAGGTCTGTGACCACCCGGCTCTCGTCGAGGAGAGCCTCTCGTCAAGTGCAAACTCGGGCAAGATCGATGTCCTCGATCAGATCCTCGACGAGGCCCTTGCCGGGGACTGCAGCGTGGTCGTCTTCTCGCAGTACGTCACCATGATCAACTATCTCTCGGCCTACCTGGAGAAACGACGGATCCCGCACCTCAAACTCACGGGCTCAACCAGAGACCGGGGGCGGATCGTTCGCCGTTTCAACTCCGAACAGCACGAACGCGTCCTGCTCGCGAGTCTACTTGCCGGCGGTGTCGGGATCGATCTCACCGGTGCGTCGGTGGTCATCCACTACGACCGGTGGTGGAATCCGGCGAAGGAGAATCAGGCAACCGATCGCGTCCACCGAATCGGCCAAAAGAAGTTTGTCCAGGTCTTCAAGTTGGTGACACGTGACTCGGTGGAAGAGCGTATCGACGATCTCATCCGATCCAAACTCGAACTCATGGAGGCCGTCGTCACCCCGACCGAAGACGTCCTGCGCGCCTTTGACAGACATGAACTCGCGAATCTCCTGGGGATCAAGATCGATCGATGACGCATCGCAATCGGAAAGGGCGATCCCGGACCTCGTGTTGTGGTAGGGTGCGACAAATGGTGTTGACGACATGAATCCCGACTATCTCCTCTGCCTTGAGTGCGAAAGCCCGGTCTACGTCTTCGAACGGAAAGACGGCGTCACCAAGGAAGCGGTCTGCGAGGTCTGCGGCAACGAAGATGTGAGTCAGTTTGCTACCGAGGACGAGTACGAAGATCTCGCCTTGGACAGCCGTTTTGATCGCAGCTCGGCGCACGCCTCCGACGAGTAGATTATTCCTGCATGGCCAAGCTGAGCTTTCTCTGGCATCTGCACCAGCCGTCGTATCGGACTGCGGACGGGGTGTCCCACGCACCGTGGGCGGCTCTGCACGCCGGCGGCGCCTACCGCACCCTCGCCTCCGCCATCATCGAGGCCGGTGGTCGCGGACAGGTCGTCAACATCGTCCCGACTCTCCTCGAACAACTCATTGCCTATCGGGACGGTACGGTTGAAGATCCCGTCATCGATGCGTTGACCACACCAGCAGGTGACCTCACAGAGGACCAGCGAGAGCTACTGGTTTCCTGGGGCTTTCACGTCACGTCGCGGCAGTTGAAACGATATCCGCGATTGGCCGAACTCGCCCGCCGCCGCGAGGTCTCCGGGGACAGACCCCGCCCCTCATCGGCCTTCGGCCCGGGAGACCTGCGCGACCTGCAGGTACTCTTCGTCGTGGCCCAAGCGGGGGAGCAGGCGTGGCGTGACGAAAGACTCAAAGGGCTGATGTCACGGGGACGCGGGTTTTCGCCGACGGACCACGACGCCGTGATTTCCTGGCTTCGGGCTCAACCGGGTGAACTCATCGAACTCTGGCAGCAGCTTGCCCGACTCCCCGGCGTCGAGATCTCGACCAGCCCGTACGCCCACCCGATCATGCCCTTGCTGATCGACACCGACATCGTCGTCGACAGCTGGGCGCCCCACCCGGCCCCGGAGGTGCCTCCCTTCAGGTATCCCGAAGATGCCGTCTGGCAACTCGAACAGGGGCTGGCCCTGATGCGTTCCGCCGGTCTCCCAGTCCACGGATGCTGGCCGCCCGAGGGTTCGGTTTCCACCGAGGCGCTGGCCATCTACGCCGACGCCGGCATCGAGTGGCTGGTCGCCGATGAGGGCATTCTTGAAAAAAGCCTCGGGATCCCGCTTCGCGACACCGATTCGGCGCGGGCGGAACTTTACCGACCTTGGACCCTTACCGAGAAGAGCCCGGTTCTTTTTTTCCGGGATCGCACCCTGTCCGACGCCATCGGCTTTCGCTACGGCAACTGGGATGACGAGGCTCGCGCCGCCCGGTCTCTGGTTGACGAGCTCGTCTGCCTCGGTCGAACACTTCCGAGCGACGCCACCATCGTCCTCGCCCTCGATGGCGAGAACGCCTGGCTCCACTATCCCGACGGGGGAGGCCGCTTCCTCCGCGAACTCATGAGAGCTCTCTCGGAGACCGGCGACGAACTCCAACCGGAGACTCTCACGACGCTGGCTGGAACATCGAAGCCCGGAATCCTGGACACCCTCCACCCGGGCTCCTGGATCAACGGGATATTCGCCACGTGGATCGGGCACCCGGAGAAAACGGCGGCCTGGCGACTCCTGGCCGAGGTTCGAAGCGCCCTCGAAAAGAACGGCACCCCCCACCCACCATCGCTCTTGGTGGCCGAAGCCTCGGACTGGTTCTGGTGGCTCGGCGACGACAACCCCACCGAGCTGGCGCCCCTCTATGACGAGATCTTCCGCCACCACCTTGCCGATGCGTGCCGGCAGGCGGGCATCGAGCCGCCACAAGCCCTCGATCAACCGCTCAAGACCGTGAGCAGACAAATTCAGGTTCCGGTTGCGATCCAATGGAATCCGCCCCGACTCGACGGCCGCATCACGTCGTATTTCGAGTGGTGCCTCTCCAACCGGATCGAGATCGAGGGAGACCACCAGATCCAGAGGCTTTCCCTTTGGGGTGGCAAAGACCGGCTGCACCTGCTCATCGAGGGCACCCAATCCATGAACGAGATCGTCGCCGACGCCGGTCTGAGAATCCAGTTCGAGCCCGAGGGCGGTTCCCCAATGATCATTGTCATCGACGGCGACGGTTGTCACGCAATCGGCGCCGATTGCGCCGTCGGACGGGTTGCCGAGCTTTCCCTGCCATGGGACAGCCGTCAAACCGCCCGCCTCGATGTCCGTAGCGGCGAGCAAAGCGTGCTGGATGGAGCCATTCTCCTCCTCGAGCCCACCACTGTGGATGAAGAGACCGTATGAAAGACGAGGAGTGAGTCATGTCCGAACTCCGCTACTGCCCGATCAAGAACCGCTGGACGATCATCGCCCCCGATCGGCGGCTGAGACCGCTTGAGTTCCTGGTTCCCGAGCGGGGGGGAATGCCCCCATCTCCCGAGGTCGATCCATTTGCCCCCGGGAACGAGGATCAGACCACGCCCGAGATCTTTTCGCTCCCGCCACTCGACCCCGAAAACGTCGCTCGGTGGCAGGTCAGGGTCTTCGCCAACAAGTTCCCCGCTCTGAGGGTCGAAGGCGAAGTCGTCCGTGAAGGTGTCGGTCTCAACGACAGCGTCAGCGGCGTCGGTGCCCACGAAGTGATCGTGGAGTGCCCTGAATCAGCCCACGAGATGGCGGATTTTTCCGTCAGCGAATTGCTCCGGGTTCTCCAGGCCTGGCGCGCACGGATCATCGATCTTCGGCGGGATACTCGGCTGCGCTATATCCTGATCTTCAAAAACCAGGGCACCGAGGCCGGTGCTTCGGTGGCCCACTCTCACTCCCAGCTCATCGCCACACCGATCATTCCCTCCGCTGTGGCCCAGGAACTCAAGTCGGCTCGCGCACATTTCAAGAGCAAGGAACGCTGCCTCTTCTGCGATCTCGTCCACCAGGAACTCGAACTCGGCGCCCGGGTGGCCATCGAAACCGACACCTTCGTTGCGCTGAATCCCTATGCCTCCGCGCTTCCGTTCGAAACATGGATTCTGCCGAGGCGCCACGATCATGATTTCGCTACGGCCGATGACACCGAACTCCGGGGGTTGGCGGTGATCCTCCGCGATCTCCTGCGGCGGATCCGCTTTCTGCTCGAGGATCCTCCATATAACCTCGTTCTCCACACCGCGCCGAGCCCTCACCCCAGACCGGGTCATCCCGACGACTGGTCGACCATCGAGCACGATTTCCACTGGCACCTCGAGCTCGTACCGCGGATCACCCGACGGGCCGGGTTCGAGTGGGGTTCCGGCTACACCATCAATCCAACCGCCCCGGAGGAAGCTGCCCGGCATCTGCAGGAAGCTGACCCGGATGGAATGACCGATGTCGGGCGTCGCCACCGCTGATCCCATTGACAGCTCGCATCAGCACCACCGGAATCGCGCTCCTGATCGGCCTGCTGATCGGCGCCGGGCTGGTCCTGATGCGGCGACTGAGCTGATCGAGTTCGACAACCACAAACCAACGCCCCGCTTCGGCGGGGCGTTTTTTCTTTCCCGGTCTCGTTTCAACGGGTTTCGGGGGGGATTTTCTTGAGCAACGCCCGGACCGGTGCAGCCTCGATCCCGCGCAACGGCATC
>CBESWV010000220.1:0-6541 GCA_965533305.1 uncultured bacterium | reverse complement strand
ATGGATCTCAGCCCTTTGTAGTGCTGGCGTCTCGCCGGCACAGAGACCACAAACATCCAAAGAGAAGGTTTTTGCAAGAGGCTCTGCTGAAACGCCATAGCCGGCGATCTGAACCACCATCGGCTAAACTGGTTTCGAGCTCATCATGGAATTCAAAATCAACTCCGGAAGATCGTCTCGACCGGGCGGCACATCGGCCGCTGGGAAGGGCTGTATGACGGTCTTCTTTCTGATCTTCCTGGCCATGGGTTCCATCTTCACCATCATCATCATCGGCGAGACGATTCGGGAAACCGCGGTGTGGTTCTGGCCGAAGGTCCCGTGCACGATCCTGACGAGCGGAGTCGAAGAGATCGACGACGGCAGTAACCCCTACCAGCCGAGCATCCACTTCAGCTACCAGATCGATGGTCGCGACTACGAAGGCCACGAGGCCTCGAGGGGGGAGAGTTCGACCTCGAACTACGACAGCGCCCGGAGGGCATCCGATCGTTTCCCCTCGGGGAGCCGCGCGACCTGTCGGGTCAATCCCGAAATTCCGGGCGACGCCGTCCTTGAAGCCCGACTGCCGTGGATCGGCTTTGTTGTCTTCTTCCCGTTGATCTTTGTCGCGGTCGGTGGCGGCGGCATCTTTGCGGTCTGGAAAGGGACTCCCAGATTCAACGGGTCTTTGAGCCGGGAGTCGATCTCACAAAAGGCCCGCCAGGGGAAGAACATCGGGCGAAAACTCGAACTGGGAATCGGACTGCTCTTCGCCGTTGTGGGGGGAGCCCTGTCGATCTTTCTCTTGATCTTGCCGGTCACCCGATTAATGTCGGCCATCACCTGGGAGGAAACCCCCGCCACGATCAATGCATCAACCATACGGTCGTGGAGCACGGATGATGGAACCTCGTACCGCGCCGATGTGTTGTACAAGTACACAGCCGAGGGCCGAGACTGGATCTCCAACCGCAGGAACTTCTTCCCCATGGCCTCCAGCGACTACGAGGACGCCAAGGCCACCGTGGACCGCTACCCCGTGGGAAGCGCGACAACCTGTTTTGTCGACACCGAGGATCCGACTCGTTCGACCCTGAACCGCGGCTTCACCGCGGTGTACTTCATCGGTCTCTTTCCGCTGGTCTTCCTGCTTGCGGGGGTCGGCCTGACCGCCCACGCCCGCCGCACCCCCACATCCTCCAAACCCGACGATCCACCATCGTTCGATCCATCCGAATCCAACTCCGGAGTTCGCCACCTGGAACCCGCCGCCGGTCCCGTTGCCAAAGTGGTCGGGATGGTCTTGGTCGCCGCCCTTTGGAACGGCATCGTCAGCGTCTTTGTCTGGCAAGCCTTCAAAGCCTATACAAATGGTGCTCCTGAGTGGTTCCTCATGGTCTTTCTGATTCCGTTTGTCTTGGTGGGTCTGGCTCTGATCATCGGGGTCTTCTACACCTTCCTCGGAGCCTTCAACCCGCGGCCAAAGCTCACCATCTCGCCTGCGGCGCCCCGGCTCGGAACCACACTGCGGGTCGAATGGTCGTTTCGCGGGCAGATCAATCGAATCGACAGCCTCGCGATCGTGCTCGAGGGGTTCGAGAAGGCGACCTATCGCCGAGGCACCGACACCCACACGGATCGTGAGGTCTTCGCCTCGATCGAACTGGTGAACATATCGTCGGACTGGGAGATCGCCCGGGGTTCGACCGAAGTGGCGATCCCCGAGGACACCATGCACAGCTTCACCTCAGCAAACAACGGGGTTGAATGGTCGCTCTATGTGCACGGCGACATCGCCCGCTGGCCGGATGTGGAGGAGACCTTTGTTCTCGAGGTCCGACCGCTGTCGAGAGAAAGGCTGCTGCCGTGACCACCATGCGCATCGACCTCGAGGACGACCGGCGTTGGTATCTCCCGGGCGACGAAATGTCAGGGCGTGTCGGGTGGGCAATGGACTCGGAGCCGGAGACGGTGGAACTGCGCCTCTTCTGGCATACCAGCGGCAAGGGGACAGAAGACGTTGAAATCGTGGACGATCTTCGCATCGAGGCACCCGGTTCGAACGGAGAACGCGGTTTTTCATTCCGCTTACCCCTCGGTCCCTATTCTTTCTCGGGATCACTCATCACCCTTGCATGGGCTCTCGAACTCGTGGTGCTCCCGAGTGGAGAGACCGAACGCTTGGACCTGGTAGTGTCGCCTATTCCAGCAGAGGTGCAACTCGAGAGCCTCGGACGTGAGCCGGCCGGCTTCACCCTCCGGTTCGGACCCAAAGGCCAGTGAAGCCGAGACCTCGTGCATCGCGACCGGCGGACAACCCGTTTGCGAGCCGGCGGATCGAGAAGCTCGGGTTTCGATTCCGGGGGGACGACATGGATGAGATCCTCGCCCTCCTCGCCGGTCAGGATCATCGAGGGGCCATCGTCGGGCCCCACGGCAGCGGCAAGACGACGCTTCTCGAGCAGCTTGCCGACCACTTCACCGGGAAGATCGTCTGGTTGCGCCTCAATGCCGAGAGCGAGATCCCGAAGACGTCGGCCCGAGGCATCCTGCCCCATGCCGTCGACCGGCACCACGCCATTCTGATCGACGGCGCCGAACAGCTCGGCCGGTGGTCCTGGTGGCGGCTGCATCGGGAAATCCACAAGGCCGGAATCATCGTCATCGCCAGTCATCTGCCGGGTCGCTTCCCGACGATCCACGAGTGCACCACCAGCCCCGAGCTCTTGAGGGAATTGGTGGGAGAACTTGCGCCCGAGGCCGCCGCAACGGTGGACCTCGAAGACCTCTACGAGCGACATGGCGGCAACATCCGGCTGTGCTTCAGGGAACTTTATGACGTGTGGGCGGGGCGGTCACCGGGTTCAGCGGCGCGTTCCTGAATCTGGTTCTTCAAATGGGGTTGGCCGAGGGAGCCACCCTTAGCATTGTTCGGCCACCAGCTTCGCGGCACCTCGACTCCCCACCGCTGAACAATGCAAAGAATGGCACCCCGTTCAACGGCGGATCATCTAACACGGACTCGGACACGGGTACGGGAGAGGGAGGAGGACAGGACCATCCCAGAATCGGAAACGGGCGCGGGAACGGGATCGGAAACGGGCGCGGGAACGGGATCGGAAACGGACTCGGGAACGGGATCGGGATCGGGATCGGGATCGGAAACGGATACGGATACGGAAACGGACTCGGGATCGGGATCGGGATCGGGATCGGAAACGAATCCCGAAGCCGGCTCTATTCCTTGGGCCGATCCGCGGACATCTGGATCATGTTGGCGCCGGCGGCGCGGGCGGCATCGAGGACCTTCACCACGATCCCGTAGTCGGCATCGCGGTCACCCTTGAGGATCACCGCGCCGTCGGGTGCACGTTCGACCAGGGCCTTCATCCGCGCTTCGAGTTCCTCCTCCGGGACGATCTCGTCGCTGATCCAGATGGTTCCGTCGGCAGCCACCTTGACCTCCGGAGGCATCTCATCCCGACCCACCCCTTCGGACTCCGCCGTCTTGGCTTCGGGCAACTTGAGCTTGAGCCTCTCGTCGGAGACAAATTGCGTTGTCACCGCGTAGAAGATGAGCAACAGGAAGACGACATCGATGAGCGGTGACATCTGCACCTCGGGTTTGCTGCGCCCACCGAACTTGACGAGTCGCATCAGCTCTCCCCGTCCTCATCGACTTCGATGTCCGGTCGCCGCACCAGGTGGAGGTAGTCCATCATCTGCGCCTCGATATCAGACAGAATCGCCACCGCTCGCGCCTCGAGAAAACTGTGGGTGAAAAGTGCGGGGATCGCGATGATGAGACCGGTCGCGGTGGTAATGAGCGCCTGAGAGATCCCGGTTGCGAGGGTCTCGTTGATCCCGGAGCCACCGGTGGCCACCGCTTTGAAGATGTTGATCATGCCCATCACCGTACCGAGCAATCCGAGCAGAGGCGCGCCGCCGACGATGGTCGCCAGGGCCGGAAGGCCCCGTTGCAGGCTGAGCAGCTGACGACGCCCGGTATCACTGAGGATCTCCTTGAGCTCGTCATAGGGCGCATACCGATTCTCCACCATGGTGTGGACAAGCTCGGTGAAAGGCCCTGGGTGCCGGCGGCAGAAGTCGGAGGCGGACTTGTAATCGCGCCCACCGAGGAGCCCCGAAAGGACGTGGACCGTGCCCGGCTCGAGGTAGTTCTGCCGCCTCAAAACCCACAACCGCTCGAGGATGATGGCCACCGCCACCACCGAGAGCATCCCGAGGGGATACATGACCGGTCCACCGGACCTGAAAATATCGATACCATTCTGTAAGAGTTCGAACACGAGTTTCTCCGATCGGCTGATTCTATCTGTGGCGATCTCGTGGGCCAGCATTGTAAAGGAAGGTGATGGTGACACCTTCGGGACCGTGCAGACCGAGACCGGCCGGCAATGGCTCAAAATTGATGCAGTCTGCGATGGCATCGCGGGCGGCGAAGTCCATGGGTGGCTTGCCGCTTTCGTTGATGATCCGAACACCGGTGACGGTTCCGTCTATCTCGATGTAGAACCTCACCTTGACGATCCCGCTCACACCCATCATGGCGATACTCGGGATCCGCCAATGGCGGCGGATCTTGGCAAGCATGGATCTCGCGTAGGGACCCCAGTCGTACCACTGGGTATCGAAGGACAGCGCGCCGGTGTCGACTCCACCGCCCTCACGGTTGGGGTTCTCGGCAATCCCACCCTCCGATGGCGGCAACATCCACACACCGGGTGGCGGCAGCGGGATGGCGGGTTGCTGCCGCTGTTCCGACTCCGACGGCTCGCCCTCCCCGGCGCCTTCGGGACGCGCCTCCATGGGCTCGCGGTCGCTCGGCCGCTCGGCCGGCTCTTGATCGGGTTGAGGAGGCGGCACCTGACGTGCCTGGGGACCGGCCATCTGGGGTGGAGCACCGCGATTGAAGAACTCGCCGCCCTGAGCCTGAACCAGTTGAGGTGTGTTTCCCTGGCTCGACGGCCGGTCGGAAAGATCTCCCTCGCCGCCGTGCGCCCGGCGATCAAGATCGGACATGGGTGCGTTTGGGTTCTCCGGGGTCTCTTCGCGCTCCTCGGCGAGATCGACAAACTCGAATTCAATGGGTCTCTGCTCGGCGACCTGGTCGGGATCCACGGCAAAGATCGGTGATGCACCCGACTTGGACCACGCCTCCTGCATTCGAGGCACGATTAAAAAAAGCAGCAGCAGATGCAGCAGCAGTGAGATGCCGATCGCTCGGCGGAATGTCCTTCCATCGTCACGCACGGTGCAACCCTAGCAAGTCCCTTGCCAATCTTCTCTTCATCGACACGATCAGATGCAACGCATAAAGCACCGATGTCGTTCCCACCAGTTCCAGACCATGACTTCGCACGACGGCGCCCATGTGGCAGTCACAACGGCCAGGTTGGCGCCGAGGAAGCGGCATCTCAAGAAGTCTATAGCCGGCGAAACAAGTAACCGCACGCCTGCTTGGAGAATACAAGGGACGAGTCGTTGGAGGAAAGACCGGGTTTTTCTCAGCGAACGGTTCGAAGTTCAACCACCCGCAACAATACGGAGGATCCCATGAAACGCAACGTCTTCGCTCTCTCGATCGCCCTTCTGGCCGTGGCGGGCTTTGCCGCCGCTGGCACCTACACCATCGATCCGGTCCATTCCGATGTCAGCTTCAAGGTCCGGCACCTCGTCTCCAAGACAAGCGGCCAGTTCACCGACTTCGACGGAACCATCGTCGTGGATTTCGGCAACCTCGATGCCTCATCCGTAATCTTCACCATCAAGACCGCGAGCATCAACACCAAGAACGAGGACCGCGACAATCACCTCCGGTCGGGTGACTTCTTCGATGCCGAGACCTACCCGGAGATCACCTTCACGAGTTCGAAGATCACCAAATCCGGCGCCCAGTCCTTCGCGGTCACCGGAACACTCACCATGCACGGCGTCTCTCAGACCGTGACGCTCCCGGTCACCTTTCTCGGCGAGATCAAAGGGCCCCGGGGCGGCACCGTCGCCGGTTTCGAGATCGAGACCGATCTTGACCGAAAGGACTACGGCATCGTCTGGAACAAAGCTCTGGATGCGGGCGGGATGATTCTCGGCAACGAGATCGACATCACCATCAATCTCGAGACGAAGCGTGAGTAGTACTCAGTTCTCAGTTCTTAGTTTTTAGTTTTTAGTTTTTAGTTCAGCCTCTTGCAAAATTCGAGAATTGGACACTGAGGTCTTTCGACCCTCCTCACCATCAGGCCGGCGAGACACCGGCCCTACAATGGATCTCAGCCCTTTGTAGTGCTGGCGTCTCGCCGGCACAGAGACCACGAACCATCGGGAAACAGGGTTTTTGCAAGAGGCTCAGTTCTTAGTTTCATCGCATAGGACCTTCGAAGCGCTGACCGGCCGGCTGCGATGGTAACTAAGAACTCAAAACTCATAACTGAGAACTTCGGCTCGATCTATACTCTCAAAATGACTGATACCGCATACGAATACGATCTCTTTGTCATCGGAGCCGGCTCGGGCGGCGTCCGGGCGGCCCGTGTTG
>CBESWV010000219.1:0-6789 GCA_965533305.1 uncultured bacterium | reverse complement strand
ATGAAGAGCACGGTGAGATAAAGCGCAACGCAGAGCGACACCTCGAAGAGCGGCGAGGTCGGCCCGGCCGACCTGATGAACGGATAGGGCAAGCGCCACGGACGACCGAGATCCGCCAGCAGGCCCAAAACTACCAGGAGGTAACCGAGGAACCCGGTGAGCAGGGCGGCCCGCACGACAGGCTTGTACTCCTTCATCCCGAAGAGGTAGACGGCGGTCGAGGTGACGAAGCCGCCGGCGGCGAGGGCGACGCCGCTCATAACGTCGAAGCCGATCCACAGCCCCCACGGGTAAGTGTTGTTGAGATTCGTCGTCGCGGCGAGCCCCTGGGTGAAACGAATCCCGAGAATGATTGCGCCGCCGGCGAGAATGATCCCGGAGATGATGTTGAACGGGGTGAACCAACCGGTTTTCAACGGCTCGGGGATGGTGTCGACGGTGTCAACGGTGACATCGCTCATTCGTCACCTCCCTTCTGCGCCTCGGCGAGGGCTTTCTTGACGGCCATGTTCACCGACCGCTCCTTGTCCTTCTTGGCGCGATCCGCAGCCGCCTCGAGCTTCTTCTTGCCCTCTACCTCGGTGGCGACAACGGCCTTGGCCACCGCCTCTTTACGCTCGGCCTTGGCGACCGCCTCGTTGCGCTTGGAGAAGGCGTACATCCCCATGAGAAGGCCGGGGTAGATGGTGACTACCAGAGGGACCACGCCGAGATAGCTGGTGGCGATGGCCGGCAGCGGCTCGCTGGTCATACCTTCGTCGAGGCCGAGCTCTCCGAAAGAGGTGCCGGCCAGTATCATCCAACTGGTGCCGCCAAACTCGTGCTCACCGAAGATGTGATCGACATAGCGTTCGGGGTTCTTACGAATACGTTCGCGCGCGATCTTGATGAGTTCGTCCCGCTTGCCGAAGGTGATGGCGCCCATGGGGCACGCCTCGGCGCAGCCGGGGAGCTTGCCCTCCTTGATCCGGTCGTAGCACATGGTGCAGCGCATCACCTTGGGCGTCAGCGGATCCTCGTATTCATAGGCCAAGGCGTAGTAGGGGCAAGCCATGACGCAGTAGCGGCAACCCATGCAGAGCTCCGGGTGATACAACACCGGACCCTCCGGGGTCTTTTCGAAGGCGTGGACGAGGCACACGGTCGCGCAGCAAGGCTCGTTGCAGTGCATGCACTGGAGCTTGCGGTAGACCGGCGGCCGGTCGTCGGTCGCCTCGACATACTTGTTGACCACTGTCAACGAGGTCTCGGTGCTCCGGCGAACGGTGTCGAAGATCTGCTGGTCATCGACCGGAACATCCACCGGCGGCAGCCCGTTGACCTCGTTGCAGGCGACTTCGCACGAACGACAGCCGACGCACAATGTAGTGTCGTGCAGGAGACCGTAGCGTCCGGGATAGCCCTCGAAGTGTTTGGTGGTTCCGGCGTCCGCCGTGGTTGCGGTGATCGCTGCACCCACGGCTCCACCGATGAAACCTCGCCGGGTTGTTGTCATGATTGTTCCTCCTTTACCTCGTGACAGTCGGTACAACCATCCTTGAGGCCGAGCTGCTGGTGGCACGAGACACACTGCCGGTGATATGCCACCTTCAGGGAGGGCCGATCGATGGTCGCCGCCCCCACATCCCCGTGGCAGGCTCTACATTGGGGTGGGCGGTCCCCGACCGGGCTGTGATGGTGACAGCCGGCACACATGGCCTCCACGGAGCCGTGGAACTGTGTCGCCAGAGTGCTCTCCCGAATCTTGGCGTCAAAACGAGCAACGATCTTGCGATGCGGCATCTTCGAGGCAGCGTAGCGATCGACGAGAACGTCGATCGTCACCTCGTCCGGCAGGTCGTCGGAGGCGCTCGGCAGCTCGGCGAACTTGACCGGCGCTGGCAATCCCTGCTCGAGAACCGGCGGTTCGCCGGCATACGGAGGCGGGCCGTTGTGGCACCTCTCGCAGGTCGGTTGCAGGACGCCGACGATAGTCTGAGAGTGGCAGCCCGCGCAATCACCCGTGGCCGCGGCCACCTGGTGACAACCGATACAGCTGTGGACGGAACCGGTTTCGTGGTGAGCTCCCTCGAGGCTCACGCCGCCACCTTCGGGTGAGGACATCTGAGTGTGGCAATCGGCGCACGACTGGAGCCGACTGTGATGGCAGGTTGTGCAGAAATAGGCCCGCAGTTCGTGCGACTCGTGGTTGAAAGCCACCAGCGGCAAGATGCCACCCGGCGCCTTGACCCAGGTGCTGTCGGGCTGTCCCGCCATCAATCTCGGTGGCGCCTCGAGTTCTTCCAGGGCCGCCAGGTGAGTCGCGTCGTGGCAACCCTCGCAGAGAACGGGTCCGGCTTCGGATCCGAGCTTCACCCTCTCAAGGTGGCAGCTCAGGCAGGCCCGGTGCGAGGCGTTGACCAACGAGGGAGTCTTGTCGATATCGATCTCCAGGTGGCACGCTCCGCAGGCGTCCTCTTTGCCCTTCTCATACTTGAGCTTCTCGGCCTCTTTGTCCCAGACATGGTGGCAGGTGCCGCACTCTTCCGGGTAGACCTTGGCGTGACGGGCGTGGAGTGAGTAGTTGAAGTTGATGGGAACCCAGAGACTCGCCCCCGGCTTCATTTCCCTATGGCAGTCTCCACAGGTCAACGGCCCACCCGCAACCCCCGACTTGAGCCGTTCATCATGGCAGCCGATACAAGCATCGTGGTAGGCATCCGTAAGCTCGTTGCGGTCTTCGAGTCCGGCGGTCGCAGCGAGTCCAGGATGAAAACCTGTCTCGTCCACCGTATGGCAGGCTTCACAGCCTTCAGCCTTCAACACGGCGGTGTGGGCGGCGTGGTTGAATTCGACAGGCGGCTGCTGCATGGCACCGAGTGCCTCTGGAAAATCCAACTCAATGATCGCCGGCGCGATCTCCCTGACCGAACCTTCCCGATCCGGTGTTGACGCCATCGCCACCCCAGAAATGATCAGCAAGCCGACAGCCGGCAACGACATCGTGCTTCTTCTCATCGTCTTCCAACCCCTCATGCTTCCGGCATTTCCATGGTCTTGACCAGCAGCTCGCTGATGAACGAGACGTGGCAGTCGAGCTTGTAGTACCCGATGATGTCCTCGATGCCCGAATGGCAGTTGTGGCAGGGAGTGATCACCATGTGGGCGCCTGTGTCGTGGATCTGGTCAGCCTTGATGCGGTTGCTCTTCATTCGCGAGTTCTTCCAGCGCGGGCCGCAGTTGATGAGACCGCCACCCGCCTGACAGCAGTAGTTGTGCTCGTTGCGCGGATCCATGTCGCGGAAGTCCTCGCAGATCGCGTTGACCACGTAGCGCAGCTTGTCCTGGAGACCGCGGCCGCGAACGATGTTGCACGGATCCTGAACCGTCACCGGCCCCTCGTACTTGTGAGCGATCTTGATCTTTCCGCTCTTGATGATGTCGTAGTAGTACTCCACCGCGTGCACCATGGGTAGGGGCGGTTTTGTCCAGCCCAGCCACCGCGGACCGTCGTAGACTGCACCGCGGTAGGCGTGGCCGCATTCACCCATGACCACTCGCTTGACCTTGAGCTGGCTCGCCCGGTCCCAGTGCAGGCGCTCCACCCGGCCCATGGTCTCGAAGTCTCCCGAGTACATGGCCATGTTGGAGTTGTCCCAGCCGTCGGTGGACGGCATGGTCCAGTCGGCGCCGGCGGCCTTGAAGATGATCGCCATGTTGGCGAGGAGCTGGGCCAGGATCTTGGGCTCCGGGCCGATCACCGAGTACATGATGTCGGCGCCCTCCTTGTCGAGGGGGATCCGGGTCCCGGCGAGCTCCGCCTGGGCATCTTCTTCCTGCCACATGAGGGTGTCGATCCAGTCATCCTGTTGGACCCACATCTGGTTCATGGTGGCGGCGTGACTGTTGGTGGTGTCCTGAAGGTACTGCGGCACCACGCCGAGGAGGTTGAAGATCCGCCTCGTCGTCATGATCAGGTACGAGATGTCGATACCGAAGGGGCAGTACATGCTGCAACGACGGCACGCTCCGCAGTCGATGAACGCAATGCGAGCTGCGTTGTGCAGAAACTCGGCGTCGACCTTCCCCTTGCGCCTGACCATCTCCCAGATCGTGTCCTTGACCTTGGCAACCGGTGCATAGTCCGGATCCTTGTCCCGCGAGATGTAGCTCTGGCACGAGTCCGCGCACAAACCGCAGTGGACGCAGGTGTCCATATAGATCTTGAGCCGGGCCGCCGTCTCCTGGGTGATCACCTTGTTGATGGTCTTCTCGATGCGTTCCGGCGTCAGCTTGGCAATGTTGTCGTCGACACCCGGGTCGATGATCTTTATATCTACGAGATCAGCCATGGCGTTCTTCCCCCGTCGCACGCAACTCGAATAGGCAGTTCATTACCAGTCCCTCGAATGCCGCACCGAACCAAACTCGCTGCCCATGAAGGCACGGGTGAAGACGAACCACAGCATGTGGACCAGACGGGTCCATGGGATCGCCAGCAGCCAGAGAGCGCCGGTCACGATGTGAATGATGATCATGGGTTGATACGGCAGCCACTGCTGGTGGGCGATGTAGCCGGTGAGAAATGGCGACATGACAAGCAGGGCGAGGACGAAATCTGAGGTGTAACTGACATTCCTCACCTCGGGCTGAACCAACCGGCGGACCATGAAGAAGAGGCAGCCGAAAATGACCACCAGCGTCATGACGTCCGCCACGCCCTCGGGCAGGCTCCACCAGCGCAGGCCCCACGACTGCTGCCAAAGGACCGCATGTCCCATGAGAAACAGTGGCGTCACCAGCAGACAGATGTGGAAGGCAAAGGAGATCACCGTGAAGAACGGCCGTTGCCTCGTGCTGACGCCGGCGAACGGAAAGACCCAGTGGAGCAGGGAGCGTACCCCGAATTTGGGGCTCATGGTGGGCAGGACCACCCGCTCCCTCTTGGCCAACCGATACTTGGTGACGAGTTGATAGAGCAGACCGCCGAAAAAACCGATGAAGGCGATCCAGACCAGAGGGCCGCTGACGATCTCGTACATGCTTCCTCCCTCGGTCATCCCTGGAATCCAGTGGCGACATCGACCACATAACGGACGAACTGGCCTTCTTCCACCGCCCGGATGAGCATCTTGTTTCCGTCCGGAGAGAAGATCGGATCCCAGACCATGTCGAACCACGGGCTCCACAGCCGGCCGTCCATGAAGATGGCGAATCGGCCGTCTTTTTCCACCTTGGCGACGACTCGGGCGCCGTCGGGAGAAAAGACCGGGTCCCACGCCATGTCGAAGGTCGCGGACCACGGGCGGTCGTCGACCGCCAGTCTCCATTGGCCGTTGGAACGAACCGTCGCAGCCACCCGAGAGCCGTCCGGTGCGAAGACCGGGGGCAGCACCAGGTCGTCAAACGATGATTTCCACAGTTTGCCGTCCACCGCCACCGACCACTGACCAAAACTCGCGGTCGCCACCGCGGCGATCCGGCTACCGTCCGGGCTCAGCCTTTGATTCCAGAGTTGCATGAAGCGACTGTCCCAGATGGGTTCGCCGTTCTCGGCGATGGTCCACGAACCTGCCACCCGAACCGGCGCTATCAACCGGTCGCTGCCGTTGCGGTAGAGCGGCTCCCAGACGCAGCCGAACCGGCTGTCCCACGGCACCGAGTCCTCAGCCAGGGTGTACTCGCAGAGATCGAGACGGACCTCGGCGGCGACGTGGGCGCCGTCCTCGCTGAACGTCGGTCCGTACGCGTTGATGAACTTCCGCTCCCATGGCTCCCCATCGACGACCAGGCTCCAGGTCCCTTCGAAGAAACCGGTGACATCGGCCTCGGCCAGGGCCTCCACCTGAACGACGGCGGCAGCGTGCTTGCCGTCCGGGCTCAGAGCGAGACCTCGCGACGAGGGAAATTTCTTCTCCCACGCGGTGTCGTTGACGGCCACCGTGTACTCCATGTTGTCCTTGATCTGGAGTGCAATGACGCTGCCGTCCCGGCTGAAAATAGGGTTCCAGGCGAACTCCCACCTATTTACCCACGGCTCGCCTTCCACCGCGACGGTCCACTCGTCGTCGATCCGCACGAGCGCGGTCAGCTTCCCATCCGGTGTGAAGGCCAGGTGCCATGCCTTCTCGAACTCGCCTTCCCAACGCTGATCGTTGACCGTCACCGAGAAGGTGTCCGGCGCGATGAGGACTGGCGCCGCGATCCGCTCGCCGTCGGGGCTCACCGCCCACTCGTGGACCTCGTCGAAACGGTCAGACACCGCACCGAGATCGCAGATGGCTCGCTTGCCCGTGTTCCAGTCCCAAGCTTCGCGATTGACCATGGAGTGGCTCCCTTCGTTGCCGGCGGGTCCTGACGAGAACTCCCCCGGCTGTCGGACCCCACAGTGCAACGCGCGTGCCACTAATGCAGAACCCAGCATAAGATTTTAAATCTTTTAAAATCAATTAAATAAAAATCAACAACCAGAAGGAGGGGAGCGAACCATCGCAGATTGCAAATTATTTCACAAGGATAGGATTGCAATGTGCAATGTTGTAGTTGGCGCGGTCCACCCCCTCGATCGACCGATTTTCAGCGATTTCAGCATCTCCGCTTCTTGAACCACAGAGGCACAGTGGCGCACGGAGAGACACAGAGGCATCGCACCATCGAGCCGTCGCAAACACGAAGTCTTCAATCCCGGCCTTCTGGGCCGCCTCTGGCGACCCAGCGTCGCACGAGCAGCGCGGTGGCGGTCTCGGATACGGGAACGGGATCGGGATCGGGATCGGATACGGGCACGGGTACGGGCACGGGCACGGGCAC
>CBESWV010000218.1:0-6794 GCA_965533305.1 uncultured bacterium | reverse complement strand
TTGACGGCCTTGACCGCCGCCATGGCGTTTCGCTCGATACACGGGATCTGAACGAGACCGCCGATGGGGTCGCAGGTCAGGCCGAGATTGTGCTCCATCCCGATCTCGGCGGCATTCTCGATCTGCCGTGGTGTGCCGCCTGCGGCCTGAACCAATCCGCCTGCGGCCATCGAACACGCCACCCCGACCTCACCCTGACACCCGACCTCGGCGCCCGAGATCGAGGCGTTGGTCGCATAGAGCGCACCGATGGCCCCGGCCGTGAGGAGATAGTCGCGGGCCGCTGTCGGCGGTGGCCGTTTGATGATCCGCTCGAGAAAACGGAGACAGGCCGGGACGATTCCAGCGGCGCCGTTGGTCGGTGCGGTGACGACGCGGCCTCCGGCCGCATTCTCCTCGTTGACGGCGAGGGCGTAGAGGGTGATCCAGTCCATGGCGCCCAGGGGATCGCCGAAGGCCTGCTCGTTCTCCGTCGTCAGCGTTCGATAGAGGGACGGGGCACGGCGTTGAATTTCCATCCCTCCGGGAAGGACGCCTTCAGCCCGGAACCCTCGCTCGATGCAGCCGTTCATGGCGTCTTGAATCGCCTCGAGTCCATCCTCGATCTCGTCGGATGTGCGCCAGGCAAGCTCGTTGGCGAGGATGATCTCGGCGAAGCTCAATCCGGTATCCCGGGCGATTGCCAGGAGTTCATCACAGGAGGAGAAGGGGTATTTGACCTGAACAGGTTCCTTGATCAACTGGTCGTTCTCGGCAGTTCTGTCACCCACAACGAATCCGCCACCGATGGAGTAGAAATCCTTGGCGTAGATTTCGGCCCCGGCTTTGTCGAAGACGGTGAAGTGCATTCCGTTGGGGTGGTGCGGGAGCTGTTCGTTCGCCTTGAAGATGATGTCGCGATCGGGGATGAACTCGATGAGTCGCCGCCCGCCGAGGTGCAGTTCGCTGGACTGAACGACTCCCTGGTAGAGCGGTTCCTGGTTGTCGGGTTCGATGGTTTCGGGCTCTTCCCCCTGAAGCCCCCAGATCACCGCTCGATCGGTGTGGTGGCCGCGGCCGGTGGCGCCCAGGGAGCCGAAGAGTTCGCACTGGATTCGTTGAGCCCGATCGAAGAGTCCGTGCTTGTAGAGTTTGGAGAGGAGAAAACCCGCCGCCCTCATGGGCCCCACGGTGTGCGAGGAAGAAGGCCCGATCCCGATCTTGAAGATGTCGAATACGCTCAGTTCCATGACGATGAGCGTAGCATTCCGGCTGGTGACCTGATGCCTCAAGCGATCTCGGCGAATGTGCACCACAAAGGGCTGAGATCCATTGTCGGGCCGGCGTCTCGCCGGCCTGTTGGCGACGAGGGTCAGAAGTCCTCAGTGTCCGATTCTTGATTTTTCAGGAGGCTCGCGCATCAGTCCTTCGTTCTCGGGCCAATGTTCGACTCCGCAGACGTGTGGTCTTCAAGCGCTTCGGGATTCCCGGTGAGGTTGATGAGGCGCTGCTCGATGTAGGGGAAGAATGGGTTGGATCGGAGGCGGTTGAACTGACCGGCGGGGACGCTGAGGAGTCCCTTTTCCCCGCGTGGTTCGAGCATCCCCAGTGGGATGCCGAATCGCTCTCCCGAGTTGGGGAGGAAACCGTAGGTCGGGTCGTCGGGAGCGAACGGAACCGCCACGTGTGACAGTGAATAGAATCCCCGAGGCCACTCGAGCGTGAGATCGGTGATGACCGGTTCGGTGGCGCCGCCCGGCCGGCTCCACTCCTCGAGGGCGGCGGTGGTCTCGTCAATATTCGAGATCACGGTGAGCCGGTAGGGCGTCGTGTCCCGATTGGTGAGCGCCCGCAGTCGCTCGGCCGGGTCGGTGCGGAAGAAGTCGCGCATCTTGGCCTCGCGGTTGATGTCGAAGACCACCAATTCGTTGTCCGGTTTGGTCAGACGGTCAAAGAGTCCGCTGACGACGGCTTCGACCAGGACCGTGGCGTCGGCGAGAGACATGAACGCCAGCACCGGAGGGAAGCGGTCGGCGCCGTTACCGAGTTTGGCCAATCGGGCGCGGATCGAGCGGGTGAGGACGTGGGTCTGGTAGCCCGAATCGGTGGGGAATGAGCTGTACTTGAAAGGGTCGAACTCGGGCTCGATGTCGCTCCATCCGAGTTTCGAGAACCACGGCATCCAGCTGAGCAGGTTGGGGGTCCTTGCGAGGACGGCGGCGCGGGTGATCCCGACGGCGGGGGAGAATAGAACGATCTGATTCGGTGTCCGCAGATCCCGTTCGTCGAGGGTGTCGAGGGTCAGGTCGAGGGCCAGCGCCGCCCCGTTGGAGTACCCGGCAACCATGACGGGTACGTCGTCCCCAACCGTCGCCAACAGGTGTTGATAGGCGATGCGAACGGCGGCGACCCAGTCCTTGACCTTGGCGCGAGCCAGCATTGACGGCGCGGTGCCGTGACCGGGAAGGCGGAGCCCCACCACGGAAAAACCCTGCGCGCGGAGGATCTCGGCAGTCCGCCGCATGCTGTAGGGCGAGTCGGTCAGACCGTGGATCACCAGTATGCCGCCGATCGGGTTGGGCGTCGGCAGCTCGAACGAGCGGTTCCAGTTCTTTGGGAACTCTGCCGGGTTGTTGATTCCTCCGTCGGCATAGCGGTTCCAATCCGGGTCGGCGTCGTCTCCGGTTTGGAGGATGATCCGCTCCTCGAGTTCGTCAAAGAGGGCGTCCTCCGCAGCGAGGTAGTCGGCCCATGCGAAATCGTCATCGGCGTCGCTCGCCTGAAACTCGGTCTTCAGGTTGACCGTGTGCCAGAGCGAGAGATCCGGTTTGGATCGCTGGGAGAGCAGGCTGAATGCGATGATGAGGACCGCCAATGCGGCTGCTGCAATTCCGGTGATTCGGAGAATTCGTTTCATTTGACCCAACTCCGTCATTCGAACTGAATATAATGGCGCCGAAGCGATCATGTCACACACCCCCCACGAAACCCGTCCCCGCCGCCGTTGGAGATTGTCCTTCGCGCGGTTGCTCGTCATCTTTCTGATCTTTGTCGCGATCGGGGTGGCGCTACCCTTCGGTTGTGTCGGCAACCGGCAGTTCAACATCGCGCCGGAGGACTACCTGCGGGTAGCTCAGACTCCCGGCGGTTTGCCCTACGCGATTTCGGTGGTCGAGTTTGATGATCAGGGAGAGCCCTGGGATCTGGCGCAGCTCCATGCGGTTGTCGAGCTCATTCGCGACCTCAACACCCAAAGCGAGCACGGCATCGTGCTGCACCAGTTCATCCACGGTTGGAAGAGCAACGCGTCGCGGGATCGCGCTTCGGGCCAGAGGTTGGCCTGGTTCGAAGACCAGGTCGTGCGGCTCGCCGAGTACTCGGAGGCGGCGGCCCTCACGACCGGCGAACCGGCACGACCGGTTGTCGGGCTTTTCATCGGTTGGCGCGGCCGCACCTACTCCCTACCGATTCTCATCGACGCCTCGTTCTGGAATCGTCGGGTGGCCGCCCACCGGGTGGCCTCGCTGGGTTTGATTGAGGTCCTCCAGCGAACGCTCCGCGCCGCAATTGAAAATCCCGACTCCAAGAGCTTTCTCCTCGGCCATTCCATGGGTGGACTCATCCTTGAGAGAACCATCGCCCAGGCGGTGATGGGTGAAATTCTGGAGGTTGAAGAAGCCGGTGTCTCGCTGCCCATCGGCTACGATCTCATCGTTTCGGCCAACCCCTCCACCGAGGCGCTCCACACCAAGCAGCTCATCGATGTGCTCAAACGCACGGGTGTCAGACTTATGCTCGAGGACGGAGCCGGCAACCGCCGGCCCGCAGATGGTCCGATGATGGTGTCCATTACCTCTGAGAATGACGGCGTCACCCGGTGGATGGTTCCTCTGGCCATGAGATTCAACTCGATCTTTGTTCGATATCGTCATTGTGCTGATTCGACCATGCCGTCACAAAAGACCCTGGGTCTCCACACGGCCGGCCACGTACCCTCCCTCTTCAGCCACACCGCAAGGGTTCGAGGTGACGAGGTGATCCTGACCGAGATCCCGGGTCGCTGGAATGACACCCCGTTCTGGGTCTTTCAGGTACCGGCTGAGGTCAGCAAAAACCACGGTGACATCTCGAGTCCGCTCTGGGGCCAGCTCATGCTGGAGCTGCTGAACCGCAACGAGGTCTTCGACCCCGCACTCGAGCTCCGGTTGGCCGGCCCCGCGCGCATCGATTGACGACGCCCTACTGAGACGGTTTGCACGCAATGGTCGGTCTCACCGTCGATCGACGATCCGACTTCACCCGCGAGGACAGCGCCGAATTTATTTCAGACGACAGAGGTTGTTATGATGCGTCGTCATTCTTCATCTGTCGAAAAATCTTCTGAGGTGAGAGCTGGTGGGCTGGGAAACGATCTTCGTATTTGCACTTGTCGCGCTTGCCGGGATCGCCATGGCGACCGGACGGGTGAGGATGGATGTCACCGCGTTTCTGGTGGTGCTCGCCCTGGGTCTGAGCGGAATTCTCAGTCCGAATGAGGCGCTCGCGGGTTTTTCGGACCCGGTGGTCCTCACCATCGCAAGCCTCCTGATCGTCGGTGAGGCCCTTGCCCGTACCGGCATCGCCGCCGGGATCGGCGGTTGGGTGATTCGCCTGGCGGGCTCGAGTGAGAATCGAACGCTTTTTCTCCTCATGATCAGCTCGGCGATTCTCTCGAGCATCATGAGTTCCACCGCCGTGGTGGCGATCTTCATCCCGGTTGCGGTCAACATCGCTCACACCACCGGGATGAGTCGGTCGCGGATCCTCCTGCCCATGGCCTACGCGGTCATCATCGGCGGGATGATGACCCTGCTCGCCACCGCGCCGAACCTCATCGTCAGCGGCGCACTCGAGAAGTCCGGCTTCGATCCCCTCGCCTTCTTCAGCTTCACCCCCATCGGCGCTGCGGTTCTCATCGTCGCCATCGTCTATGTCATGTTGACGGGCCGGCGGTTGTTTCCGAAGGCCAAGAAGAAAAGCGGTTCGGAGACCCTTGTCGGGATCCGAGAACTCGCCGAGCGCTATGGGCTGGTCGGAGGTATCCATCGGATCGTGATCCCGGCGCGATCGACGTTGGTGGGCACGGCCCTCGCCGAGACCGGTCTCGGATCGAATTATGGCGTCAGAATCCTCGGGGTCGAGCGGACCGAGCGATTCGTCGCGAGAGTCATCGGTGCGCCGAGCGCCGATCTGAGGATTCGGGCGGGCGATGTCCTGATCGTCCAGGCGCACGGATCCGAGTTCGTGCGCTGCATCGAGGATCTCGAGCTCAACGTCCAGCCGATGCAGGAGCGCCACAGCAAGCTGATGGTACGGGATGTGGGGGTGGCCGAGGTGCTGATCCCACCCGAGTCGTCTCTCAAGGGCAAGAGCCTGCGTGAGAGCAAGTTCAGATCGCGCTACCAGCTCGAGGTCATCGGTGTTCGACGGGCCAATCAAGTGGTCGAGGATGATCTCGACGAGAGGCTCCGACCCGGTGACACGCTCCTCGTGCTCGGACCGTGGGTTCGGATCCAACACCTGCAGTCGGATGCGGGCGACTTTGTGGTCCTGACCCTACCCAGCGAAGTCGCCGTTGTCGCACCGGCCAGGAAGCGCGCGCCGATCGCGGTGGCGGCTGTCGTGGCCATGGTCGTGTTTTCGGCGCTGAACGTCGTGCCCCTGGTCTATGTGGTGATGGCCACGGCGGTGGTGATGATTCTGACTCGCTGCCTGACCATGCAGGACGCCTATCGGTGCATGCACTGGAGTGCGGTCTTTCTCATCGCCGGGATGCTGCCCATCGCCGACGCACTGCAGAAGACGGGCGGCGTCGATCTGATCGTACGCGGGTTGATGCTGGAGTTCGGCGGTTTCGGGCCGATGGTGATGATGGGTGCGCTCTTCATAGCCACCGCTATTCTCGGCGGTCTGCTGTCGAGCTCGCCGACGGCGGTGCTCATGGCGCCGGTGGCCATCAGCATCGCCTCCGCCATGGGGGTCGAACCCTATGCGTTTGTCATGGCGGTGGCCATTGCCGCCTCATCCGCCTACATCTCGCCGATCTCGTCGCCGGTGGGGACGTTGATCATGGAACCCGGCGGTTACCGTTATATGGATTTCGTCAAGGCCGGCGTTCCACTCCTCCTCCTCACCTGGATCGTCGCCATGGCCATCATCCCGCTGTTGTTCTCGTTCTAGTCTCTCCCGTGCCCGTGCCCGTGCCCGTGCCCGTACCCGTGCCCGATGGCCGATGGCCGATTAAGGACATTTGAAATCAAGGAGCACATCGCAGTTTCACCGCAAAGATCGCCAAGAACGCTGCGATGATTGTGGGGGCGGGCTTCCAGCCTGCCCTTGAGATGCGATCACGCGTGAGTCGCGCTTCCACGGAGTCGGATGATCTTCCCGCTCGGTTTCGCCCGTTATCAGTTGCGACGGTGCGATGTGATCTGTGGACAATTTGCGATGCTGAGGTGGAATCTGTGTCCATCTGTGTGATCTGGGGGCTGCGGCGGTGTGCGACGATCCAGCATCCAGCATCCAGCATCAGCGTCCTGGTCCCGACGTTACGTTGACGACGATCCGCCTCAAACCAACTCCGCGTCCGATTTGATCTCCACCAGGCTCGGTCCATCGTGGGCCAGAGCCTTTGAGATCGACACGTCGAGTTCTTCAATCGTGTTCACCGATAGACCGAGGGCGCCGCAGAGGTTGGCGTACTCGGCGAAGTCCGGATTGTGCAGCGAGGTCTGCCAAACATCCCAGTTGCCGGCCCGCTGCTCCTTGGAGATCTT
>CBESWV010000217.1:0-6861 GCA_965533305.1 uncultured bacterium | reverse complement strand
TCCTCGACCTGGAGAACTCGGCATTCTTCTTCGCCGCCGAAGACGTGGCGATCCGCCGATGAAACCGCTGATCACCATCGTTGTCTGTTGCGCCTTCTCAATCTCGGCGGGAGCGGCGGACCCCAAGCCGAGCCTCGCCGATCTCTATGAGAGGGTGGGGCCATCCGTAGTGGAGATCGCCACGATCCAGGAAGTCATCGCGGACAAGGGTCCCGCCAAGCGGACTCGGAGCGGCGGACTCGGTTCGGGATTCCTGGTCTCTCAAGACGGACTCATCATGACCGCCGCTCACGTGGTCCAGATGGCCGAAGATGTCGCTGTCCGCTGGGTGAACGGTGAGGTGAGCAAAGCAAAGATCATCTCGTCGAATCCCAACGCCGATGTCGCGCTCCTCCAGGCCGAGGACGTGCCCGCCACCGTCAAACCCTTGGTTTTGGCTGATTCCGACCTGGTTCGGGTGGGCGACGAGGTCTTCATCATCGGCGCACCCAGGAACTATGCCAACACGCTGACCGTCGGATACGTGAGCGCTCGTCGCACACCGGAAGACCTTTTCGGCGGCATCGAGCCGGTGGAACTGCTCCAGACCGACGCGGCCATCAACGAGGGGAACTCCGGCGGCCCCATGTTCAACATGGATGGCGAGGCCATCGGAGTGGTCAGTCACATCTTTTCCCAGTCCGGTGGTTCCCAGGGGCTGGGATTTGTCGTGACCTCGAATATGGCTCGGATCGAGATGCTCGAGAAGAAACCCTTCTGGAGCGGAATCGACGGTTTCCAGCTCAAAGACGGGTGGGCCAAGATCTTCAACCTCCCCCAGAACGCGGGGATCCTCATCGAGGGCGTGGCGGCCGGTTCGGCGTCGGCGAAAATCGGCCTGAGGCCGGGGTCGCACCGAGCCGAGATCGAAGGGCAGAAGCTCACCGTCGGTGGTGATGTCATCCTCGCCATCCAGGGAATCCCCGTCGGCGCCGAGGATTTTGGACCCAAGGTCGAGCAGGCGATCGACACGCTCGGGGAGGACGGTCTTCTCGAACTCAAAGTGCTCCGGGAAGGCCAGATCATCTCGCTGTCCAAGGCCATCGGGGAGCTGCGGTAGCCCACGGCTCACGTCTTACGACTTCCGACTCGCTCCCGCCGCGGCATACTTCAACACCAGATCGCGCCAGGGGCCGGTGGCCTGGAGTCTCGAAAGATTGCCGAAGTGGCCGCTCAGGGACCGGTTGATGAAGATCACGTCCTCGGGGAACTCCATGTCGAACTTCTGTTCCCAGTCCTGAAACCCGAGCTGGATGAGCCCGCTGTAGATCTCCTGGTTGTCCTCGCCGAAGGTGTATGGCGGGCTCGCTCGGAAAACCTCGCTGATGAGCACGATGTATGGCTCGATCAAATCGACATCCAAGGGAGTTCCGTCTCTCATGAGCAGCCCGATCCCGGCAAAAATGGCCGGCAGATCGGCGATTCGGCCGTCGGTGACGGCCACGAACGCGTCGGCATAGGCCCGGGCGAGATCTACCGGAACCTCCTTGACGCACCCGAAATCGTAGACGACAACCCGCCCGTCATCGAGGAAAGCGAAGTTGGCCATGTTCGGGTCGGCGTGGACGAGACGATGCTCGATGATGCCCCGCATCTGAAACTCTGAAAGGACTACGCCCCAACGATCCCTGAGCTCGACCGGCCACACCTCCGAGCACGCATCAGTCGGTGCGATGCCCTCGACATACTCCATGGTCAGCACGTTGCGCGCAGTGGCCTCATCGACCACCCGGGGGATGACGATCTCGGGCACATCGCTGTGGAGTTCGGTCATTCGGCGGATGTTCTCGGCCTCGTGGAGATAGTCGATCTCGGCCAGCAGTCCGGCACTGAGCTCGTTCCAGATCGACTCCATATCGGCATCCGTGAAGAGCGCCACCAATCGCTTGAAGATGATCTTGAGGTTCTTCAGATCAGCCTTGACGATCTCGTCGATGAGCGGGTACTGGACTTTGACCGCCACCTCTCGACCATCGCGGAGCCGCCCTCGATGGACCTGGCCGATGGAAGCCGCGGCGAACGCCTCGAAGTCAAAGCTCTCAAAAAGCTCGTCGAAATCGGGTAGCGCCCCCCTGACTTCGAACTCCATGACCTCTGCCGGAACCCGCGGCGCCTCCTTCTGCAATCCACGCAGGACCTCCGCAACCTCCGGCGGAAGCAGACCCTCCTGCAGGCTCATCATCTGCCCGACCTTCATGGCGGCGCCCTTGAGCTCACCCAGGGTTTCTACGATGCGAAGGGCATTCTTGACCAGGTTCTCGGTCTGCCGGATCTTCTTGTTCGGACCCGAACGCACCACATCGAGCGCCTGGCTGGTCACCACCGACGCACCGACCCTGCCCGCCAGGCCTCCGAGTTTGAGGAACCGGCGCGCCGCCGAAGTGACCATGTCGTCTCTGCTCACTGTCACCCGCCCTGATCGAGCGCTGAATCAGAGAAGATGCCGCTCCCCGGCCGCGCGTTCGAGTTCCTCCCGAAAATCCGGATGAGCAATGTCGATCAGGCTGCGTGCCCGATCGCGCAGGCTTCGGCCCCAGAGATTGGCGATACCGTACTCGGTGACGACGTAGTGCACATCAGCGCGAGTGGTGACCACACCCGAGCCGGGCAGCAGGGTATTGGTCAGGCGCGAGACCGTGCCCCCCCGGGCGGTCGACGGCACCGCGATGATAGGCACCCCACCCTTGGCCCTCGCGGCGCCGCGGATGAAGTCGAGTTGGCCACCGAAGCCCGAGTAGATCCGGGTGCCGATGGAATCGGCGCAGACCTGCCCGGTCAGATCAACCGAAATCGCCGAATTGATGGCGACCATCTTGTCGTTCTGGGCAACGATGAATGGATCGTTGACGTACTCGTTGGGGTGGAACTCCATAAAGGGGTTGTTGTCGACGAAATCGAAGGCGCGGCGGGTTCCGATCACAAACGATGTCACGATCTTGCCGCGGTGAAGGGTCTTCCTCTCGTTGGTCACGACCCCGGCCTCGAAGAGATCCACCAGACCATCGGAGAACATCTCGGTGTGAACCCCGAGGTGTTGCTTGTCGGTGAGAAAGTCCAAGACGGCGTCCGGGATCTCACCGATCCCCATCTGCAGGGTGGCCCCATCAGGGATGAGCGATGCGATGTTCTCACCGATCATTCGCGCGACTTCCGAAACCTCCGGCGCCATGGGATGCTCGAGAATCGGGGTGTCCACCTCCACCACATGGGTGAGTTTCGAGACATGGACAAAGGAGTTACCGAGAGCGCGGGGCATCTGCTGGTTGACCAGCGCGATCACCGTTTGGGAATTCTCAACCGCGGCCTTTGTGGCGTCGACCCCGACACCGAACGAGCAGAATCCGTGCTCGTCGGGGGGCGACAGGTGAACAAGCGCCACATCGACGGGCATGAGTCCGCCGGTGATGAGCGACGCCACCTCGTGCAGGTGGATGGGGACAAAATCGGCGCGGCCATCATCGACCGCCTGGCGGACGTTGGCGCCGGTGAAGAGTGCCCGGTGGCGAAAGTGCGGCTCCATGCCGGGGGCGACATACGGCGCCGGCGCCAGGGTGAGGATGTGGACGACCTCGACATTCTCGAGTTCGGGGGCGCGATCGACCATGGCGTCGATGAGTTGGACCGGCGTGTTGCACCCCGGGTGGACCCACACCCGGTTACCGGATTTGATGTCTTTGACCGCCTCGGCGGCGGTGGTCGTGCGATGGCGATAGATATCGACCCATTTCATGACGGACTCCTCACCCTGCCGTCACATCGAGGTAGGGCGCTCCAAGATCTTCTGCGAGCCGCCTGCGCACACATCGACCGTTGTAGGTGTAGGTCCCGCGGTGGATCGCGCTGTTGGACCGGATAGCGCTATCGAAACCCCGATCGGCGATCTCCTCGACGTAGGGCAGGATCGAATTCGTCAGGGCGCGGGTCGAGGCGCGGGACGCCGACGACGGCAGATTGGGCACGCAGAAGTGGATGATGTCGTCCACGACATAGGTCGGGCTCGAAAAGTCCGTCGGGCGTGACGTCTCGCAGCACCCGCCCTGATCGATGGAGAGATCCATGATGAGCGATCGCGGTTTCATATTCTTGAGCATGTTCCGGGTCACCAACAACGGTGTCCGCTCGCCGTGGACCGCCACCGCACAGAGGAAGAGATCGGCAAATGCCAGCGCTTTCTCGATGTGCGCACGGGTCGCGATCATGGTCGGAAGGTCGTAGCCGACGTGATCCTGCAAACGTCGCAAGGCGTTGACATCGCGGTCGAGGACCACGACATGGGCGCCGATGCCCTGAGCGTAACGCGCGGCAGCGCGACCGAGTGTCCCGGCGCCGAGGATCACCATGGATGCCGGTGGGATGCCCGGCGATCCGCAGATCAACAGCCCCTTGCCGCCGAATTCGTTGAGCAGCAGACCCGAACCCATGATCACCGCCAGACGTCCGGCGATCTCGGACATGGCTTCGAGCACCGGCGCGTGGCCGTCATCCTCTTCGATGATCTCGTACCCCACGGTGGTCACGTTTTTCTCGAGGAGGATCGAAAAGGCATCCGCGGGCGCCAGCGCGAGGTGCCAGCTCGAAATCACGATCTGATCCCGTTGGAATCGGCCATAGTCGGTCGGCTTCGGCGGCGACACCCGGACAACGAGCTCCGACCGAAGCAGCACGTCATCCTCGGAGTAGGCCACCGTGGCGCCGACGCTCTCGTACGCCTCGTTGGAAAAGCCCGCTTCGACCCCGGCGCCGTCCTCGACCCAGATCCGGTGACCGTGTTCGGTGAGGACCCGCACCGCGCCCGGAGTGAGGCCGATGCGGTGCTCAAACGGCCGTCTGTCTTTGACCAACCCGATATCCATGAACGCCTCCCTGCCCGTCACAGGCACGGGCCGATTCCACCACAGTTGGTCGCGAGGGGCAAACATGATGTCGCTGCAGGTCGCAGGTGACCTGCAACCTGCTATCTGTGAACACACACTCCTGCGTAGCCGACGACCGAAGAAAAGTCACCGCTGACGTCGCCCGAGGTGGCATAGGCAACCAGATGGGCGTCCACCGCACCGAGTTCGTTGGCCGCGGCCAACGCCACCGTCGCCGGGATGACCCCGCACATGCTGATGCGTTCCCGGCGAACGGTCTCGAACAACCCCGCAGGATCCCGCTCCAGAGCGGCATCGATGGCGAGGTGATCCAGCGTGCGCGTGGTCTCATCGGGCTGAAAGTGCGACATGTCCGATGAGGCGACGATCCCCACCGGCTCATCGAACCCGGTAACGAGCTTGGCGATCACATGCCCGAGTTCCAGACACTCATCCAGACTCAGATGCTTGACGACCACCGGCAGAACCAGCAGATCCGAACGGCGTCGCATGAGGAACGGCAGCTGAACCTCGATGGAGTGTTCACGCCAGTGGGCTCGGGGGTCGAACTCGGCGGCGGGATAGACATCCACGAGCCGCCGAGCGAAGTCCGTGTCCACCGGCTGCTCACCCAGGGGTGTCTCCCAGCCTGTGTGCGGCGCCACCGCGACCTTCTCGCCGACGCCGGTGTGGTTCGGACCGAGGACGATGACCCGCTCGGGAATCGTCAAATGGGCGAAGAGCCGGCCGGCGACGCTTCCCGAGTACATATACCCCGCGTGGGGCGAGATACACGCGAGGAGTTCGTGGTGGGCTTCGTTCTCCGGGACCAGAGAGTAGAGCGCGGTCTCCAACTCGTGGCGTTGCTTCGGATAGAATGTGCCGGCAACCGCTGGTTGACGTGTGTTGGCTTCCATGCCGCTCCCCCTTCCCCGATCATCACGAATGTCGTGAATCTCCACAAACGATCTGCTCCCAACTTAGGTCTCTATCCCTCCCTTGGTCAAGGCGCGGCGTGGCGCGACAGCCGGCGGACAACCGGGAACCGAGCTTGCCCCATCAGAACAGCGGCGCTACCCTGGGTTGCCCGAACACAATTCAATGCAAGGAGTCGATCCATGCGCCATGTCACTTCTCTTGTGTGTCTGATGATTCTCGCAAGCGCCACCAGTGTGATGTCCGGGGAGACGGCCGAAATCGATGCTGCCTCCGCCCTCGGTATCAGGATCTCGTCCGAGATCGACCCGGTCGATCCTTCGTGGGTTCGCTGCACAGTCGATTGGCTCCGCCCGTCCGACGAAGCCACGGTCAGCGTTCTTGGCCCGGCTTCGGTTGTGGCAACCAGCCTGACGGAATCGGGCGCGCAGCCCAAGAACCGATGGTCTTCGGATGAGTTCCGGGTCAACGCCGGTGACCGGAGCGAGCTGCTGCTCGAACTCACACCGAACAACGCAGCCCAACCCGTGATGGTGCTCGTCGAGCGCATGGACGGATCGGTGATCTTCCAGGCGGGCATGTCGCTGGACTTCGACGGCGCCACAACCAGGGCGTCCGAGCAGACCAGCTTCCGGGTCCACCACGAAGGCCTCGACAACGGGCGCGGCGCCGTGATCATCGATCACCTCGGGCCGGGGACCGCCACCAAGGCGCAGATCTTCGGTGAAGACAACATCGATCGTCCCATCCCCGACGGACCCACCGATTGCGGCTCCATGAGCCAAATCTGGCCCCGGACCGTCTTCATCGACGTTTCGTCCGCGCCATCCGGAGCGACGACCACCGACCTCACCGTCCACCTCACCGTCAACCACCCGGTCATGGCCGATATGCAGATCGTCTTTTCCAAGGAGTTCTTCACTGCCGCGCACTATCTTTGGAGAAACGGCGCCGGTGTCAACGTCGACCAGGACTTCACAACCGATGTCTTCTCGCAACCGCTCCCCGGGTTGGGTGAGCCGGTCAACGGCAC
>CBESWV010000216.1:0-6892 GCA_965533305.1 uncultured bacterium | reverse complement strand
ACCGCTACCCGAGCGTGGTCGGCGCGGAGCAGCTCCACGCCATGAACATCACCGGCAACGGCGTCACCGTGGCCGTGATCGACACCGGCTACTGGAAGCACCCCACGATGGACACCGCCGGCAACGGCGCGGCGCGTGTCCTGGCTCAGTACGACGCCATCCGAGACGTCGTCGATTCGACCGGCTCGAGCGTCAACACCGAGGAGAACGGTCACGGCACCCACGTCTCCAGCCTGATCGTCAACTCCGAGCAGACCACCGATGGACAGTATCTCGGGGTCTCGCCGAACGCCAATCTGGTGTCGGTGAAGGCATTCAATGGGACCGGTTCCGGGACCTATCTCAATGTGATCCGCGGCCTCGACTGGGTCGTCCGGAACAAGGACACCTACGGCATCCGAGTGGTCAACTGTTCCTTCTCAGCGCCGCCGCTGTCGCACTACTGGGATGACCCGCTCAACCAGGCGATCATGGCGGTCTGGCAGGCGGGAATCGTCGTCGTCGCCTCGGCCGGGAACACCGGGCCCGACCCCATGACCGTCGGCGTCCCCGGGAACTGTCCCTACGTCATCACGGTCGGCGGGATGTCGGACAACTTCACGCCCGACGACGACAGCGACGACTTCCTGAGCTCGTTCTCCGCAACCGGACCGACCTACGAGGGCTTCGTCAATCCCGATGTTGTCGCCCCGGCCGGCCACGTGTGGGGCTTGATGCCGACATTCTCCTGGATCGCGCAACAGCACCCCGAGTTCCAGCGCGACGGTGACTACTTCACCATGTCGGGCACCTCGCAGGCCGCGGCGGTCGTCAGCGGCGTTGTCGCGCTGATGCTCGAGGCCGATCCTTCGCTGACCCCCGACGATGTCAAGTGCCGCCTGCTCTCCAGCGCCCGGCCGGCAACTGATCCCTCTGGAACCCTCGGCTACTCGCTCTTCCAGCAGGGCGCCGGAATGGTCGACGCCGTCCAGGCGGTGTACAGCACCACATACGGCTGCGCAAATCTCGGACTCGACGTCTCGAACGACCTCGACGACATCGAGCACTATGGCGGCCGCGCCCACCAGGCCGCGGACGGGACCTTCTACATCGACGGTCTAACGGGTCTCGAGTGGGACGGCAGCTATGCCTGGACCGAAGCCTATCTCTGGAACGACGCCTATCTCTGGAACGACGCCTATCTCTGGAACGACGCCTATCTCTGGAACGACGCCTATCTCTGGAACGATGCCTATCTCTGGAACGACGGTTATCTCTGGAACGACGCCTACCTCTGGAATGACGGTCTGGTCGAACCCATGGCCATCAACGCCTGGGTACCGCAGGAGTAAGGGGAGTCGTGGGGATGAAACAGCTGCTGCAACGGGTCGCCCAGGCCGTCGGTCTCGCCAGGACCGATGAGGCCCCGCAACCCGATGTACCGACGGGACCGCGAGCCATCGAAGAGGCGCCCGCCCCGCCGGTTGCGTCAAGGTCTCAGGCCCGCCGGGTGGCGCTGCTCGCTTCCCGCGAAACGGCGGCGCTGAAGTGGGGTCCCAAGTGGCTCGCGCGTTTCGACTTCGAGGTCGAACAGGTTTCGAGCTGCGACGAGATGATGAGGATGCTCGACACCCAACCGCTGAAGGTGGCCCTCATCGACATCGACTGGTGGCCGACCGCCGAGTCTTCGGCCGTGTTCTCGGGCGTCAACGAGCGTCCCGGCCTGCCCGTGATCCTGCTCTGCTCCTCCGAACGCGAGGTCCGTGAAGGTCTCGAGTCCGGCGCGACAGATGTCGTCCGCCGCCCCTATGACTGGCGCGTGGTGGGACGTCGAGCCGACGTCTTCGCAAAAGCCTTCGAGACCGAGCTCGAGCTCGACCTGACCCGCATCAAGCTCGAGGAAGCCTGGAAAGAGGCCGAGCACAAGGCCGAGTTGCTTGAGCACCGGGCCAGCACCGACAGCCTCACCTCGCTGCCCCAGCGGCACACCTTTGAAAAGACCCTGACCCGTGCATTGGATGCCCATCTCCGCGCGGGCAGCGGCGTTGCGCTGATTCACCTCGACATCGATCGCTTCAAGTCCATCAACGACAGCTATGGCCGCAGCGGCGGCAACCAGGTTCTCAAACAGGCGGCGCAGCGGCTCACCGGCTGCGTGCGTTCCCCAGGCTTCGCCGTCGGCCAGGGCACGGGACTGGTCACCGCATCGCTGGCTCGCCTGGGCAGTGATGAGTTCATCATGATGGTCGGCAACGTCCACCGGCCGGACGACGTCAATCCGCTTGCCGAAATGGTGCTCGACACCATGTCGGCGCCCTTCACGGTCGACGGCAACGAGGTCTTCGCGTCGGCGAGCCTTGGAGTCACGATCGCGCCGGCCGACGGCAACAGCGCCGAACGCCTGCTGCAGAACGCCGAGCTTGCGACCATCGAGTCCAAACGGTCGGGCGGGTCCGTCTACCGCTTCTACAACCCGTCGTTCAATCAGCTGACGAAGAAAAATCTCGAGCTCGACCGGCTGCTCCGAAAGTCCCTCGAGTGCCACGAGTTCTCACTCAGCTACCAGCCCCTCGTGAGGGTTGATGACGAAAGCATCGTAGGCGCCGAGGCGCTGCTGCGCTGGAACCACCCCGAGTTCGGCCGCGTGCCTCCCCTCGACTTCATTCCCATCGCCGAGGAGACCGGTCTGATGGTTCCCATCGGCGCGTGGGTCATCCGGACCGCCTGCGAAGAGCTGAAAAGCTGGATCGACGCCGGTCTGCCGCGGATGAGAATGTCGGTCAACGTGGCGCTGTGCCAACTCCTCCGAGGCGGTCTGACTGAGATCATCGAGGGGATTCTCGCCGATGTCGGCGTTCCGCCCGAACTCCTCGAACTGGAGCTCAGCGAACGAGGCGTGCTCCGCGACTCACCCGAGATCGTTCGCCAGCTGAGCAACCTCAGAGCACTCGGAGTGCGGCTGTCGGTGGACGACTTCGGAACCGGCAACTCGGCGATCGCCTACCTCAAGGGATTCGACCTCGACGTGCTGAAGATCGACCGCTCCTACATCAGGGGCATCCCGGAGAACAAAAACGACGCGGCAATCGCCTCGGCGATGGTCGCGATGGCCCATCAGCTGAATATGACGGTGGTGGCGGAAGGCATCGAAAAACAGGAGCAGCTCGAGGCGCTCCGGTCCTGGAACTGCGACGAGTTCCAGGGGTTCATGGTCTCCCCCCCCGTTCCGTCCGAAGAATTTCGCGAACTGATCAATGCCCGACTTTCCGGCCTTCCTGACGGGTCAGAAAAAGAAGGTACACGATGATGATCACAGATTTTGTCCAACCATCGCCCGGGGCTCGACCCGGATGCGGGCAGCCGGCGCGATGTGTTCGGGACGGACGCACCGGCCACGCTCTTGCCCGCACCACGATCGCGGTCGCATGCCTGCTGGCTTGCCTGCTGATCGCCTCGGGCTCCGCCGCCTCGACCCTCCCGATTCGGTTCGAGCGAATCTCGGTCGACGACGGTCTGTCCCAGGGCTCCGTGCTGAGCGTTCTGCAGGGCGCCGATGGTTTCATGTGGTTCGGCACCGAGGATGGTCTGAATCGCTTTGACGGCTATGACTTCAAGATCTACGGGCACGACTCGGCGATTCCCCAATCGATTGCCGATGATTACATCGTCGCCGTCGCTGAGGACGAGGCGGGCAACCTGTGGATCGGAACCCACGCCGGCGGCGTCAGCAGGTGGCTCCGCGAAACCGACAGTTTCGAGACCTTCCGGCACGACCCTGAAGATCCGACCAGCCTGCCCAATGATCGTGTCCGCACCCTCATCGTCGACAGCAAGAACCGCCTGTGGGTCGGAACCCGGGACTCCGGTCTCGCCCTCTTTGACTCGGCGACCAAAACCTTTGTCCGCTACAACCATGACGAGGCCAATCCGTCGAGCCTCAGCGACAACCACATCTACGCCATCGCCGAGGATCATTCGGGCGCGATCTGGGTGGGCACCGACGCGGGCCTCAACCTCTTCGATCCGGAACGGGAGACGTTTGTCAGGCATCTCCACAACGCCGATGATCCGACAAGCCTGAGTGGTGACAAAGTCCGCGCCATCGAGATCGGTCGCGATGATCTGGTGTGGATCGGCACCTTCGCCGGTGGCCTGAATCGCCTCGATCGGTCGACCGCCACCTTCGCCAGCTATCGCCACAACCCGGATGACAATTCGAGCCTCACCGGCAACCGTGTCCGGTCCATCCTGGAGGACGACGCCGGGCGGTTGTGGATCGGCACCGTGGCCGGTCTCAACCTGCTCCACCGGGACTCCGGAACGTTCTCGCGGTACGCCGCCGACGACACCAATCCCAACAGTCTCCCGAGCAATGACGTGATGACCCTGTACCAGGATCGCGGCGGCATGCTCTGGATAGGCACCCAGGCGGGGGGACTCGCCAAGTGGAACCCGAGAAGCTGGTCGTTCGGCCATCACACCGTCGATCCGAACGATCCCGCCAGCAGCCTCATCAACAAGACCGTCACATCCTTCACCGAGGATCGGAGCGGACAGCTTTGGATCGGCACCTTCGGTGGGGGTCTGAGCATCCTCGATCGGGCGACAGGAAGATTCTCGCATATTCAGAACGATCCGAAATCCACTCGCGGGTTGACTTCCAACCGGGTGATGGCGCTGCTCCGCGACCGGACCGATTCGATCTGGATCGGTACCCTCGACAAGGGGCTCAACCGCTTCGACCCGTCCACCAAGAGCTTTAAATCCTACACGCACGATCCGGACAACGAAACCTCCCTGGGCGCCAACGGCGTCATGTCCCTCTTCGAGGACTTCCGGGGAAACCTCTGGGTGGGCACCTTCGGGGCCGGCCTCAATCTCTATCGGCGCGAGACCGACTCGTTCATCCGCCACCCGCACGATCCTGAAGGGCTCACCGGACCGGTCAGCGCGAGGGTGACGTGCATCGCGGAGGCGACCGACGGCGCAATCTGGGCCGGCACCGATGGCGGAGGGCTCAGCCGCTTCGATCCGGTCTCGAACACGTGGATGCACTTCGGGAAAGATGCCGAAGATCCGTCAGGCCTCGGCGCCGACTCGGTGTTCAGCCTCCACGTCGATGCCTCCGGCCGGCTGTGGATCGGAACCGTCGGGGGTGGCCTGGTCACCCTGGACGGTCTGTCGACGACCACCGGCAAAGCGAGGTTCCGCAGGTACTCGGCCCATGACGGGCTCGCCAACGACGTCGTGTACGGCATCGAATCCGACGGCGACGGACAGCTCTGGCTGAGCACCAACCGGGGCCTGTCGCAGTTCGATCCGCGAACCGGCGCTTTCAAGAACTACACAAAGAGCCACGGGCTCCAAGGCGAGGAGTTCAACTTCGGCGCCCACTTCGCCAGCCCGAGCGGTGCGCTCGCCTTCGGCGGGATCAACGGCTTCAATCTGTTTTTCCCTGCTCGGCTCCAGCAATCCACCCAACCGCCGCCGGTCGTCTTGACCAATATCCTGAAGCTCAATCAACCGGTCGACCGGCGAGGTCTTTCTTCCCTCGAACTCGGCTATCGAGACGATATGATCACCTTCGAGTTCGCGGCGCTGGATTTCACGGCGCCCAAGGAGAACACCTACCAGTACAAGCTGGAGGGTTTCGACACCGACTGGGTGGACATCGGCAACCATCACCGCGTGAGCTTCACCAACCTCGACGCCGGCGACTATGTCTTCCACGTCAAGGCCGCCAACAGCGACGGCCTCCAGAGCACATCGAGCTTCGCTCTCCCGGTGGCCGTCGAGCCGGCCCCGTGGAAGACATGGTGGGCCTACGCCTGCTACGCGATGCTCGCCTGTGCGGTCGCAGCAGGCATCTGGCGCGCCCAACGGAAACGGCTCGAGATGGAGGCCAATTACAGCAGCCACCTCAAGCGCGAGGTCGACGAACAGACGAGCGAGCTGGAGCAACAGAACGCCAGGTTGGAGGACATGAACAACATGCTGCTCGAGGCGAGCCTCACCGATTCACTGACCGGTCTGCGCAACCGTCGCTTCCTCTTCGAACAGGTCACCAAGGACATCGCCATGGTCCGCCGGCGCTATCTCAATCTCCAGCAGGGCGTCGACAACATCAAGGTCTTCGATCTCGCATTCCTGATGGTCGATCTGGACCACTTCAAAGCGATCAACGACAGTTGCGGCCACCAGGCCGGCGATCAGGTGCTGCTCGAGATCAGGGATGTCTTTCTCAAGGTCGCGCGGGAGTCCGACATCGTCATCCGTTGGGGTGGCGACGAGTTCCTGATCATCGCTCGCGACTCCGATCCCGACAAGGCGCAGATCCTCGCCGAACGCATCCGTGAGGCGGTCTCCGATGCCGTATTCAGTCTGCCGGACGGCCAGGTCGTGCGGACCACCTGCACCATCGGTTACGCATGCTATCCCTTTGTTCGCACGCACCCCGACCGGATCAACTGGGAGCAGATTCTCACCCTGGCGGACAGCGCTCTGTATCGGGCGAAGGAGACCGAACGCAACAGCTGGCTCGGCTACCTCAGCACACCCGGAACCGTCGATGTCCCGGACCTCTACTCCGCCATGAGAGACCACGCCGACGAGCTCGTGGAGTCGGGTTGTCTCCAGATCAGATCGTCATTCCAGGGTCGCCCATTGGAAGACAAGGTGAGTTCCATCTCCTCGGGCCGGCCCCGGGTCTGACAACCCAGGACCCAACGAAAACCGATCAATCGCCGGGGTGTGAAGCTCCGGCGATTGACGTTGTACCGGAACCATCCGTCCTCCGACGACACACACATTGTCACCCTGAGCGGAGCGACCTCCGAGGTTGCGAAGTCGAAGGGTCCCCCGAGGATCGGAGCGACGTAGAGGACGACGAGGTCGTGCCAACCCGGGGGAGACC
>CBESWV010000215.1:0-6897 GCA_965533305.1 uncultured bacterium | reverse complement strand
ACCTCAACCCAGAACCACCCCCTGAGATCGCCCTCTGCGAAGCCGGTGGCCTCGTCGTCGGGATAGCTTTCCGCGATCGCCGACCGGACATCCTCATCGAGCCCTTCGGCCGGACCGTGGCACGCGAGACACGGCGCCGCGAGTTTGATCGGCAGGATCGCGCCGAGTTCGCCGGCCGGGCCTTCCACATACCAGGCGGTCGTGACGATCTCGTTGACAGCGGGCTCTGCCCACGTGGGTGCGAGGTTGCCGGGATTTCTCAACCGATGCGAGGTTCGACCGATGGAAAGATTATGGTTGTCAGCCACATGCTCCGAGATCATCGGCGCCATGTCACGACAGACCACGACGGCGCCCGACGGTCCCCCGATCTCGAGTTCGGCCTTGAGCTCCCCCATCAGGGTCTTTGCCAATTCACCCTTGGCGGCCAGCGCTCGTTCGAGTTGCGCGCGCTGTGCCGGCGTCAGATCCGCCTCCCCCACCGCACGCCAGGTCGACGCAACCACAGCTTCTTCGGTCGGACCAGGCACCGGTTCAGATCGGCCACATCCCCAGGCGACCACAATCAGCAACGCTCCCACACCAACTCGACGGATCATTTTAAGCCTCCCAAACGTCATCGGCATGATCTTTCAATGGTGATCCGGATCACCAAAACTGCGCTTAATTCATTGAAGGGGTGGACAAATTAACTTTTTAGTTATATATTGATAATAGATGAGCAGTCATTCATTTTACAGCTCGTCAGACCTGTTCCAGCAGCCCGTGTCTATCAGCCCACCAAAAATCACCCGCCAAAATTTCCTTTCATAACAACCCACCAAAAATATCACCCACCAACCGCGGGCTTGGACGGGTCTGTCCGCACATCGTAAGCTGGTTTCATGGACTGGACTGATCCATTCTATCCAGGCCCGGAAATGGGATCAGCAAAGACCTGGGTGATGAAATACACGACCCCGGTCTCGGGCTTGTTCGAGGTGACGATTCCGATACCGACCCTCGTCGCATCGGACGATATGATGGCGGCGCGGTGGCCGGGACTGCGCATCAGCCCCTCCTGCGCATCGGCGATGGTCGAGCTGCGTGCGATGTTCTCGGCGACGAACCTCGCTTTGAAGCCCACGCTTTCGAGCCGATCGACCACGGTCCCGGTGGTTTTGGACACGTGCGCGATGTAACCCGATCGAGCCATCTCCGCGCTGTGTCGACGAGCCACCGCCGCCAGAACATCGTCGTGCACCAGGGTGTGAAGGCCGAATCGGGCCCGATCCTCATCAAGCAATTCGAGTGCATAGGCTTCCGCCGAGACCGGGTCATTGATCCAATCCTCGTCCCTCCTTCTGGATCCGACCCATGCCCGTGGCGGTTCACGGCCGACCTCGACCGGAAAAAGAAGGACAACGTGCGGGCCCGACGCATCGGTGGCGATGACCTCGATCCACTGGGTCCCGGGCCGGTCGGAGATCTGGATGGCGGCGAGGAGTCGGTCACCGCTCAAACCGCCCGCGGATTCGACAACCCGGCCGTCCGGAAGCGTGCTGATCACCGAGGCGCCTTCCACCGACCGGAGAAACCGAACCAGGACGGCCACCGAGGTCCCGGGGGACACCGAGGTTGGGACCGGTTGCATCTCCACATCACGTTGGGTGAGAAACACCGTCCAGCGCCATGTGTATGGTGCACTCGCCGGGTCCTTCGACACCCCGGCATGGCTGGCCGGGACCGTCGCGAGCATCTCGGCGAGGTGCTCGAAGAACTCGTCATCACCGTCATCATCGGTCAGAACGTGGATCACGGCGGCAAACGGATCCGGGCAGCCCGACCAGTGAAGGACAAACTCCGAGAAGGCGAGCGGAAAACCATCGGCGCCCGCGGTCCGGCCGTAGATTCCCGCAGCGCGTTCGAGACACGGAACCACCTTGAGATGGGGGAAGAGAGTCTCCAAACGACGAGCCAGGGTCCCGGAGACCGTTTCTTCCCCAGTGGTCCGGTACATTTTGGCCGATTCGCCGGGCAGGGTCACCGTGATCACCTGTGGTTGGGTCGCCACCGCGGTGGGTTCGCCACCGCCGGGAACCGCGCGCTCGGATCCATCGGTGGGTTCGAGGGGTCCGCAGCTTGAAAAACACATCGCCGCGTGGAACGTGAATACGGCCCGGGCCAGCCCGAAAAACCAACCCCTGGAAAGATTCACAGCCATCAAGAGCTCCTGAAAACCGGGCTCTCGTCCAACCCACTGCCTCCGCTTCTCGGACATCGAGCGCTGCGATCGGCGTCGGCGTCGCCAGCTCGAACAAAAAGGAACCGAATCGTGTGAGGGTGCACCCAACGATTATCTCACGGTGATCGAGCCAAACCGTTATGCTCGAGTTTTCGTATGAACGTATAGAGTACTGAGACCAACAGACTCCGTTCACCCTGAACCGGCCCTGTCGTTTACAGCCGATTTCGCAGGAGGCATCATTGATCCAGATCGAGCGGTTGAGGAAGTGCTACAACGCGCTTGTCGCGGTTGACGATATCTCCTTCGATGTCCATGACGGCGAGATCTTCGGTCTCCTCGGCCCCAACGGCGCCGGCAAGACCACGACCATCTCGATGATCTGCGGGGTCCTCCAACCGGATGGTGGACGGGTCATCGTGGATGAGAGCAACATCTGGGTGGAACCGAAGAAGGTCAAAAGACACCTCGGTGTGGTCCCACAGGAGATCGCGGTCTACGAGGACCTCACCGCCCGGGACAATCTTTCGTTCTGGGGTTCGCTCTACGGCCTTTCGGGTTCGGAACTCACCAATCGGATCGATGAGACCCTCAGCCGGGTGGGACTTGCGGAGCGCGCCGGCGATAAGGTCAAGACCTTCTCCGGGGGCATGAAGCGCCGCCTCAATCTGAGCATGGGTCTGCTCCACAGCCCAAAATTCCTACTCCTCGACGAACCGACGGTGGGCATCGATCCGCAGGCGCGGCTCAACATCCTGGAGGTTATCCGAGAGGTGGCGGCAGCCGGTACCACTGTGCTTTATACAACCCATTACATGGACGAGGCCGAACAGCTCTGCGACCGCATCGCCATCATCGATCACGGCCGAATCCTCGCCCTCGGCACCCTGGCCGAACTCACCAGGCGTGCCGGTGAAGCCGAAGTTCTGCATCTCACCGGCCCCTTCGACAACGAGAGCCTTCGCGAGCGCCTCGCCGCCATCCCGGGTGCGCGGATTCTCGGGCTCGGGGAAGGCAGCGCCGTCCTGGCGATCGAATCCGACGGACCGGGGCTCCTCGACATCCTGCCCCGGGTGCTGGATGCGGATCTCGGGATCGAGGATGTCTCGATTCAACGACCGAATCTGCAGAGTGTCTTCATCGCCCTGACCGGACGCGAGCTGCGCGACTGATGACGGCCCTCGCGATTCTCCGGCGCGACCTCAAGCGATATCTGCGAAATCCGGTGCGGACCGCCCTTCTCTTCTCCATGCCGCTGGTGATGGCGGCCATCTTTGCGCTGGTCTTCGGTGGTGGTGTCGATGAAATCTCGATCAAGATACTGCTGTGGGACGAGGATGACAGCCTGCTTTCGACCCTCGCCGGCGGTGCGGCGAACAGCGACGAGGCCGGACAACAGCTCGATGTGGTTCCCGTCGGCGAAGAGGGCCTCTCCATGATGGATCGGGGTGAGGCCTCGGCTTTGGTCCATATTCCCGCCGGGTTCACCGATGATTTTCTCGCCGGGAAAAAGACCACCATCGAGGTGGTCAAGAACCCGGCCGAACGATTTCTACCTCAGGTCGTCGAAGAGGGGGCCGGAATCGGCGGATCGGTCCTCTCGGCGGCATCGAGGGTCTTTCGGCCCGAGCTCGAACAGATCCACGGCATCATGAGCGCCGAGGGCTTCCCCTCCGATCCCGCGGTGGCAGGCCTGAGCTCCGGTGTCAATTCCAGATTGAGCGCCCTTCAGGAGATCATTTTCCCACCCGTCATCACGCTGGAGACCGTCACCCTCGCCAACGACGACGCCGAGGAAGTCGAGGATGTCGGAATCCTCGCCATGTTTCTACCCGGCCTCGCCGTGATGGGGACCCTCTTCCTCGCTCAGTCGGCGACCCGCGACATTCTCCGCGACCGTGAAGACGGTCTGCTCCGACAGCTTCTCACCGCGCCTGTGTCACCCGGCGACTATCTTCTCGGCAAGTGCCTCTCGGTGATTTTGGTGACCGCGACGGGCTTTGCCCTGATGACCTTGGTCGGCGCGGCCATGGGAGTTTCGTGGGGTCCACCCCTGGCAACCGCTGTGCTCATCCTCGCCACGGCCCTGGCGGCCAGCGGGACTTTGCTCCTCATTATGAGTCTGGTCGGCTCCGAGCGACAGGGCGACACCTTGACGACCATCGTCATCATCGTCTGGTCCATGCTCGGCGGCGCTTTCATGCCCCTCGACCAGATGCCCGGATTCCTGCGGCCTCTCTCCGCCTCGACGCTGGTCTTCTGGTCGACGGATGCCTTCAACAGCCTCATCCTCCGCGGCGGCGGGCTCGCCGACATTCTCCCCAACCTCGGGGTGCTCTTTGCGGCGGGAGCCGTTTTCCTCGGGACCGGGGCATTCGTGCTCGGACGCAAAATCCGTAGAGGAGCGATCTGATGCGGACCATCATTGCCATCGCCCGCAACGATCTCCGTCTGGTCATGTCCGACAAGGGCGCGGTCATCTGGTTGTTTCTCCTGCCCATCGTCTTTGCCACCTTCTTCGGGCTCGTCATGGGCGGCGGCTCCAACCCGGCTGATGCCAAGGCTCATTTGACCGTAGTCGACGGGGATCAAGGAGCGGTTGCCCGCCTTCTGATCGATGAACTCGAGAGCGAACGGCTCGAACTGACCCATGTGGATCCGGCCGAGAAGGACTCGACCCTCGGCAAGATCCGGACATTGGTCCTGCCCTCCGGGCTCACCGAGTCCGTCCTGGCCGGCGAACCGACCGCTCTTCGTCTCGAAAAGGACCCCGACACCTCGACCGAAGCGGCGCTGGTGGTTCAGGCTCGGATTGTCTCGGCCATCGCGGCCGTCATGGGCAGTCTCGTCGAGGCAAAGGAGGGACTCGAGCCGGGAGGGGCCCTGACAACGGAGGCTCTGACCAGTCTCGAGCCCACGGAAGACCTGGTTGTCATCGAGAGCCGGTTCGCCGGTGAAGCGACGATCGCTCCCGGTGGCTTCGCCCAGTCCATCCCGGGGAACACCGTCATGTTCGTGATGTTGATCGCGTTGACCTACGGGGCGGCAACCATCAGCGGCGAGCGCAGCGGCGGTCAACTCCGCCGACTCGTGACCACCCCGGTGAGCAAAGGCGAAATCGCCGCGGGAAAAATCGTGGGCCGACTGGTCATCGCGTCGCTTCAGATCTCCGTTCTCATGGCGGTGGGAATCATCGCCAACCGGACCCTCGGCATCACCATCGGCGACCACCCCTTTGCCACGTGGATCGTGTTGCTCGTCTACGCCCTGGCCGTGGCGCCGCTCGGTGTCGCCTTCGGTTCGTGGTTCACCGAACCCGATCGCGCCTCGAGCATCGGCGTCATCGCGACCATGGTGATGGCCGCATTCGGCGGTTGCTGGTGGCCGTTGGAAGTCGTCTCAGAGCCGCTCCAGCGCCTGGCCCTCGTCTTCCCCACCGGATGGGCCATGCGCGCGCTGCACGGCACCATTTCCTTTGGTCTGGGTCTGCAGGGGGTTCTGGTGCCGTTGGCGGTCCTGCTCGGTTTCGCGCTGGTCTTTTCTGTTGTCGCCGCCAAATCGTTGCGGATCGACTAGGAGCGTGTAGTGGATAGATGGTGGATGGATTTCGGAGGGTCGTTTGATGCCGATTTTCGTCGGATTCACAGGTTCATACTGGTGGTATGGGCCAAGAATACGCCGAAAATCGGGCCAAACGACACCCGAAAGGCGCCGCCAATTCTATTCACTACACGCTCCTAACCACCGAGACACCGCACGACGACCATCGTGACATCGTCCATCTGCTCGGCTTCGTCCTTGAACTCCCAGACCTCGCGCAGGATGAGATCGCGAATCTCGTTTGCGGTGGGGATTCCATCGAGACCCCGCAGGATCTTCTTGAGCCGATCCCATCCGTACTGATCGCCGGCGGGATTGATGGTTTCCACCAGCCCGTCGCTGTAGAGAAGCAGGACGTCTCCTGGCGAGAGCTTGATCCGATCCTCGCCGTACCGGGCGCTTTCGATGGCGCCGAGGGGGAACGAACCAGAACCCACCTCCTCCACTTCACCGTTCGCCCGACGGACCAGCACCGGCGGGTGCCCGGCGGTGGCTACCGTGGTAGAGCACTCACTTCGGTCCAAGACCACCAGCGCAAGGGTCATGTGCATCCGTGGAGCGGAGGTTCGTTTGAGCATCAGGTTGACCCGATCGAGCACGGCGCTCGGTCGACCCATTTCATCGCGCAGGAGGTTGAGGCTCGATCGGACCCCGGACAACACGAGTCCACTCGCCACACCGTGGCCGGTCACGTCCCCTACCACCATGGCCACCCGATTCGGCCCGAAATCGAAATAGTCGTAATAGTCCCCGCCGACCTCGGTGGCGGGAAGCGACAGGGCGGCGACATCGAGCCAGTCCAGCAGCGGCGCCTGCCGAGGCAGCATGCTGAGCTGGATTTCCCGTGCGTACTCGAGTTCCTGCTTCATGCGGAGCCGATCGTGATGGCGGGCCGATTCAGACCGCCAACGGACCAGGAAACGGCTTTCCAGCCGACGACTCAGCGCCCATGACACCCCGAAACAGACGACAAAGAGCAGGGCAAAAAGCACGAGGCTGAGAAACGGCGGTGACTGCCGCGTCACAAGGCTCTCGCCGACCAAGCGAACCGCCACCACCGCAAACAGCGAACC
>CBESWV010000214.1:0-6921 GCA_965533305.1 uncultured bacterium | reverse complement strand
AGTGCTGGCGTCTCGCCGGCACAGAGACCACTCACCATCAAAAAACGACGGTTTTTGCAAGAGGCTCAATTCATAATTCATAACTCATAATTCATAATTCTGAATTGTCGTCACTCCTCAGCCAGCGTCGTGGTGACCTTGATCTCGGAATGTAGCGTCCGGTGCACCGGGCAGCGATCGGCGATCTCAAGCAGCCGCTGCCGCTGGGCATCATCGAGGGGTCCCTCGAGCACGAGTTCACGACTGATGTGATCGATCTTCGGCCGGCCCTTCGACGCCTCCGCGCAGTCGACGCAGTGGATCTTTTCGTGTTCGAGACGCACTTCCGCCGCCTCCAGGGGCCAACCCTTGCGATCGGCGTACATCCGAAGGGTCATGCTGGTGCAGGCCCCGAGCGCCGCGGTCAGAAGCTCGTAAGGACTCGGCCCCGTATTGGTGCCGCCAACCGAAATCGGTTCATCGGCGATCAGCGGGTGGCCGTTGGCCAGCACCTCGGTGCGGAAGCCGCCGGCGCCGGTACGGACCACCACCCGATTGTCCTCGGAGGTTGCCAGTTTGACCTCCTCCTGGATCGCCGGGATGTACTTCTTTGACCAGTTGGCGATGACCCCCGCCGCGTAGCGCGAATCCACCGGTTTGGTCAGGAGGTGATCGGCCAGGTCGAGAGAAACAAAGCTCTTGGGGTGTTTGGCGGCGCGAAAGATGGTCGACGCGTTGTTGATCCCCACCACCGTGTCGACGGGAGAGTGCATCACGAGAAGGGCGCGCCCGAGATCCGCAATTGCGTCACCCATCTTGATCTCGTCGAGATCGTCCATCAGCGCTCGTCCGATCCGGATCCGGCGCCCAGCAAGGTCGATCTCGGCCGAACCGGCTCGAGTGACCTCAGACCGCGCCGGTTGGAGGATCTCGGCGAGATGGCCCAGGCTCGCCGGAGCCGCGATGGTCACCACGGCCGTGGCCGATGGAACCCGCGATGCCGCCACCATCACCGCCGCGCCTCCGAGTGAGTGGCCGATGAGGACGGACGGCCCGCCGTGGTTCTCGGTGAGGAACTCGGCCGCCGCCACCACATCATCCACATTGGATGTGAACGAGGTTTCGGCGAACTCGCCCTCGCTGTCGCCCAGACCGGTGAAGTCAAAGCTCAGAACGGCGAATCCTTCGGCCGCCAGCGCCCGGGAGATGTGCCGTACTGCCTTATAGGTCTTCGAACAGGTAAAACAGTGGGCGAAAACCGCATAAGCGATGGGGCTGTCATCCACGGGTCGATCGAGAATGGCCGAGAGCCGCTGCCCCCGCCCGTTGTCAAATGCGGTCTTGATGGTATGCATAGCACTAATTATGAATTAGGAATGATGAATTATGAATTGCAGAAGCTCCTCAACGCCTTCCTGAGCATCTGCGATGTCAATTCTGTCCATGCTGAACCACAACGGCTCCCGGAACCGCTACTGAGCATCTGCGACGGAATTCATAATTCATAACTCATAATTCATAACTATTCGTTGACTTCCATCTCAACGAACTCGAGAGCCACCGAGTTGATGCAATAGCGCTTCCCGGTTGGTTTCGGCCCGTCGTCAAAAACGTGGCCGAGATGGGCGCCGCACCGCTCGCAATGGACCTCGACGCGGACCATGCCCAAGCTGGAGTCTCGCTCGGCTCCGATGTTGGCGTCGTGGACCGGCTGAAAAAAGCTCGGCCAGCCTGTTCCGGATGTGTACTTGGTGGATGAAACAAAGAGATCGTTTGCGCAGACGGCGCAGCGGTACACGCCCTCGCGGTCGTTCTTCCAGTGGGCGCCGGAGCACGACATTTCGGTGCCCTTTCGTTGGGTGATCTTGTAGACCTCCGGAGAAAGTTCCTGCCTCCACTCTTCGTCACTCTTCTCGACCTTGGTGGTCGAGATCATCTTTCCTTGTTCCACCGACCACACTTCAATGGGCTCACCCATTACCTTCTTCCTCCCGTCATCCGCGACAGAAATCCCGAATACCCCGAGACCCATGAGCACCATCGCCAAAATCATTTTATGTTTCATCATCATTTTATGTTTCATCGTCGGCCTCTCATTCTTCTTCGTCACGAGTACTTGGCCGCAACCATCAAAATGGTTTCACCGGGGAGGAAAACCAATGGCGGCGGGCGGCCCTTCCGGTGGTCACGTCGGTGGTATGCTTTCCCGGCCTTTTTGAAAAACCGAATACGAGGGGGTGCCGCATGACCGCCGATCTGAGTTTCTTCGATCAAGTCAACAAGAATTTCGATCGCGCCGCCGAAATGACGGACCACCCGCCCGGTCTGCTCGAACAGATCAAGAGCGTCAACAGCGTGATTCATTTCACCTTTCCCTTGATCCGCGACGACAGTTCGCTCAAGGTCATCCATGCGTGGCGCGCCGAGCACAGCCAGCACAAATTGCCCACCAAGGGCGGCATCCGCTACGCCGCCAACGTCAACGAAGACGAGGTCATGGCGCTATCGGCCCTCATGACCTACAAATGCGCCATCGTCAATGTACCTTTTGGCGGTGCCAAGGGCGGTGTCAAGATCTCGGCCCATGAGTACTCAGTCGGTGAACTCGAACGGATCACCCGCAGATACACCTATGAGCTCAACAAGAAGAACTTCATCGGTCCCGGCCTTGATGTCCCGGCGCCGGATTTTGCCACCAGCGGACGCGAGATGGCATGGATTGCCGACACCTACATGACCCTCAACCCGCAAGAGATCGACGGATTGGGCTGCGTCACTGCGAAACCGGTGGGTCAGGGCGGGATCCGCGGCCGAACCGAGGCCACCGGCCGCGGCGTCTACTTCGGTCTGCGCGAAGCGAGCATCATAGCTGAGGACATGCGGGCCCTCGGATTGAGCCCGGGTCTCGAGGGTAAGAGAGTCGTGGTTCAGGGCTTGGGCAACGTGGGCTACCACGCCGCCAAGTTCATGCAGGAGGACGGCGGCGCGGTGATCGTCGGTGTCGTGGAATACGAAGGATCGATCTCCAAGCCCTCCGGTATCGATGTCGAGTCCCTGATGGCCCATCGCAAAGAGACCGGTTCAATCCTCGGCTTCCCCGGCGCTGAAGACCTCCCCACCCGCGACGAAGGACTCGAGATCGACTGCGACATCCTGATTCCGGCCGCTCTCGAAAACGCCATCACCATGGACAATGCCCCCCGGATCAAGGCCAAGATCATCGCCGAAGCGGCCAACGGGCCCATCAGCTCGGATGCATCGAGATCCCTCTTCGAACGAGGCACGTTGATCATCCCCGATGCGTTCATCAACGCCGGCGGTGTCACGGTGTCGTACTTCGAGTGGTTGAAGAACCTCCAGCACGTGCGCTTCGGCCGGATGGAAAAGCGTTTTGTCGAGAGTTCGAGCCGGCAGCTGTTGACGGCCATCGAAAACTCCACCGACCGGATCTTCTCCGACCGCGAGATCGCAGAGATCGCCAAGGGCCCCGACGAGATCGACCTCGTCAACTCGGGTTTGGAGGAGACCATGATCGAGGCGTACCATGAGGTCCGGAATATCAAGATGGCCAAGGGCGAGGATGTCGATCTCCGAACCGCTTCGATGATCGCTGCCATCGACAAGGTCGCAGTTTCGTACCGCGAACTCGGCGTGTTCCCCTAGCAGGAATGAAAAAAAGGGGCCCGGATGGGGGCCCCTGCGCATTTCCAAAAAACCGGCTACTCCGTAAAGGTGATTGGGATCACGACCGTGCTCTCGTCGAGATCCATGGTGAGGACGTACCGACCCGGCTGAACACCGCCCGGGATATCGAACAGGAATCTACCCTCGCAGGCCCGAAAATCATTCACCGTGACCTCGTCGAACGAGACGCTGGTCCCGGGCTCCCTGAAGAAACGGATCTCACAGATGGACTTTCGGGGCGGCCAGTAGTTCATCGGATCGCGCGCCACATCGGCCGCCTGCAACATCGACTGGAGGGTGCCATAGGCTTCGTTGAATTCGCGCTGGGTGGCGAGGAGAACCGTTTCCCCGCCCGGCGTTGTCACCGAGATCTTCTCGCGTCTCATCACGGCGGTCTGGTTCGGGGGTGATGTCATTGCCACCTCGAGCACCAGCCACTCGGATCCCAGCGATCGCTGGGCATAGCGATAACCGATGGCCACCTCTGCCTGAGATCCCTTGTTCATGACAATGTACTTACCGACGCGATCGATCCCGGGATCCTCGGTCGTTGTTGTGGACGAGCAACCGACGAAACCGACAACGGCCGCCACTACGAGACCAAGGGTCGAGATCTTCTTCAGTTCGAACGAGTACATGGCGTCCCCTTTCCTCCTCGACTATTGCGATCAGAAATGCAATCAAGATGCCAACCGACACACCCGAGTCATACCATCCACTGCTGGCTCACAAGAGACATCCGGCGTTGACCCGTTCTCTAGAGAGGACACGCCGATCACTCAAGGCGACATCTCTTACTCTACGGTGACATCGGTCCGGGGTTTCGTTCGAGCTCATGACGGTTGGCGGAGGACCGGCTATACTGCCGGGGGTTTCGTCGATTCGCAGTGTCGCGACGGCAGATGCGGATCCGAGTGACCTCACCGAACGAGACAACGAAACGGAGGGGCTTATGAGCCTGCCGAGGTACTACTTTCCTGGGGACAGCAACAAGGTCAACTTCGATTTTGCCAACCTGGGCTTCGATTACACACCGTGCCCGTATCGTTTCGAAGCGGTGTACCAGCACGGCGTTTGGAGGGTTCGCGGCCTCATCGACGACCCCAACATGACCATCCCGGAGGGTAGCCAGTGCCTCCACTACGGACAACAGCTCTTTGAGGGGATGAAGGTCCAAAGCGGCGCCGACGGTCGCATCTATGCGTTTCGTCCCTACGACAACGCTCGACGGCTCAATTCCGGGGCCCGGTATCTCTGCGGCCCGGAGGTTCCGGAAGAGCTCTTTGTCCGCGGTATCGAGGAGGTTGCGGCCGCCAATTACCCCTACATCCCACCGCACGGCAGCGGCGCGGCTCTCTATGTTCGGCCGTTTTATCTCGGGATCGGCGACAACGTCGGGGTCCGTCCGGCGCGGTCGTATGTCTTCAGGATCTTCGTCACACCGGTTGGTCCGTATTTCAAGGGTGGATTCGGACCCGATCAGGGCAAGGCGTTCTTGGTCAGCCGGCTCGACCGCGCTGCACCTCAAGGATCAGGGCACGTCAAGACCGGCGGCAACTACGCCTGCTCTTTCACACCGGGGCAGGAGGCGAAGGACCGCGGTTTCGCAGAGGCCCTGTACCTCGATCCGCGCGAACACCGATATATCGAGGAGATCGGCGCCGCCAACTTCCTGGGATTCCGTGACGGCAAGCTCATCACCCCCGACTCAACCAGTGTTCTTCCCTCGGTCACTCGACTCTCGATCCTCGAGATCGCCTCGAAGACCTTTGGTTGGACCACCGAAGCGCGCAAGATCGCCCTCGACGAGCTCAGCGAGATGGAGTCTGCGGCATGTTGCGGGACCGCGGCGGTGATTTCGTGGATTTCGCGAATCGCGGACGGCGACCGCGAATGGACCTTTAAATTCGACGAGCGGTGGCAGCAGCTCTACGACGCGTTGGTCGGCATCCAGACCGGCAGCGACGATGATCCGTTCGGATGGAGACACGAGATACCGCTGAAGTAATCCGGACTTCTCGTCAGCTGTCGACTGCGGCCGCTCGCCGAGATGATCAGGTCAATTCGGAGATGGCCCGGGCGCGATCGTCATAGATGGGAACCACCTCGTCGAGGCGAGTCAGTTCAAAGAGCTTTCGAAGACGCCTGGCGGGATTGATGAACGCCAAGCGACGCCCCTGCTCCTCAAATCTCTGGAGATAGCCGACGAGTTCCCCGAGTCCCGTCGAGTCCACGTGATCGATGCCCTCGAGATCGATCAACACAGGGTTGGAGCCTTCTGCAAGAACCTCACCGAGAAACCGTGAAAAGGTCTTTGCCGATTCACCGAGCTTGATCACGCCACGGACGACCACGATCGTGACTTCGCCCTGCTCCATTCGTTCGATATCCATCTCGCCTCCCTGTGGCGTTCACCAAATCCTGCCGCCGGCGCATGGGGTGGACACCCGGGACCGACCGTGATTCATGGTAACACCCGCACGTCCGATTCTCAGCGAACCGACACGGCCCGCCGGAGATCCCCGACATGGGAGATCACGAGGTGCTAGAAGGGCCAGAATCTTCGTCGTGATTCGATCGGCTCCGGGTCCGGCGGCCGATCCGCTGCAGCGAGGGCTCGACTCCGCTCATCCGCATCACGCTCGACGAGGAGGCAGTCGGCATTCTCGACCTCGGAGAGGAGTTCCGGCACCGAGTTGAGGATCAATACGTCCAGGAACAGTTCCCCGGGCAGCGCCCTCGCCACCGCCTCGGAGACGAGGTTCAGCGCGGCGCGAAGGGAACCCACGGCCTCGGGGACCAGCCAGACAAAGAGACTGAGCTGCGGAGTCGTCTGCAGACCCACCACGGTGACCTGGGCGAGATGGGCAAAGGCGACATCGGGACACGAGGCGAGTTCGGCGCTGAGCCGACTCTCAACCTCGTCTCCGAGACCCGCGACGGGCGCCTCGATGATGATCTCCGGATCGCTTGGAACAGTCGTTTCGTTCACCCAATCGATCTTAGCCCGTTCCCATTCGGAAACCGAATGGGAACTGCGCAGTTCTCAATTTGGAAACGAGGGGATTTTGTGCAAGGTCAAGGAAGATAATGATTTGCGCGGAGGCGTACTCCTGTACGCCGCACAAGGAAATCCGCAATCTAACGCCGAGATTGCCAAAAAGCGCTGTTTTCGGACGAGAACTAGGAGCGTGTAGGGAATTGAGGGTGGATGGATTTCGGAGGGTCGTTTGAGGCTGATTTTCGTCGGATTCGTTA
>CBESWV010000213.1:0-6937 GCA_965533305.1 uncultured bacterium | reverse complement strand
CCTTCATCGAGTATCCCGAATGAAACTCACACTTGATCAAACTCAACATCGATAGACACTTAGATCTCCACGGTCTATCCTCATATCATGTCAATCAACCGTCTTTGTAAGGGTTGACAGTTTAAATATATTTATATATTCTTAAATAGTTATATAGCGAAGGAGGAGCTGCTCCATGCGATGGATTCCGCTCAGCTTGCTGATCACTCTCACAACCGGTGGCGGCCTGGCCGCTCAGGTACTCACGGTCGAAAACGCCGTCGAGTCCGCCCTGGTCTCCAACCCGGCCGTCCAGGCAGCAGCCGCGCGTTCAGAGGCAGGAGATTCGCGGGCGAAACAGGCCAAGGGCCACCGTTGGGGCCGTCTGGATCTCGCCGAAACCTTTAACTACTCAAACAACCCTGCCGAGGTCTTTGCCCTGACCCTCAACCAGGGACGTTTTGATTTCGACGAGTTCTTTTCCTCCGATCCCAACAATCCGGCGGCGATCTCGACCTGGATGACGACCCTCGATCTGACTCTGCCCATCTACACCGGCGGCAAGATCGGCGCCCGCGTCGAACAGGCCGAGACCATGGCCGGCGCCGGGCACGAAACCTGGCGCCATACGAGCGAGCTGGTGGCCTTCGACACCACCACCGCCTTTGTGAATCTGGCCAAAGCGCGGGAGAACCTCGAGCTCCTGGGCAAGGCGCGGACCACCACGGCCGAGCACGTCAAGCTCGCCGAGGCCTACGCAGCGCAGGGCATCATCCTCACGGCCGATGTCCTCGACGCCATGGTTTATCTCTCCGAGATGGATGACCTGCTCCAACAGGCGAAGAATGGCGCCCAACTCGCCGAGGCCGCACTCAACTTCCACATGGGCGCTGATCAGGCGACACCCCGCCAATTGGCGCCGATTCCACCGCCCCCGGCGATCTCCGGTGAACTCGATGAGTGGGCCGATGCGGCCGTCGATCGACGACACGATCTCGCCGCCGCCCGACAGCAGCTTGCAGCCGGCCGCCTCGAGACCAAGGCCGCCAGATCCGGCTATCTCCCGGAAGTGGCTGTTGTCGGCCGATACGGTCTCTACGACGACACCATCTTTGGTTCCAACGGCCATTCGGGAACCATCATGGCCGTTGCCAAGATCAACCTCCTCGGCGGCATAGCCGACTCAAAAGCACGAAAGGCCGCCGAGCACGACACGGTGTCCTTCGAGGCTGATATTCGTCGATTCGAGGAAGGCGTCCGACTCGAGGTTCGTCAGGCGTGGCAGGATCTCGAGACCGCCCGCAACCGTCACTCCACGGCTCAGAGCGTACTCGCCGCCGCCAACGAGGCCCTACGCGTCCGCGAACACCGCTTCAAGCAGGGTCTCGAAAAAATGGTCGATGTCCTCGACACCGAAACCGCGCTCCGCGAAGCCGAGACCCGCGAGTTGGTGGCCCGGTACGACGTTCTGCTCAGCACCACGCGTCTCCAATTCGTCTCCGGTACGACCCTGATTCCCAGCATGGAGGAGTCCCGATGAAAACCCGCAACCCCCATCTCTTCGCCCTCGTCGCCCTTGTTGTCGCCACCGTCACCACCATGGCGTGCGGCTCGCACGAAGCCGAACTCGCCGAAGCCGATCTCGCTCCGGTCTCGGTCACTCTGGCTTCGGTGGAGAACGCCTCCGACGCCAACACCATCGAAGTTCGGGGCACGGTCCATCCGGTCCGCCAGGCCTCGATTTCGAGCCGTGTGATGGGCCCGGTTGTGGCGGTCAAGGTCCGCGCCGGCGCCACCGTCGCCAAGGGTCAGACTCTCATCGAGATCCAGCCCGAGACCAGTGACGCTCAGCTTGCCCAGGCCACCGGCGCCCTCGCCCAGGCCAGGGCCGGTCTCGCCCTCGCCGAGCGCAACTTCCAGCGATACCAGGCGCTTTTTGCCGAAAAAGCCGCATCCGAGCTCGAGCTCGATATGGCCCGGATGCAGTACGAACAGGCTCAGGGAGCCGTTGAACAGGCCGACGGAGCGGTCCGCGCCGCCTCTTCGGTCGCTTCTGAGTCCGTCGTCAAGGCGCCCTTTGCCGCGCGCGTGGTCAAGACGATGGTCGAAGTGGGTGATCTCGCAGCGCCCGGCCGGCCGCTGGTCCAGGTCGAGTCGCGTGAGGGCCAGCAGATCTGGCTCGATGTGCGCGAGACCGACATCCAGCGCCTCGCCATTGGCGACGAGATCGCCGTCCGCCTCGACACACGGCCCGATCTCGGTGTCGTGACCGGTACGGTTCGCGAAATCGAGCCCTCCGCCAATTCGTCCACCCACACCTTCACGGTCAAGGCCCATCTCGGGGAACTCCACGTTGCAACTGGTCTCAGCGGCCGGGCTGCCATCCCCGGTGACGCCGGCGAGCGCCTCCTCGTACCGGCCGCAGCGGTCCATCGCCGCGGTGGTCTCGAACTCGTCGTGGTCCGCGCCGACGACGGCACCGCCCGCACCCGCGCGGTCACCACCGGGATCGATCTCGGCGACGGACGAGTCGAGGTCCTTTCCGGTCTCGAAGCCGGCGACCAGGTCGCCATCGACCTCAAGGCGCCGGTCGCCGACAGCACCCCGCTGGAGGTGGTGCGATGACCGAGGACACCCGCGACACTCACGCTGCAAAGGGGGAAAAACCCTCTGCCCGGGAGCTCGAGCAGGCGCGTCGCGATGCGCTGCGTCTCAAGATGACGCGGCGTAAGCTCGGCCTTGCCGGCCGCATCGGCCGCGCCTTCCTCGAATCCAAGCTGACACCGCTCATCATCGTCGCCTCGCTGCTCCTCGGGGGCTTCGCCCTCCTCGTCACCCCGTCGGAGGAGGAGCCTCAGATCAAGGTGCCCATGATCGACGTCATGGTCGGCTTCCCCGGCGCCACCGCCGAAGAAGTCGAGCACCGCGTCATCACGCCGCTGGAGAAGCTGCTCTACGAGATCGAGAACGTCGAGTACATCTACTCGATCTCGCGGCCATCGGGTGGATTCATCGTCGTCCGCTTCCTCGTGGGGACCGACCCCGATCAGGCCGCGGTCCGGGTCCACACCAAGATCGCATCGGTGATGGACGAGCTCCCGGAAGGTCTCATCGCGCCCGTGGTCAAACCGCGCACCATCGACGACGTCCCCGTTGTCGCCTACACGCTGTGGGGCTCCAACGCCACCTCCACCGAGCTTCGGCGGGTGGCTGACGAACTCAAGGTCGAGATCACCAAGCACCCACGGGTCGCTCAGGTTTGGGTCATCGGTGGCCAGCGCCGGGTGGTCCGGGTGGACTTCGACCGCGAACGGCTGGCGTCGTTCAACGTGTCCCTCCTCCAGGCCCACCAGGCCCTTCAGAGCGTCAACTGGCGTCTTCCGGCGGGATCGACCGCCATCGCCAACACCGAGGTTCTGGTCGATGTCGGTGAATTCCTCGCCGATGCCGACGATGTCGGCAACGTCGTCGTGAGCGCCTCGGGCGGCCGCCCGGTCTATCTCAAGGATGTCGCCGAGATCATGGACGGCCCCGAGGAGCCCGACTCCTATGTCTGGCTCGGCTCCGGTCCGGGCGCACCCGAGAAGGGCCTCGAGCGAGCCGGCATGGATCTCCCCGCCGTCACCCTCTCGGTGGCCAAGAAGCCCGGCACCAACGCCGTCGACATGGTCACCGACATTGATCGCGTCCTCGCCCGTCTCGAGGGCCGGGTCATCCCATCGGACATCGAGATTCTGAAAACCCGCGACTACGGCGCCACCGCCAAGGAGAAATCCGACGAACTGCTGACGCACCTGTGGTCGGCGACCCTCGCGGTGATCCTGCTCATGTGGATCACGCTGTCACGGCGTGAGGCCATCGTGGTCGCGGTCGTCATCCCGGTGACCCTGGCCCTGACCCTGGCCGCTTCGTACTTCTTCGGCTACACCCTCAACCGGGTGAGCCTCTTCGCCCTGGTCTTCTCCATCGGGATCCTGGTGGACGACGCCATCGTCGTGGTCGAGAACATCCACCGCCACATCAAACTCCGCTGGGGAAAGCCAAAACAGGCGACGATCTACGCCGTCGACGAAGTCGGCAACCCAACCATTCTCGCCACCTTCGCCATCATTTCAGCGCTCATGCCCCTGGCGTTTGTCCGCGGGCTCATGGGCCCGTACATGCGCCCGATCCCCATCAACGCCTCGGCTGCGATGCTCTTCTCGCTCGGCGTCGCCTTCACCATCTCGCCCTGGCTCGCCTACCGGCTCTTCAAGAAGGAGGCGTCGAACGACAAGGGTTCGCATGAGGATCACCAGACCGTCGAGGACAGCTTCCTGTCACGGATCTACCACAAGCTCATGCAGCCGTTGATCCGATCGGCGGCGCTGCGCTATTTCTTCCTGGCCGGGGTAGCCCTGCTGCTTGTCGGCGCCATGGCCACGGTTGGGGTGGGTTTCACCACCGTCAAGATGCTGCCCCACGACAACAAATCGGAGGTTCAGGTCGTCATCGACGCGCCCGAGGGCTTCACCCTGGAGCAGACCAACGCCGCGGCTCGGGAGCTTGCCGGTGTCTTCCGCACCATGCCTGAAGTCACCGACTACCAGGTCTATGTCGGCACATCGGCGCCGTTCAACTTCAACGGCCTTGTCCGGCACTACTTCCTCCGCTCCGGCGCCAACGTCGCCGATATCCAGGTCAATTTTGTCCACAAAGAGAAACGCGATCTACAATCGCACGATCTCGCCAAAAAGGTCCGCGACATGCTGGTGCCGGTGGCCGAGCCCCTCGGCGTGACTTTCAAGGTCGCCGAGATCCCGCCCGGTCCCCCGGTGATGTCCACCCTCGTGGCCGAGATCTACGGACCCACGATGGAGGGCCGGCTCGAGGTCGCCGACAAGGTGCGTGAGATCTTCGCCACCACCGATGGCGTGGTCGATGTCGATTGGGAGGTCGAGGCCGCCGGGCCGCGGCTCGACGTCCTCGTCGACCGCGAGAAGGCCATCCGGGCCGGGATCACCGTCGAGCAGGTCGTGCGCACCGTCCGGATCGCCCTCTCAGGCGCCGACGCCGGGCTCATCCACGATCCCACAAGCCGAGATCCGGTGCCGATCCGGTTGCGCCTCGATCGAGCCCAACGCTCCCACATCGACGACCTGCTCCAGCTCTCGGTGCACGGCGGCGACGGCGGGATGGTGCCGTTGTCGGAACTGGTGAGGGTGGTCGACGGCGAGCGCGAACGCAGCCGCTACCACAAGAACCTGCAGCCCGTGACCTATGTCTACGGCGATGTCGCCGGCCGCTTCGAAGCGCCGGTCTACGCCATCCTCGAACTCGAAAAGCGCCTTTCCGAGATCATCACCCCACTCGGTGAGAAACTTGAAATCATCGCCACCTCCATGCCCGAGGACTCGACCCGCTACATCATGAAGTGGGACGGCGAGTGGCACATCACCTATGAGGTCTTCCGTGACATGGGGATCGCCTTTGCGGTCGTGATGGTGCTGATCTATGTCCTGATGGTTGGATGGTTCAAGTCATTCATCACACCGGTGATCATCATGATCCCGATTCCACTGACCCTGGTCGGCATCCTGCCGGCGCACGGGATCTTCCACGTCTTCTTCACCGCGACCTCCATGATCGGCTTTATCGCACTCGCGGGCATCATCGTCCGCAACTCGATCCTGCTGGTTGACTTCATCAACCTAGAGCTCAGGGCCGGTGAACCGCTCGAGGAAGCGGTGGTCAAGGCGGGCGGGGTGCGGCTGCTGCCCATCCTCCTGACCCAGCTCTCGACCATCGTCGGCGCCTCGTTCATGTTGTCGGATCCCATCTTCCAGGGTCTCGCCCTGGCCATGATCTCCGGCATCGTCGTCTCGACGGCTCTCACCGTGGGGGTCATACCGGTGCTCTACTACATGTATCTGAAATCCGTCGGCGTCGAAAACGTCGTGGAGATCGACTGACCTTCTTTTTTCGGGTCCCATTTCGAATCACCGATTCGAAAGCGAACCCGGAAAAAGAAAAAAAGAAAAATGGAGAACGCACATGACTGTCAATGAAGCCCTCAGAGCAATGGCCGGATTCGTGACCCTGCTTTCCCTCGGACTCGGTTACTTTCTCGAGAACCCCTACTGGTACCTTCTGACCGCCTTTGTCGGTGTCAACCTGCTCCAGTCGGCCTTCACAAAGTGGTGCCCGGCCATGGCGATCTTCAAGAAGATGGGGCTGAAGGAAGGTTAGACGTCACACGGAATTCTTAATTTTGAATTTTGAATTGCGCTGCACCCGGCCCACCCTTGCGAAAGGAGTCCGGTGCGATGTCATTCAAAATTGAGAATTAAGAACTGAGAATTCAAGCCCATTATCTTCGGAGGACACATGAAGCTACTGATGATCATCGTCGAGAGCCATTGCCGCGAGGAGCTCGAGGTGCTGCTCCAGCGCAAGGGCATCTCCGGCTACACCGAGATTCCAGGCACTCACGGCATCGGCGCATCGGGCGTCCGGATGGGTTCGAGCGCCCACCCCGAAACTTCATCCATCTTCTTCACCGTGGTCGAGGACGATCAGGCCGCCGGTCTCAAGGAGACCATCTGTTCCTTCTGTGACGCATCGGACAAGAAGATGAGGATGATCCAGTGGGGAGTGGAGGAAGTCGCGTAACGACTTCTCCAAGAGTGCATATTAGATATTGAATGATGAACTATTTTCGCGACAAAGTGAGATCAAAAACCATGAATGACTTCCTCTTGATCGGCGGCTTTCTCGTGGTCTGGCTGGCGTTGCAGTACGTCATCCTGCCCAAACTCGGGGTCGGCACGTGAGCCGTACCAAACCCCCCGGCCGGTGGCCGGGAATGCAACACCGAAGAACCGACCGACGAGGCGGAACATGGATCGAATTCTTAATTTTGAATTCTTAATTTTGAATTGACATCGCAGCAGCTCTACTCCCGCGAAGGAAGACCGGA
>CBESWV010000212.1:0-7003 GCA_965533305.1 uncultured bacterium | reverse complement strand
CTGTGTCTCCGTGTCTCTGTGGTAAAAAGGTGCGCTTCAACAGCACGAGGAGGATCTAATGGGCGATTTTGACGGTCAGGTAGCAGTCATCACCGGTGGTGCGAGAGGGATCGGCGCGGAGATCGCCCGCAAGATGGCCGGTGACGGGGCGCATGTGGTCTGCGCCGATGTCCTTGACACCACCGAGATCGTCGCCGAGATTGAAGCCACCGGCGGCTCCGCCGAGGGGCGGCCCATGGACGTCACCGATGCGGCGGCCGCGGCCGCCGCGATCAAGGGCATCCATTCGGATCACGGCCACCTCGACATTCTGGTCAACAACGCCGGGATCACCCGCGATCAGCTCCTGGTGCGGATGAAGCCCGAAGACTGGGACCTTGTCCTCGGGATCAACCTCGACGGCGCCTTCAAGGTGACGCAACCAACGGCCAAGATCATGATGCGGCAAAAGAGCGGACGCATCGTCAACATCGCCTCGGTGGTCGGACTCATGGGCAATGCGGGTCAGACAAACTACTCGGCGTCCAAGGCCGGACTGATCGGATTCACCAAGTCCCTTGCCCGGGAACTCGGGCCCCGCAACGTTACGGTCAACGCGGTTGCGCCAGGTTATATCCAGACGGCCATGACCGATGCGCTGACCGATGACCAACGCGCCGCCTTGATGAAGACCGTCGCCATTCCCCGTTTGGGTACGCCCGGGGACGTCGCGGATGCGGTGACCTTTCTCGCCGGTCCCAAGGCCTCGTATATCACCGGCGTCGTGATCAACGTCTCAGGCGGCCTCTACATCTGAGGGGATCGCCCACCCGCAACAGCGGTCAATTGATGGCGCTCTCGCGGTTTTGTGTGATCTGTGGTTTGCGATGGGACGGACGCGCCGATGCTGCTGACCGGCATCCAGCACCTTTGCGCTACACTCGTAGTGGAGGTCCCAATGTCCAATGACGAGATGAGGGTGGCCGACATCATGTCGACCGATGTGATCACCTTGCTCGAGGACGAGACCCTTGCCCACGCCAAACGGTGCATGGATCTTGGTCGTATCCGACATCTGCCGGTGCTCCGGGATCGGAAGCTCGTCGGACTGGTCACGCATCGGGATCTGTTAGCGGCGTCGTTCTCGATCTTTGCCGAGGTCGAACCGACGGAACAGCGCCGGATCTTCGTCACGGTTCCCGTGGTTGAGGCCATGCATCGAGACGTGGTCACCGTGGGACCGGATGAGCAGGTCGCCGACGCTGCTCGCACCCTCCTTGACAACAAGTGGGGTTGCCTGCCGGTGGTCGATGACAGCGGAAACCTGATCGGGATCGTCACGGAGGCCGACTTTCTCCAGCTCACGGTTCGTCTGCTGGCATGACAATCCTCGACATCGTGCTGGTCATCGTCTGGGCCGGCATCACCCTCGGCGGGTTCTTCAAGGGAGCGATACGCATCGTCTTCGGGCTCGGGGGTGTCGCCCTGGGGATTTGGTTGTCGGTGGTTGTGGGCCCCGACCTCGCGGTCTCCCTGACCGGGCTGGTCAACAGCGAGTGGCTCACCCTCATTCTGGCGTATCTGCTTCCGTTGGTCGTCGTCGCGCTCCTGTGTCTGCTAGCCGGGTGGGGTATGGAAAAGACCCTCGAGGCCCTCAAGCTTGGTTGCGTCAACCGTTTCCTTGGTGCGGCCTTGGCCGGCGCGGCTGCGGCTGCGGTTCTGGCGATGCTGCTGGTGACCGCGGTCCGGCTCTCACCGGAGTTGGCCGCAATGGAGGAACGGTCGGTTCTCCTCGCTCGGGTCCAGTCTGCGATGGGATGGACGGTCGATGCTCGAGAGGATGAGGCTCAGGAGACCGATGCGCCGGCTGCGACCGATGAAGCCGGGGCGGCAAACGAGGAGTCGAGCGGGCGGTAGAGGGTATCGCGCAGGACCGGTGTTCGTCCGGCCTCGCGGATCAGATACTCGAGCCGTCGCCGATCGAGACCGACTCCGGCGGTTCCTCCGGCGGCGTAGGTGATCCGCTCGTCGACCACCGTTCCATCGAGGTCGTTGGCGCCGAAGTGGAGCGCGACCTGAGCGATCTTCTCACCGAGCATGATCCAATAGGCCTTGAGGTGGGGCACATTGTCGAGCACCAGACGTGTTGTGGCGATGGTCTGGACATCGAGCCGGCCACCGGTGGACGAAAGATGGTCGAGTTCGGTGTTCTCGGGGTGGAAGGCGAGCGGAATCATGCACTGGAACCCGCCCGTCTCGTCCTGGAGTTCCCGCAGGGCCAAGAGATGATCGATGCGGTCCTCAGCTGTCTCGACATGGCCGTAAAGCATGGTGCAGTTGGATCGAATACCGGCCAGATGCACCTCGCGGGCGATCTCGAGCCATCGGCGGCCATCGGTCTTGTGGTCGCAGATCTGATTGCGCACGTGTTCCGCAAAGATCTCGGCGCCCCCTCCGGGGCACGAGTCGAGGCCGGCATTTCTGAGGCGTGAAATCAGCTCGCCGAGCTCCATTCTTGATGCGGTGGCGATGAAGTCGAGCTCGGTCATGGTCAGGGCCTTGAGGTGGACCCAGGGGAAACGCAGTTTGAGGGCCTTGAACAGCTCCTCGTAGTACTCCACCCTCAGTTTGGGATGGAGGCCACCGACGATGTGGAGTTCAGAAACCGTCTCGTCAACATCCTTGGCGGCGATCTCGACCGCCTGTTCGACCGAATAGGTCCAGCCCTTCTCGCGGTCACGCCACGGCACGTAGAACGCGCAGAGTTTGCACGAGGCGACGCAGACATTCGTCGGGTTGAGGTGGCGGTTGATGTTGTAGTAGGTGCGATCGCCGTGGAGTCGTTCGCGGACGATGTTGGCGAGGCGCCCGACACCGAGGAGATCATCCGTGGTGGCGACGACGATACCGTCATCGCGGTCGAGGCGCTCACCGGCGAGCACCTTGTCGGCCACCGGCGTCAACAAAGGATCGATGAGCCGAAGATCGGTGGTGGTGATCATAGACACTCGCTCATTATCAATGAGATTGGTTCTCGAAACAAGTATTCACGGTTAGAATTCGGAGCGTCTACTTGAGTTGCAGTGACTGGAGGAAGAGATCGTTGGACGAGAATTCTCTCACCTTTTGCAGCAGGAGCTCCATCGCCGCCTCCGGTGACAACGACGAAAGGGCGCGCCGCATGAGGTAGAGCTTCTCGATCTGCTCTTTCGAATAGAGTTTTTCCTCTTTCCGGGTGCCCGACTGGGGAATGTTGATCGTCGGGAAGATCCGCTTTTCGAAGAGCCGGCGATCGAGCAAGATCTCCATGTTGCCGGTGCCCTTGAACTCTTGAAAGATCACCTCATCCATTCGGGAACCGGTGTCGACGAGGCAAGTGGCGACCACGGTCAGGCTGCCGCCGTCCTCGATGTTTCGCGCCGAACCAAAGAAACGTCGCGGCTTCTCCATGGTGCGGGAATCGATGCCGCCGGACATGATTCTGCCGGAGCCCTTCTGGGAGTTGTTAAAGGCGCGAGACATCCGGGTCAGCGAGTCCATGAAGATAACAACGTTTTCGCCCATTTCCACGAGGCGGCGGGCGCGCTCGAAGACCATCTCCGAGACGTTGATGTGGGATTCCAGACTCTGATCCGATGATGAAGCGAAGACCTCTCCGCGGGCGATGCTTCGTTTCCAGTCGGTGACCTCTTCCGGACGTTCATCGACTAAGAGAACGAATATCGTGGTGTTCGGGTGGTTCGCTGCGATGGCTTGGGCCATCTGCTGTAAGAGCGTCGTCTTGCCGGCCTTGGGCGGCGAAACGATGAGACACCGCTGTCCCATGCCGAGGGGCGCAATGAGCTCGGTCACCCTCGGTTCGACGACATCCGGATCGGTTTCGAGATTGAACCGCTCCAGGGGGTCGATGCTGATCAACTCCTGGAACGGGAGCGCCTTGGCCCGATACTCCTCGGGTGGCATCCCCTCGATGGTGTCGACTTCGAAGACCCTCGGGCGGTCGTTGCCGCGGGCCTTGGCTTCAATTCGCAACCCGGTTTCCAAGTGCCATTTGTTGACCAATTCCGCTGGAACCAACGGATCGCTGTTGGCCGCCACGAAACTATTCTTGGCGCTCACCAGCATCGGGCTCCCCTTTTCGCGGACCAGGAGGTAGCCATGGACTGGAATCACCGGACCCTTGGGCCCTCCACGACGGCGGGGACGCCGCCGTCGGCGTCGTGGGTTTTGGTTCTGCGATTTCTTCTTTTCTTCGTTGTTTTCAGTCATACCTTCCCTCGTATACCAGGGGAAATCGGCAACGGCTCCACACAGTTTTGAGCCGAGGTCCGCGCCACAGGGTTCGTGAATACTGTGACTATTCACGCTCGCGAGACGAGGCTCGCCTTTGCAAGAGCAGTCGTCGTCGAGCGTTGATCCGGGCGCCGGCGACTTCCCATGTGGGTTTCGGCCGCGCGCTTCGTAGCGCCCGAATGACAGCTTACGATGATCCGCCCCTATCTGCAAGATCCGCGGGGTTGCGTTCGGCTGATGATGGCTGGAATCGGCGGTAACGCTCGCGATGGATCATGAGACTTGACGTTGTATACAAATTGTATACAATCCTGGCATGGCCGATCCGCGCCTTACTTCCGCCCCGCCGCGTCGAACCGCCGCCGAGGGGGTCTACCGTTCCCTCAAGCGCGACATCATCACTCTGAGTCACCGACCGGGGGCCGCTCTCGCCGAGCAGGCCTTGGCTGATACCTATGGGACCAGCAGGGTGCCGGTGCGTGAGGCCTGTCGTCGGCTCCAGCAGGAAGGCCTGCTCACCGCCATCCCATACAAGGGTTACTTCGTGAGTCCGATTTCGCCCAAGGAGATCTCGGACAGTTTCGAGCTTCGAACCGCCATCGAAACCCGCGCCGTGGCCCTGGCGACCACTCGCGCCACCGATGACGAACTCGAACGGCTCTCCGATCTCGCCGCCATCGAGTACACCTACTCCGACTGGGCTTCATATGTCGATTTCCTCGACAAGAACCTCGGATTTCACCTCGAGGTGGCCTCGCTGTCACGGAATGACCGCCTCTTCGCTGTGCTGAGAGACCTTCTGGTATCGATGCAGCGATTCTTTTTTCTCGGTCTCGATCTTGGCGACTTCGGCGGCGAGATGCGAGACGAGCACGAGCATCTCGTTCAACACATGAGACGGCGAGACGTCGCGGCCGCCGCGTCGTGTGCCGAGCAACAGGTCACGTCGTCGTATGAACGCATCCGCAGAGCTCTTGCCGAGGCGGACAACATCGAGATTCCCATTACCGAGGTATGACATGAGTGAATTCGTCTATCTGGACAACGCCGCTACCACCTTTCCCAAGCCTGCCGAAGTCATCCGGTTCATGTGCGACTTCTACGCAACTCGCGGGGTCAACCCGGGAAGAACCGGCTTCGATCTCGCCCTCGAGGCCGAAGACACCCTGCTCGAATCCCGCCAGGCGCTGACCGATTTCTTTGGTGGGACCGATCGCAACCGCCTGGTTTTCTCGCTCAATGTCACCGATGCGCTCAATCTGCTCATCGGAAGCGTGCTGAAGCCCGGCGATCACGCCATCACCACCTGTCTCGAGCACAACTCGGTCCTGCGGCCCATGTATCAGTACAAGGCTCAGGGCGTCGATGTCGATTTTGTCAAATTCGATCGGGATGGGTTCATTGATCCCGCCGATATCGAAGCGAAGATCCGACCCAACACGAAGCTCGTGGTGATGAATCACGGATCCAATGTCATCGGCACCATTCAGCCGGTGGCTGCGGTGGGCGAAATCTGTCGCCGTCATGGCGTTCTCTTCGCGGTGGACGCGGCACAGACTGCCGGTCTTATCGATATCGATGTCGCTGAGATGAAGATCGATGTGCTTTGCTTCACAGGCCATAAATCTCTCTTCGGACCCACCGGGACCGGCGGCATGTACATGGCCGAACATGTCGACCTCATGCCCTGTCGGTCGGGCGGCACCGGAGTCAAAAGCGCGCTCAAGACCCAGCCGCTCGACTATCCCTGGCGTTTTGAATTCGGAACCCTCAACACCATGGGGATTGCCGGCCTTCTCGCCGGCCAGCGCTGGATTGCGTCCAAGGGTGGCGTCAAGGCGCTCTATGCCGAGGAGATGGTCCACGCCACGCGCCTTTATGAAGCGCTCCGGGACATGGAAGACATCACCCTCTACTGCGCCGACATGTCCCACAACCATCTGCCGGTCTTTGTCTTCAACATCGACGGTCTCCCGGCCGACCAGGCGGGACAACTGCTCGATGTCGAACACGACATCATCACCCGCACCGGGCTCCACTGTGCACCTCAGGTCCACGAGGGCATCGGCACCTCCGACATCGACGGCACCGTGCGGTTCTCGGTGGGCGCGTTCACCACCTCAGAGGACATCGACCGCGCCATCGAAGCGGTGACCGACATCGCCGAGTACGCAAGGAGTCGTCAGGAAAAGAGGGCGGCGGTCCTCGTCTGATTCGTCTCGGCATCGATTGCAGCGGCTCCCTCTGTTGAGTCGGTATGATGAGCGGACTGTGGGGGACCCATGAAGCACACCATCTCGTTTCTGCTTGCCTGTTTGCTGTCGACGACCGTCCTTGCCCTTGATCCGGCCACCGTGGATCGGATCAACACCGTCTCCGATGATCTCTATCCATCGATGGTCGAAGCTCGTCGTTGGTTCCACGCCCATCCCGAGCTCTCGAACCGTGAAGTCGCTACCTCGGCTGAGATCATCCGCCGGCTCGAGGCGATGGGGTACGAACCTCGTACCGGACTCGCTGGAAACGGAGTGGTCGCCGTTCTCGAGGGTGGGAAGCCCGGCCCGGTCGTGGCGTGGCGAGCGGATATCGATGCGTTGCCCATCACCGAGGTGGTGGATGTTCCCTGGAAATCGACCAACGATGGCGTGATGCACGCTTGTGGACACGATGTCCACATGACCGTCGGTCTCGGAACCGCCGAGTTGCTCATGAAGATGAGAGATGAGGTCCC
>CBESWV010000211.1:0-7014 GCA_965533305.1 uncultured bacterium | reverse complement strand
GCAAGGGTGCGGAGGACGCGTCATGAAGCTCTCCGACATCATGAGTGCCGCCGGTCTCAGCTCGTGGGCCGAGATCGGGCTGATCCTCAGCGTCATCACGTTCTCGGCCATCGTCATCTGGGTGTTCGTGGTGCGCAAAAAGCCCTCGTATGAACACCTTCGCGAGCTTCCACTCGAGGACGACAACGCCGCCGATGAGACCCCCATCGCGAAAGGAGGCAGCCTCTCGTGAACACCGAAAACCTCGATGGCGAACCGGATGTCCTCGACCAGGACCATCTTTTAGACCACAGCTACGACGGCATCCAGGAGTACGACAATCCGCTGCCGGGGTGGTGGCTGGCGATTTTCTGGGCGTCCATCATCTTCGCCCCGCTCTACATCCTCTACTTCCACTTCGGTCCCGGTCTGCTCTCAATCGACCGCTATGACCGCGCGATGATGATCGCCACCGAGCGTCAGATGGCGACGATCCTCGCCTTGGGTGAGATCTCCGAGAGTACCCTGGTCGATCTCATGGACGACCCCAGCATGATGAACGGCGGCAAGAAGATCTTCACCGCCAAGTGCGCCACCTGCCACGGGATGTTCGGCGAAGGTGGGATCGGCCCCAATCTGGCCGACGACCACTGGCTCCACGGCGGCCAGCTCATGGATGTCTACCGGACCGTCCGCGAAGGGGTCCCCTCCAAGGGGATGCTGGCCTGGGAGCGTCAACTCCGGCCGGCCGAGCTGCTCGCGGTGAGCGCCCATGTCGGCGGTCTTCTCGGCAGCGACCCACCCAATGCCAAGGCGCCCCAGGGCGACCAGGTCGAACGGCTCGCCCCCGAGCCCGTCGCCGAGGGTGAAGCAGCAGCCACCGAGGTCGCGACCGCCACCGAAGAAATCGCCGGAACCGACGCCTGAGACGAGGAGTCAGGGTGGGAATCAACTCAAACGCTCCCGAGGCCCAGGAGCAGATCCTGTCGACCATGAACCGCGACGGCAGCCGCCGGCGGATCCGGCCCAAGCTTTCCAAGGGTCGTTACTACCGCGGGCGTTTCCTGACCGCGTGGGGTCTAATCCTTGGCTTCTGCTTGATCCCCATTCTCAAATTCAACGGCAAACCGTTGATGCTCTTCGACATCACCCGGCGTGAGTTCACCCTCTTCGGTTCCACGTTCCTGCCCACCGACAGCTTCCTGCTGATGCTCCTGCTCTTCAGCATCTTTGTCGGGATCTTCCTCGTGACCGCGATCTGGGGCCGCGTTTGGTGCGGTTGGGGCTGCCCACAGACGGTCTATATGGAGTTTGTCTATCGCCCCCTCGAGGTCTTCATCGAAGGCGGCCGAAACCAGCAGATCAAAACCGACAAGACAGGAATCTCCGGCCGGCGGTTGATCAAGCACGTCGTGTTTTTCATCGTCTCGGCCTTTCTCGCGAATACCTTTCTCGCCTACTTTGTCGGCTGGGACCGGCTGCTGAGTTGGATGACCAGTCCTCCAACCCAACACCCCCTCGCCTTTGGGGTCATGATCGGGACCACCCTGCTCATGTTCGGCGACTTCGGTTGGTTCCGCGAACAAACCTGTATCCTCGCCTGCCCGTACGGCCGCTTCCAATCGGTGCTCCTCGATCAACAGTCGCTCATCGTCGGCTACGACGAGGCCCGCGGAGAGCCGCGCCAGCCGTGGCGAAAGAAGGAAGAACGGACCGGCGGCGACTGCATCGACTGCGGTCGCTGTGTGACCACCTGCCCGACGGGCATCGATATCCGTGAAGGCGGTCTCCAAATGGAGTGCGTCGCCTGCACCCAGTGCATCGACGCCTGCGACGCCATCATGGACAAGATCGGCAAACCGAGGGGTCTGGTGCGCTACACCTCACAGGCCGAACTCGAAAGCGGCAAACGCAAGGTCCTGCGGCCGCGGCTCGTGGTCTACTCGGCAATGTTGCTGGTGATGTTCAGCGCCCTCGGTTTTTCCCTTGTCGGAAAATCGACCGCCGATGTGACGATCTTGCGCGGTCTGGGCGCGCCATTCTCGGTGCTGCCCTCGGGCGAGGTCTCAAACCAGATCCGGATCAAGATCGCCAATCGATCGGACGAAGATCGAAGCTACGCATTCGAGCTGGTCGATGCCGAAGGGCTCACGCTGGTGGCGCCGGAGAACCCCCTGATCGTGGCCGCCGGCGACTCCCAGATGACCGGCGCCTTCATCACAACCCAACCATCGTCGTTTGTCGACGGTGTCATCGAAATCACGCTGCGCGTCACCGACGGCGTCGATTACGATGAACTGCGACCGTATCGGATACTTGGGCCGTCGCGATGAAGGTCGCTGGAAGGTCGATGAAGGTGCCAGGAGAAACTTTGTTGTCTTTCCGACACAACCACGAAGACACAAGTGTGGCCTGCCGCCGGGTCGGAAAGTTAACAAAGTTTCTCCTGGCACCTCTGGAGGACCAATGAAACCTGGAACGATGTGGCCCTTTGTCATCGCCGGCGCCCTCGGACTGCATGTCATCGGATCGCTCGTCATGGTCTATTTCGCCACCTCGAACGAGTCCTACGCCGTCGAACCCGACTACTACCAGAAGGCGCTCAACTGGAACGACAAACGAGCGCAGGATCGCGCCAATACCGAACTCGGGTGGCAGTTGGAGTTCACGGTTGAACCCGCCCATGCGGGTCAGGACCCGACTCTGAGCGTCAAACTGACCTCGGCTGATGGGGAATCCGTCACCGGCGCGGCGGTCGCGGTGGAAGCCTTTGCCAACGCCCGACGAGACGACATCCTGACAGCGACGGTGAGCGGCGCGGAATCGGGCTACGTAACGACAATGCCCCTGCGCAGGGACGGTCTGTGGGAGTTTCGTTTCACCGTCACACGGGGCGACGACCTCTTCACGTACCGCGACATGCGACACGTTTGGACGGAGATCCCAGAATAATTATGAATTATGAATTATGAATTATGAATGAGCATCGCAGTTCGCTACCTTCACGATGGAAGAACCTGTGCAGCGCAATTCATAATTCAAAATTCATAATTCATAATTAGCACGGGCTTTCAAGCAGTGACAACCCTCCTCACCACCATCTTCGTCGCTTCGCTCCTGGGCAGTCTGCACTGCGTCGGGATGTGCGGCGGTTTCGTCGCGTTCTACTCCGGGGCCGACGGTTCGGGCGGTTCGCGCCGCCTGCTCAGCCACGCCGCCTACTCGGGCGGCCGGCTGGCGGCCTACTCCATTCTCGGTCTGGCCGCCGGCGCCATCGGCGCCGCCCTTGACCTGGCGGGCTCGCTGGCGGGAGTCCAGCGGGTCGCCGCGGTGGCGGCCGGGGCGGTCATGATCGTCTGGGGTGTCTTCGCCCTGCTCCAAATCGGCGGGGTCAAGGTTTTCAAGCACGGCTCGAACTCGACGGTTGCCGGCTGGCTGCGCCGCGGCATCTCGCTGGTGGGACACCGTCCGCCGGTCGTCCGTGCAGCCGTGGTCGGCCTGCTCTCCGGAGTGCTGCCTTGCGGGTGGCTGTGGGCATTCGTGGTCACCGCAGCCGGCACCGGATCGGCGTTGGGCGGCATCGCCGTCATGGCGGTATTCTGGGCCGGCACGGTGCCGATCCTCCTCGCGCTCGGTCTCGGCGCCCAGGTCCTCAGCATCCCCCTACGCCGCCACATCCCCGCGGTGACCGCGGTGATCCTGGTCGCCCTCGGACTCTACGCCATCATCGGAAGACCCACCACCGCGCTCGCCGCGATGACCAAGCACCAGCACGCAACCGAGGGCAACGTGCCGTCGCCCGATGATCCGCTCCCCTGCTGCGACGACTGAACACGACATCGCACAGTCCAACCGCCGCTTGTGGGTTCGTGATGATCCGCGCACGAGCTTGAAACACAAAGAACACGAAGACTCACAAAGACACCACAAAGCATCGCTTCTGAAAGTGGGACCTCGGTTCCGGAGCGCCATACGACCTTGTGGATCGGTGGTGACGGCTTCAGCGCCGTTTTTGAAACGCAAAGAACGCTACGACCGCTATGGCCATCGCAAAGAAACACTTCAAAAAGTCATCGCATCAGGGGTCGGATGACGGCATCCGGATTGAAGGACGACCTCACCGGGCGCGCGATGGGGGGGTGCCCGAAACGCCTCGTCGGCCCGCGAAAACGCGCGTGCGGCGGCGCGTGCCTGGCTCTCATTTTCGCCGCGAAATTCTGCCTGGCAACGCACGGGAAGGGCGATCAAAGAATCTTGTTCAGCGCGCCTCTGAGGTTGATGCTCTCATCGCTGGTGGCCGCGGGAGCCACCTTTAGCATTGTTCGGAACCAACGACCATCGATCACCACAACCCTCTCCTCCGAACAATGACAAAAGATGGCACCCCGTTCTACGACCCTCGATGTGCTCCCGCGATGGTGCGATGGCTCAACCACGCGATGCCCTTTGCGATGGTCTTTGCGATCATCGCGGTCTTTGCGGTGAATCAATGCCCGCGCCCATGAGATGATGCCTCGATGATCTCGTGTGATCACTGTGGATTGCCGGTTCCGGCGGGTCTCGTCGACTCCGATGCCGAACTCCAGTTCTGCTGTTCGGGCTGCCGGGTGGCCTACGACGTCATCCATGGAGCCGGGCTCGAGGGCTACTACGATCTCAAGGATCGGATTGACGCACCTGAACTCGCCGCCCAGGGGCGGGGCACGGCCTACGAAGATTTTGACGACCCAGCTTTCGCCGAGCTCTACTGTCGTCGGCGACAAGACGGGATGACCACCATCGAGCTCTACCTCGAGGGCGTCCACTGCGCCGCCTGTGTGTGGCTGGTGGAGAAGGTGCCGCTGGTGGTTCCGGGGGTCGCCGAGTGCCGCCTGGACGTGGGCAGGTCATTGGCGACGGTGGCCTGGGATCCCGACGACACCCCGCTCTCGTCCATCGCCCGCTTCTTGGACTCCATCGGTTACTCGCCTCACCCTTTTCACGGTGTCGAGGCACGCGACATGGAGCGCCGCGAAGACCGTGCGCTACTCATCCGCATCGCTATAGCGGGCGCTATTGCCGGCAACGTCATGCTGCTCGCCATCGCACTGTATGGCGGATACTTCCACGGCATCTCCCCCACCTTCAGATCCCTCTTTCGATGGGTCAGTCTCGGTCTGACCCTGCCCTCGGTCCTGTGGTGCGCCCAGGTCTTCTACCGCGGCGCCTGGGGTGCGCTGAAAACGCGCACCCTGCACATGGATGTCCCCATCTCGATCGGCATCCTCGCCGCCTTTGGATGGGGGGTGGTCAACACATTACGGAACAACGGCGAGGTCTACTTCGACTCGGTCACGGTCCTCATCTTCTTTCTTCTGATCGGGCGCTGGGTGCAGCGGCGGCAGCAACGTCGAGCCGCCCGCGCCACCGAACTCCTCTTCTCGTTGGCTCCTTCAACCGCTCGGGTCGTGGACGACAATGGAATACGAGAGATGCCGGCGGCCGCGCTCAAACCGGGGATGGTCATGGAACTCCGGGCCGGAGATTCGGCCCCGGCCGACGGCATCGTCCTCATCGGCGAGTCGACCATGGATCTGTCATTGCTCACCGGTGAGTCGCGACCCGTCGCGGTCGCGGCCGGAGATCCCATCCACGCCGGCACCACGAGCCTGTCCGGCCGACTCGAAGTCGAGATCCGATCGGCCGGAGCCGACACCCGGCTCGGAAGGATCCTCCGCCTCGTCGAGGAGGGGGCGCAACGCCGCGCACCAGTGGTCCTGCTCGCCGATCGGATCTCGGGCTGGTTTGTGCTGACGGTGCTGGGCCTCGCCCTCATCACCGTTGCCGTTTGGCTCCGCATCGACCCCGCGCAGGCGGTGGAAAACGCGGTTGCCCTGCTCATCGTCAGCTGCCCATGCGCCCTCGGTCTCGCCACTCCCCTTGCGGTCAGCGCCGCGGTGGGCCACGCCGCCCGCACCGGCATCCTGATCAAGGGGGGCGACGCCCTTGAGAGTCTTGCCCGGCCGGCGCGGATGATCCTCGACAAGACCGGGACCCTTACCGAGGGCCGGCTGGCAGTTGTCCGATGGCACGGTACCGAGGCCGTACGCCGGATCGTCGCATCCGCCGAATCCCACTCGACCCACCCCGTCGCGATAGCCCTCACCGACGGAGTGGAAACCGCGGACGTTCCGATCCCGACCGATGTGGAACAGCACCCCGGCCGCGGTCTCACCGCACTCACCGATGGAACCGACCTCCTGGTCGGCGCTCCGGCCTTCGCCGAGGAGCGTGTCGGAGAATTCTCCGACGCGGTAGCCTCAAAGATCCGGACTGCCATCGACGATGGACTCACCCCCATCGTGATCGTTCTCGGTGGAAAGGTCGAGGCGGTGGCGGCGCTCGGCGATCCCGTTCGCGCGGACACCGCCGACGCCTTGGCCGCCATCAAGGCACGCGGCTGGCAGATTGAGGTCCTTTCCGGCGACCATCCGGGAACGGTCCGTACACTGCTCCAGCGACTCCACCTCGACCCTTCGTCGGGCCGTGGCGGCGCCGTCCCGGAAGACAAGGTCGAGCGGGTCCGCCAGGCCGCGGACAAGGGCCCGGTGGTGATGGTTGGCGACGGAGTCAACGACGCCGCCGCTCTCGCCGCGGCTACCGTCGGTATCGGGGTCCACGGCGGCGCCGAAGCGGCGTTGGCGGCGGCCGACGTCTATCTCGGCACGCCGGGACTCGAACCGTTGGTGCGGCTGCTCGACGGATCGCGCCGGACTCTGGGTGTCATCCGCCGAAACCTGATTTTCTCGCTCAGCTACAACGCGGTGGCCGTGACCCTGGCCATGCTGGGCCTCATGCACCCCCTCGTGGCAGCGATTCTCATGCCCGCGAGTTCGATCACCGTCGTCGTGAGCTCGTACCGGGCGAAGACATTCATCTAGTTTTTAATTTTAAATTCTTAATTTTTAATTACTTAGGAGAGACTCCGTCACGGACTCACCAGAATCCCTGTGATGAAAATTGAGAATTCATAATTCACAATTCATAATTGTCTGA
>CBESWV010000210.1:0-7025 GCA_965533305.1 uncultured bacterium | reverse complement strand
GCCGATTCGGATGACGAGGAAGAAAAGAAGGAGCCCGGCGAAAACAGCTGATCGGCAGAGGTGATCTGCCGGTGGAAGAGAACGGGGGATTGCGCAGATGACAATGACCAAGGCTGATCTTGTGGAAATAGTCGCCGGGACCGCAGATGTACCGCGCAAGCAGGCTGACGAGGTGGTTCAAGTTGTCCTCGACAGCATTGTGGATGCGCTGCACAAAAACGAGAAAGTCGAGTTGCGTGGATTCGGATCATTTCGGATCCGACAGCGTGACGAGCGGACGGGTCGCAACCCGAAGACCGGCGAAAAGGTCCACGTTCCGCCAAAGAAGATCCCCTATTTCAAACCCGGGAAACACCTTCGCGAAGAACTGCTCCACCAGTGATCGTTGGTGACCGGTCGTGACTGCCGACAAGAAGATGCGAAGAAGTGGTGAAGGCAAGGGATCCGGCGAGGACGCCGCTCGGCCGGTCTCGAAGATCCTCCTTCTTGTTTCCTGGCTGGTGCCGGGACTCGGTCACTGGCTGCTCGGCAAGCGAATTCGGGCCGCCGTCTTCGCGGCTGTCGTGGCTGCTTCGTTTATCACCGGAGTCTTCCTGCACGGAGAATTAGCGGTTCCGCAACAGGCCAGTCCGCTGTCGTGGTTCTTCACGTTCGGCTGCATCGGCAACGGGATGCTCTATTTCATACGACTGCTGTGGGTCAATGGATTTGATGGGCTGTTCAGCGCATCGTTCCCATACGGACTGTCCGGTGGTGGCGACCCGGTGGCGGCCGGTTTCTTCTATGGCAAGACCTTTCTCTACACGGCCGGTCTCATGAATCTTCTCGTTGTACTCGATGTGCACGATATCGCGCGTGGCGACAAGAGCTGAGATGGATCATTTTCTTCTCCTCTTCTGGCACGCGCTGCTGGTCGCCGTGTTCTTCGCCTTTCTCTGGCGGTCCGACTCGCGGGGGCGGAAAGCGCTCTTTCTCAAGACCTTTCTCATTATGTTCGTAGGAGCCATCGTCGTGGGGTGGCTCATGTTCCCGTTCCCGTGATCGACAAAACCGGAGCGCCTTCGATCCTCATCGAGGACACGCCTCCACCAGACGGGCCCCAACCTCCTTCGACTTCGTCGATGAAACACCGACCAGGCATCATATTCCGTTGGGCCGCCAACGGTGGGTACGCGATACTGTTGGTGATCATGGCGATAGTGCCTTCATCGACGTTGACGGCCGTAGGTTCGTCCGTTCCCGATTGGTTGGCCCATGGAGTGGCCTACGGCATCCAGATGGCGCTGGTCTACTGGGCGGCGTTGCCGTCACTCGGCCATGGCCGGTCTCTGGTCGTCGGAGTCATCGCAGCGGGCGCCTTCGGCCTGGTGACCGAAGGGCTGCAGCTTCTCCAGCCGGCAAGGTCGGTAGAACTCAAGGACCTTATCGCCAACACCGTTGGTGCGCTGATCTTCTGCGGCGTGATAGCCGGCATCGGCTGGAAGAGTTCGCGGAGGGCCCACTGAGCGACTCGATCATGATTGTCGCCGGCGAGGTCTCGGGTGATCTTCACGCCGGAAACATGCTTGCGGAACTGAGAATCCTCGATTCCGAGATCGAGGCATTCGGTGTCGGTGGTGAGCGTCTCGCCGCCAATGGTCTTGACTGCATCGCAAGCACGGACGAACTGGCGCACATGGGACTGATCGAGGTGCTGCGTGAGTTGCCGCGGATCCGGAGGATCATGAGACGGCTGGTCGGTGAAGCTGATCGACGACGTCCTCGATTGGCCGTTCTGGTCGACTCACCCGATTTCAATCTCCGTCTGGCGGCGAGGCTCCGCCGTCTTGGGATCCCGGTTGTGTTGTACGTGTCGCCGCAGCTCTGGGCATGGCGGCAGGGTCGGGTCCGCGTCGTCAGGCGTTTGGCCCGGGAAGTTCTCTGCCTGCTCCCGTTTGAGGTTCCTTTCTATTCCGAGCATGGGGTGCCCGCGCGCTACGTCGGCCACCCATTGGTCGACGATGTGGCCAGGGACGGTTTGCTCGACCATAAGGTGCCTCGGGTCGCGAGAAAGATCGCCCTGTTGCCCGGTTCGCGTGCAATGGAAGTGCGGTCTCTTTTGCCGACCATGATCGAGGCGGTTTCCGAGCTCGGGACTGAGGGGCTATCGGAAGCCGTTCTCATCGAAGCCCCCGGGATGGGAGATGTCGTTGATGAGGTCTTTGCGATCCACGGCGCCGCCGAACGGATCCGTCGGGTGAGCGGACCGGACCGGCGGCGCGAACTCGCATCGAGCTCCGCCGCCTGGACGGCATCGGGCACGGCAACCCTCGAATGCGCCCTGCTCGATGTTCCCATGGTGGTGGGCTATCGGCTCCAGCCGTTGTCCTACGCCATCGCCCGGCTCCTGGTGCGGGTTCCGCACGTGGCGTTGGTCAACCTCATCGCCGAAGAGCGAGTGGTGCCGGAGCTTATTCAGGGGCAGTGGAGAGCGGACCGCTTGGCCGAAATCACCACCGGGATCCTCGACGACGATGGGGCGAGACAGCGGACGGCGTTGGCCCTCGTCCGCCGTCGCCTCGGTCCTCCGGGTGCTTCAAAGCGGGCGGCGGAAGCGGTCATTGAGCACGGTCGGATGATCGAGGAGGAGGCCGCTCGGACCTGACCGGTGCCTGATGGTAGAATCGCGCGCCTGGAGGAAGCATGAGCGGTCCGGTGGCCAAGAAATCCAATCGTATGGAAACGACCGTCAAGGTCGGCATGATCAGCCTCGGCTGCGCCAAGAACCTGGTGGACGGCGAGGTGATGCTGGGTCACCTCGAATCCGTCGGGATCCGGGTAACGGCCGATGCCCGCGAGGCTGACGTCGTCGTCGTGAATACCTGCGGTTTCATCAATGACGCCAAAAAGGAGTCCATCGACTCGATCCTGGAGATCGTCGAGGCTAAAAACGCCGGTCGCGTTCGCCGGTTGGTGGTCTCGGGCTGCATGGCACAGGCCTACGCCGTGGAACTCAAGAAGGAAATCCCCGAGATCGATGCCTTCATCGGTCTTGACGAGCTCGAGCAGATCGCCGCGGCGGTTCGGGGCGAACTCGAGGATCATCTCCCCGATCAGCATGGCGCCGTTCGAATCTATGATCACGCAAACCCCCGCCTTCTCTCGACCAGCGGTTACGCCTATCTCAAGGTCGCGGAGGGCTGCGGAAACCCGTGTTCGTTCTGCCATATCCCGCGGATGCGGGGCGACTTCCGATCGCGGGCGTTGGGTGACCTGGTTGCCGAAGCCAGACGGATCGAAGCTGCGGGTGTTCGAGAAATCGTTCTCATCGCGCAGGACACCACCCGCTACGGTGAGGATCTCGGTATCGATCACGGTCTTCGCCGACTGGTGGAGGCGCTCCTCGACGAGACGGACCTGCCGTGGATTCGCTTTCTCTACGCCTACCCCGCGACCCTCGATGAAGGACTCTTCGAACTCATGGCGGAGCATGATCGATTTGTTTCCTATCTCGATATCCCGTTGCAGCACGCCAACCGGAAGGTCCTCAAGGCGATGAGACGGGGCGGTGACGCCAAGAGTTACTCCCGACTCATCGAACGGGCGCGAGAGACGGTTCCCGATCTGGCGCTGAGGACAACATTTATCGTCGGCTTCCCCGGTGAGGGCGAGGCTGAACATCAGGAACTTCTGGAGTTCATCGAAGCGTCGCGTTTTGATCACCTCGGTGTTTTCAGCTATTCGTGGCAGGACGAGAACCCGGGATCGGATCTCGGCGATCCAGTGCCCGAGGAGCTCAAGATCGAACGTCGGGCCCGGGCGCTCGAGGTGCAACAGACCGTTTCCATGGCAAAAAACAACGCCCTTGTGGGACAGATCCTCCCGGCGATGGTTGTCGGGCCGCTTGCCGAGATGGAGTTACTCACCGAAGGCAGATTGAAGCGCCAGGCTCCCGAGATCGATGGTCGACTCATCATCAACGACGGGGTCGCCGCCGTCGGTTCGCTCATCGAGGCCGAGATCACCGAAGCCCATCCCTATGATGTGGTCGGACGGGTAGTTCGGGTGGTGCGTGAACCGGCAGACGCGCCTCGGATGCTTCCGGTGATCGGTTGACGGTGAATCCATGGAAATCTACTCAGACCCACTCGGAGTCGATGAGCCGCCACGCGGCGCGGTTCTGACGATCGGCAACTTCGATGGCGTCCACGTCGGACACCAGGCGATCCTCAAATATGTTGTCGAACGCGCCGACCGGCTCGGCGCCGTCGGTGCGGCAATGACCCTCGATCCACACCCGATCAAGCTCTTGCGTCCGAGGATGGCGCCGAAACTTCTCTCCACCCTGGACCAGCGGTTGGAACTCATCGGTCGGACCGGGATCGAGGTCGCGCTCGTGGTTCCCTTCACCCACCGGCTTGCGAGGATGCCGGCCGAGAGCTTTGTCAAGGAAGTGCTCGTCGAGCGGCTGGGAATCCGGGAGGTCTATATCGGCGCCAATTTCCGGTTTGGCGCCGATCGTGGCGGTGATGTCGCTCTGCTCGAGCGGATGGGAGCCGAACTCGGATTCAAGGCGGCCGCTTCACCAATCGTCGAGCTCGAAGGCGGAGTCGTGTCTTCAACAAAGGTCCGTCAAGCGGTCTCGGACGGCGAAATGGTTGAGGCCGCAGCCATGCTTGACCGCCACCACTTCATCGACGGCTGCGTCTTGGAGGGCAAGCGCCTGGGGCGGAAACTCGGTTTTCCAACTCTCAACATCGAGGTTGAGAACGAAATCGAACCCGCGAACGGGGTGTATGTCACCGCAGTTCACATCCCGTCCTTTGGTCGCACTTTTGCCTCGGTGACAAATGTCGGCACCCGACCGACGGTCTACGAGAACTCAATTCTGACCATCGAAACCCACCTCCTCGACTTCATGGCCGATGTTTATCGCGAGTCGGTGCGGCTGTATTTCATCAAGCGCTTGCGTGATGAGGTGAGTTTCCCCTCGACGGTCCAATTGATGGCCCAGATCCAGAAGGATGTGGAGGCGAGCCGGTTGTTTTTTCTCCAGAACCCGGTCGAGTCGCAGGGCTTTATCATTCCGTGACCTTGATCGACGTCATCGCCTTGGTTGGTGCGTTGCTCGTATCCACGCTTCTCCTCGTTGCCGTGGTTGCGGCGGTGTGGTGGTTTGATCGCTATGATCGGGAACCGCTCCACCTGGTGGTCGGCGTCTTTCTCTGGGGGGCGCTGGCGGCGCCGGTCATTGCCGTCTTCGGCTCGTCGGCCTTGGCGGCCGGCTCGGGTTCCGATCCCACCGTCATGGCCGTCTGGATCGGCCCTCTCGTGGAAGAGGTCGCGAAAGCGTTCGGGGTGATCCTCGTTGTCCTCCTGTCGAAGGAGTTCGACAATCCGACCGATGGCCTCGTCTACGGCACCGCCGCGGGTTTGGGTTTCGCTGCGACGGAGAATCTGGTTTACACCCTTGTAGGTGTGGGGGAGTCCGCTATCGGTGGAACCCTTCTGCTCGTCTTCATCCGCACCGCTTTGGCCGCAGGAATCCACGCTCTGTCATCGGCCACCTTTGGAGGCTTCCTCGGCTTTGCCTATCTGTCGCGGAACCGTGGCGAGCGGCTCACCTGGTTGATCGTCGGCCTCGTCGGCGCAGTCGCGATCCACGCGGGTTGGAATTTCATGCTGTTGCAGATGGAGTCTTCGGATGGTGCGGTTCCCGTGGCTCGGTGGTTTGTCGTGGTCCCGACCCTGTACGCGTTTTATTTTCTTGGTTTCGTAGGTTTTTTGCGATCGGAACAGCGGATCCTGGGTGTTGAACTCGCCGAAGAGGTCGAGCTCGATGTCGTACCCGCATGGGTGGTTGAGGTGATCCCGTACTACCGGCGTCGGATTCGATCCGACTGGTGGCCGTCCCGGAGTGAACGGACGGTTCTCGCACGGCTACTCACGCGGTTGGCTTTCCGCAAACACGCTGTGAGGCGTCTTCCAGACGAGGAGTCGCAACTCGCCGGGCTCGAAGTTGTCCGCCTTCGGCAGCAGATCCGCGCCAAGCTCCAATGTCAAAGCTCTGTTGAAGAAGAGGATTTGACTGGTTGAGAGGGCATTCCTCGACCTACCATGGTCGTGTGGAACCGCACATCACCGAACTCGCCTCCGATGAACTCATGGCCCTGGTCCGTGGTGGGACCCTCGACGGTTTTCAGATCCTCGATGTGCTGCGCAGTCCGTATTGCACAGCACAGATCGCGGAGTTTCTCGCATCGAGCCGCGAAAATCTCGGGACCCAGACGGTCCGCGAGAAGCTGGCGGGATTCCCGGGTCTGAGCAACGCGCAGGCGATGAACCTCCTGGGATCGCTCTCGTGGGCGGCGTTGATCGCTGTGGCACAGATGCCGAAAACACCGGCGCTCGTTCGTCGGCAGGCCGAGCGGAAGTTGATTCTTCAGGTGCCGTCCATGAGTCTCGGAGAAAAGATCGCCATGGCGCGACGCGCACACCGCGCGATCTTCCCGGCCTTGATCACCGGTAGCGATGACCAGATACTGATGGCGCTTCTCGACAATCCTCGTCTGGTCGAGAATGATCTCGTGGTCCTCATCAACACCGGAAATCCACCGGTCGAGTTCATATCGGTGGCGGCTCGCCACCAACGGTGGGGCAAATGCTACGGCGTTCGCAAGGCCATCGTCGAATGCCCGAACTCTCCATTGCCCCTCGCGCTGAGCGTTCTTGTGCAATTGCCGAAGTCCGATCAGAAGCGGATAGCCGATCGTGACAACATACCCGAACGAGTGAGGTCCGCCGCCGCGGCGCTGTTGGCCAGGAGCGAGAACGACGACCGGTCGCAGCGGGCATCCACCTGAGCCGCCTCCGAAATCACCACAACGACCTTTGAAGTGGCCCTCCCATGGCGTTTCATGGCCGGGGAGGTGCGGACGGGCCTCGACTCGTTGTAGCGTCAAAGCCTCGCCGGCAAAAACACGTCGATCATTCCTGCGAGCGGGAGTTTTTGCAGAAGACTCAACAGAAATCGCTCATCCTAGGTT
>CBESWV010000209.1:0-7074 GCA_965533305.1 uncultured bacterium | reverse complement strand
CTTGACTCATCGCAAGACCCCGTGTGCCTCCAGGGTTGGAGGGGGCCAGGGTCAATAAATGTGATGCTTCGTGGACCCTTTGTGCTCCTTTGTGTCCTTTGTGTTTCAAGACTTCGATATCGACGATTCAAAGGAATCCTGTCCGATGATTGGTTCTAGGTGCCGGGATACCGGGATTGATTCTTGTCAAGGACGTGTTGGGGCAGGGGTAGGAAACTGAGGCCCGATCGTGAAGGAGGACCGTATGGCAGTTCGACAGATTATCGAGATCGACGAGGATCTCTGCGACGGTTGTGGTGACTGCGTCTCCGCGTGTGCGGAGGGAGCCATCCAGCTCATCGACGGCAAGGCGAAGCTCATCAGCGACACCTATTGCGACGGACTCGGAGCCTGCCTCGGTGACTGCCATGTCGGAGCCATCAAGATCATCGAACGCGATGCGGGTGGTTTTGACGAAGAGGCAGTGGCGGTTCATCTCACCAAGATCGGCAGGGACCATGAGCAGGTTTCGGTCCCGCGCCCGCTGAATATCGTAAATCCGATCTCGACCGGAGGGGGAGGGGGATGCCCGGGATCACGGGCGCAGACGCTCCAGCCGGCTCCGGTCACGGGCAAGGGCGAGGTGCCTCCCGCAGCATCGCAGCTCGCTCACTGGCCGATCCAGCTCCACCTCGTGCCGCCCACCGCTCCATTCTTTCAGGGCGCCGATGTGCTTTTGGCGGCGGACTGCGTGCCGTTCGCGGTTGGCGATTTCCACCAGCGCTATCTCGCAGGTCATTCGCTGGCGATCGCCTGCCCGAAGCTCGACCACAACCAGGAGATCTATCTGGACAAGCTCGTCGCGATGATCGAAACCGCACAGATCGCTTCGATCCACGTCGTGGTCATGGAGGTTCCGTGCTGCAGCGGCCTCGTCCGTTTGGTGGATGAGGCCAGGAAACGCGCGACGCGGCAGGTGCCGATCAAGTGCACCGTGATCGGGACTGATGGCGCCGTCCGGCACGAACTCGATCTCGAACGGTCGGCGGTGTAAAGAAACGGAAAACCCATCCCGCGACGCGGGTACAATCTTAGGACTCGTATCGGGAGAGATTTCCGGTCGTGGGTCCGGCTCCGGTCTTCGTCTCAGGAACCGAGCAACGGGCCCGGCTTGAATTCAATCGCGGAAACGACGCGCTGGTGTTTGTTGGGAGGCGTTGATGAAGCAGACTGTTCTGACCATCGCTTTGCTGAGTGTGGTCATGGTCGCGATCGTGGACTGTGTCGAAGCCCAGTCGGACGGTCCGACCTTTACGGTGGAGAACCCGAGGATCGATGTCGGCGAGATCAAGGCCGGCAGTGATGCTGTGGCCACCTTTGTCTTTCACAACGAGGGCCCTGCCGATGTCAAGATCATCAAGGCCAAACCTTCTTGAGGCTGCACGGTAACCGAGTTCGACTCGGTGATCCCGGCCGGTGGCTCGGGAACGTTGACAGCAAAAATCAAAACAAGAATGACGCAGAGTGGCGCGGTTTCCAAGAGCATTGGAGTGACGACCGACGCCCCAGGCGCGCAACGCATGACCTTGAGCGTCACCTTCAAATCGGTTCCCGCGGTCGCGGTGCTCCCTCGAGCGCAGATGCGCCTCAATGGAGTCACGGGTGACCAACCGACCGCGACCCTGATCCTCCGCCGCTATGACGGCGAAGAATTCAAGGTCGTCGGGGTCGAGAACACCGAGGAACGTCTCGTGATCACCGCCAAACCGGTGACCGAGCCGGTTCAGGTCGGACGCGACAAGGCGGTTCCAGGCGATATGCTCCTCATCGCCTCGCTGGCGCCCGGCGTGGCAGACGTCTCGGCAAGCGGGAGGTTCAAGGTGAGGACCAACCACCCGGATGCCGAGGTCCTCGATGTGAGCTTTTCACTTCGGGTGAGACCGGCGATCGAGGCTCGTCCGAATCAGGTGCGGCTGATTCTCCAGGAGGGGAACACCCCGGGCCGAACGATGCTTGCCCGCATTCAGCACAACCTCCGGGGCAAGTTCAAGGTGACCGGCGTGACGCCATCGAATCCCGAGCTCTTTCAAGCGAAGATCATCGATGGCGACACCGCACAGCAGGTTCACACCGTGGCGGTGATTCTCCAGGACGACGTGCTGCCGGGTTCCCTCACCAACCGGGTGCTGGAAACCCTGGTGCTCTCGACTGACGACACGACCCAGCCGAAGCTCATGATTCCAGTGCTCATCGAACCGAAGGCGCTGCGCAAACCGGCTCCGCCGCGACCGTTGGAGTAGCGGTCTGCTCCTCGTCAGGGAGATTCTATTTTCTGAGTGGGGGAGATTTCGCCGACGGCGCGGATGAGATGAATCGCCAGGATGGTTCGCCTTCGACGGGCTCCATCGCGCGGCGCACCACGGTTTGTTTGTGCTCGCTGAGGAGCCGACCGAGGCTGCGGTGATCGGCGAGTTCTTCGATGAGCTCGAAGGTGCTCGCGTCACCGCGACTGAGAATGGCCTGCCAGAGGGCCTCTCGATAGGACGGACGGTCGAATTTGAGGTTGTCGATGGGTTTGATCTCCCGTTCGATCAACGATATCCGTCTCCGGTACTCGGGTTGTGAAAGCACCGGCGCTTTGGAGTATGGCGTATAGGGTTTCGGAACCAGCACGCTGCAACCCGCATGCAGGGTTCCCATCCGTCCCCGAGCGCGACCGTGGGCGAGCATGATCGCCTGAGTTCTCCGAAGGAGGTCTCCGATGGCCTCGAGATCGTCGTCGGTTTCACCGGGCAGGCCGACGATGAAGTACATTTTCAAACTGGAGATGCCGCACGCCTGCGCGGTTTCGACCGCCTCGAGGATGCGCTGGTTCGAGATCGGTTTCTTGAGCTTTGCTCGGAGATCGTCAGAGCCGGTTTCCGGTGCGATAGTCACCGAACGAGCTCCCGATGCGGCGAGAGGGGCAAGCACGTCGCGGACCATCGCCGGGATCCGGAGCGAGGACAGAGCAACGTTGAATCCGAGTTCGCGGCTCTCCTGAAGAATCCGGGGCAGGTCGGGATGATCTCCGACCGCGGTGGCGACGAATCCGACCCTGTCGGTGATGTCCGCCAGCCCTCGGACACGGTCCATGATGGCTTCGGCCGGGTAGCAACGAAGCTTGCCGTAGTTGTAACTCACCCAGCAATAGCGGCATTTCTCCGGGCAACCGCGGGACATTTCGACCAATCCGCGGTTGCGGTACTCGGTGTTCGGGGTGACCATATATGAACTCGGCACCAGCTTCGGGTCGTTCATCTCGAGATCGCGCTTTTCTACCCGACGAAGGCGCCCGAGTGGGCGTCCCTCACCATCGAGATGGTGGCTCGGGACAAAGAAACCGTCCCTGCCGGCGAGTTCGGCGAGCAGGCGATCACGGTCGGGTTCCTCTCTGGCGAGTTCGAGGAGCTGCGGCCACAGAAGCTCTGCCGCACCGAGCACAAAAACATCAACGGCGGGGCTCAGGGGCAGGGGATTGATGGACGCCACCGCCCCGCCGACGACCACCAAGGGATCCCGGGGAGAACGATCCCGTCTGCGGCGGGCGATTCCTGCGGCATCGAGGGTGTGGATCAGATTGACGGCGTCGAGTTCGAACGAACACGACCAAGCGAGGAGATCGAGGGCCGCGAGAGGAGTGTCATCCTCGAGGGTTCGCCCGAGGCAGTCCGGTGGGGCAAAGAAACGTTGGAGGGCGATGCCCGGGACGTCGGCCGCAAGCTCAACGACCCACTGGTAGGCGAGGGAGGAGAGAGCGACGTGGTAGCGGTTCGGGTAACCGACACCGACCCTGAGCCGTCCCTGGCTCGGGAGATCGATCCGGCGACGCTCGTCTCCGAGCAGATCCGTTTCCTTACTGTGACTGATTCTCCGTCCCACCCGCAAACCGTAACACGGGGAGTCCGAGAGGGATACGGGGCCGAGCGATCATTCTCGTTTTTCAGACATTTGGGGCTGGACTCTCAGCGGAAGTGACGTACAATGACGATCCCGGTGCGTCAACGAAGAAAGCCTTTCCGCATGTCCCTCTGTCAAACCCCTGAATCAACAGAACCCCTGGTTGTCGCCATCGATGGTCCCGCCGGTGCTGGAAAGAGTACCGTGGCGAGGCTTCTGGCGGACCGTCTCGAGATTCCCTACCTCGACACCGGCGCCATGTATCGCGCGGTTGGACTGCTGGCCATTCGTGCCGGTCTCTCCGACCCGCTCGGCGAAGCAGAACAAATTCAGGTGGCCGCGTTGGCGGGGGAACACATCATCGAGCTGATGAGTCATAAAGGGGTCGTGCAGGTCACCGTTGACGACGAAGACGTCAGCGAGGCAATCCGCACTCCCGAATGCGCGCTCATGGCTTCCGCCGTTTCGGCGGTGTCTGGTGTTCGAAGCGCCCTGGTGCCGATTCAGCGTCGAATCGGACTCGCGCACGGATGTGTCATGGAGGGTCGCGACATCGGGAGTGTCGTCTTCCCTGATGCAACCCTGAAAGTCTACCTAACGGCCAGCTCGGACGAGCGGGCCATGCGTCGTCAGCTCGATCTTCAGAACAAGGGGATCGATACGTCAGTGGATGAGGTGAAGCAACAGCAGCATCAACGCGACCTGCAAGATACGTCGCGTGCGGATTCGCCCCTCCACGTCGCCCGGGGGTCGGTGGTGGTTGATTCCACCGGATTGAGCCTCGACGAAGTCGTGGAGAGAATGCTTTCCGAGCTGCAAGCGACATCTAAAGACTGCCTTGACACAAACGGTGAGAACACCATAAGGTCTCGGAACTACGGAGAGTTGGTGCGCAGGAGGTCTGCGCCCATCGAGGAGGAGTCGTCTTGAACATGGACCCTGAACTGAACGGTGAGGAAGATAACGAGAAGGGGATGGATCAGCTCTCGATGGAAGAGTTGATGGAGACCTCTTTACAGAATCTGAAGGAAGGCGAAGTCATTCGAGGAACCGTCGTCGCGGTGAATTCGGATGAAGTGCTTGTAGACATTGGATACAAGTGCGAAGGCAGCGTCCCCTTGAGCGAACTCACGGACCCGGAGACCGGGGAAGTGTCGGTCGCCGTCAACGACGTCGTCGAGGTCTTTGTCGAACGTCTCGACGAATCGGAGGGGCGGGTGCGCCTGTCCCATGACCGTGCCTCGAAGCTCAAGATCTGGAGCGTTGTCGAAGAGGCCTACAAGAACGGTGTCTCGGTCACGGGACGCGTTTTGGAAAGGGTCAAAGGCGGCCTCGCGGTCGATATCGGCATCCGGGCGTTCCTTCCCGGCTCGCTGGTCGATCTTCGGCCCAACCGAAGGCTCGAGGATTATGTCGATCAGGAAATCGAAGCAAGAGTGATTTCCTTTGATCGTCGGCGGTCCAACGTCGTCCTCTCGAGGAAGGCGGTCCTGGAAGAGGAGGTTGGCAAGGTCAAGGACGAGACCATGGCCGTCCTTGAAGAGGGCAAGCTGGTCGCCGGGGTGGCGAAGAACATCACCGACTACGGTGTCTTTGTCGATCTCGGCGGACTCGACGGCCTTCTGCATATCACCGATATCTCTTGGGGTCGCGTCGGTCACCCGAGCGAATACTTCAAAGTCGGCGACGAGGTCGATGTCGTGGTGCTTCGGTTCGACAAGGAGCGCGAGCGGGTGTCCCTGGGATACAAACAGCGCTTCGAAGATCCGTGGATCCTCGTGCCCGAGAAGTACCCGGTCGGCAAGCGGGTTCACGGCGAAGTCGTGAGCATCGTCGACTACGGCGCCTTTGTCGCGCTTGAAGAGGGAGTCGAAGGCCTGGTCCATGTCAGCGAGATGTCGTGGACCAAAAAGGTCAAAAACCCGAGGTCCATCCTCGACATCGGGCAGGAGATCGATGTCGTGGTCTCCGAGGTCGATGCCGATAAACGCCGCCTTTCGCTGTCTCTTCGTGCCATTGAGCCCAATCCATGGGAACAGGTGGCCGATACCCATCACGTGGGCAGCCGGATCAAGGGTGTGGTTCGCAATCTGACCGATTTCGGCGCCTTTGTCGAGATCGTTCCCGGTGTCGACGGTCTGGTTCACATTTCGGATATGTCATGGACCCGCCGTATCAATCACCCCTCAGAGGTGGTTCAGAAGGGCGAAGAAGTCGAGGCGGTCATCACCTCGGTCGATGTCGGCAACCAGCGGATATCGCTGTCGATGAAAGAGTTGCTCCCCAATGAATGGGAGGAGTACGCCAACTCCCACGGCGTTGGCGACCTGGTTTCGGGTGTGGTCACGAACATCACCGATTTCGGAGTATTCGTGGAACTGGCTCCCGGGGTCGAGGGCCTCTGTCATATATCGGAGATCGATCGCGATGGCGGTCTGACGCTGGCCGAGACGTTCATTCCGGCACAGAACGTCACCTGCAGGATTCTGCGGATCGATTGGAACGAGAACCGGATCGGTCTCTCCATGCATAGTGTGGAACAGGATGACGAAGGTGAATCTGCGGGCTCGGCAGTGGATGCGCCGGTTGTCGAGACAGCCATGGCAGCAGCGCTGAAGGCCGCCGTCGGTATCGTTGACGATGAGCTCCCTCCCGAGATGGAGGCCATGACCGAGAAAGGCGAAACCGAAGCCGCAGAAGAGGCCGTCGAAGCTGCTGAGGAAGTGGTTGAGGAAACCGAAGCCGTGGAAGAGGTCATCGAAGCCGCTGAGGAGGCGGTCGAGGAAACCGAAGCCGTGGAAGAGGTCATCGAAGCTACTGAGGAAGCGGTCGAGGAAGCCGAAGCCGTGGAAGAGGTTATCGAAGCTGCCGAGGAAGCGGTCGAGGAAACCGAAGCCGTGGAAGAGGTTATCGAAGCTGCCGAGGAAGCGGTCGAGGAAACCGAAGCCGTGGAAGAGGTCATCGAAGCTGCTGAGGAAGCGGTCGAGGAAACCGAAGCCGTGGAAGAGGTCATCGAAGCTGCTGAGGAAGCAGTCGAGGAAACCGAAGCCGTGGAAGAGGTCATCGAAGCTGCTGAGGAAGCAGTCGAGGAGGCCGAAACTGCCGATTCGGATGACGAGGAAGAAAAGAAGGAGCCCGGCGAAAACAGCTGATCGG
>CBESWV010000208.1:0-7084 GCA_965533305.1 uncultured bacterium | reverse complement strand
GTGATAGCTGCGATGCCGCGATGGTGAGACGGTGCGATGCAATTCAAAATTCAAAATTCAAAATTCATAACTCATAACTCATAATTTGCGATTCAAACATAGTCCCAGTAGTCGATCCCGCACTCCTCAAAGAGATTCGGCAGCCGATGGATCGGCAGGCCGATCACCGTCTGCGGCGAGCCCTCGACGGATTCGACGAGCAGTCCGCCCGCTCCCTGCACGGCATAGGCGCCGGCCTTGTCCATGGGCTCTGTGGTGGCGACATACCAGTCGACGGTGCGTTTATCGAGCACCCGGAAACGAACATCGGCGGTGTCGAGCAGGCTCTGACAGCGGCCGTTGACCACGAGCGCCACCGCGGTGTGGACCTGGTGGGTGCGACCCGACAGCATCCGCAACATGGCGCGTGCATCGGAGGTGGAGATCGGTTTGCCAAGGACCCGATTGTCGATCTCCACCACGGTGTCCGAGGCGAGGACCGGGGATTTTGGGAAGTCCTTTGCCACCAGCGAGGCCTTGGCGCGAGCCGCCCGGACGGCGAAGGCCGATGGTGACTCGGCGGGCTCGGGGCTCTCTTCGTCCGCAGCCGGATGCACCTCGAAGCTCATCCCGAGCAGTTCGAGGAGCTCCCGCCGGCGGGGTGATCCGCTGGCCAGAATGATGGTGTTTCCCATTCTTGATGAAGTCATGACAACTAATAACTATAACCGCACGGTGAAGGCACGCAAATTATGAATTTTGAATTATGAATTATGAATTAAGGACAGCCTACGAGAGCGGAGTACGACTATCGTACGAGGCATGACCTGCTCGATCATCTCTGAAGGGCAGGCAGCACGAATTATGAATTTTGAATTATGAGTTATGAATTGCGGGCCCCGTGCTCGAACGCCAGAAGACTATCGTACGAGGCGTGACCTGCTCGAACAGCTCTGAAGGGCAGGCAGCACGAATTATGAATTTTGAATTATGAGTTATGAATTGCGGGCCCGGTACTCAGGCGCCGGAAGACTCTCGTTCGAGATCTGATCTTCTCAAGCGATCTCAACCCCTACAATCATCGCATCATTGTCTAAAAACATCCGAGATGGGTGCGACGGTGCGATGGTGAAATGGTGCGATGAATTCAAAATTCATCATTCCTAATTCATAATTCAGGCGTCGTTGCCGGCGGCAACGAACGCCGCCATGTCCTCGGGAACCGGCGCGGTGATGGTGATCGGTGTGCCGTCTTTGGGGTGGGGCAGCGACAGGAGCACGGCGTGGAGGATCGGGCGTTGAACCTCGTTGGCCCGGCGCGAGCCGTAAAGCCGGTCGCCCAGCACCGTGTGGCCCCACGCGGCGAGGTGGACCCGCACCTGGTGAGTCCTGCCGGTGAGCAACCGGCACTCGACGATGGAAAGATCGTTCTCGATGTGGGCCGTGACCTTGACCTCGGTTCGTGCGGTGCGACCGTCGTCGGCGACGCAGAATCGCCAGTCGTGGTTGGGATCGCGACCGATGGGCTCGTCGATGAGGGTCTCCCCGATCTCGGGCGAACCTTCGATCACCGCTAGGTAGCGGCGTTCGACCGCGCCTTCGGCCCAGGCCTTGACCAGCGGAGCCTGGGCTTGCGGGTTGTGGGCGAAGAGGGTGACCCCCGAGGTCAGACGATCGAGGCGGTGGACCATTCTCAGATACGGTTTCGCCCCGGTGGCCAGCGCGAGACTGAGGAGCGCGAGCTGATCGACAGCGAGCTCGGTGGGTTGTCTCGATGAGGGTTGGGAGAGCATGCCGGCCGGTTTGTTCACGGCCACCAGCCATGGGTCCTGATGCAGGACCGGCACCTCGGCGAGATCGGGACGGGACGGTACCTCGAGCTCGGCGGGGGCCCGCAGAACGTCGACCACATCACCCCATTCAAGTTGGCGACCCAGGACCCGGGTCGGTTGGCAGTTCCGCGCGACAACGCCCTCGGAGATGATCCTGCGAGCGGCGCGGCGGGAAAGCGAGGTCGTGGCGGCGAGAAATTGGTCAAGCCGCAGCCCGTCGTACTCAGGCATCACCACGAGACGGGTTGCTTCATTGGTCATGCGGCGGCGCCAAGAGCGCAACGACAAAACTGAAGGGCACGCTGGAAGCCTGCCCCTACAACCGGAAGATCGCCTTTGTAGGGGCAGGCTTCCAGCGTGCCCTTCAGACCCGCCGCCGTCGAGAGCACCATGAAGGGGCCGATTGCCGCTGAAGAGAGCATCAGGGCGTCACCGAGCGGCGGAGGAGTCCACCCGTAATGGGAGAACGCACCGCGCGACGGTTCCGGCGCCCTGCTCGGACTCGATCTCGATGCGGCCGCCGAGGAAACGGGCGAACTTTTCGGCGATGGCGAGTCCGAGCCCGGGCCGGCCGCTGTGCTGCGGGAAGAACGGCAGGAGTGCGCGTTCGAGGATGTCCGGGGCGATCCCGGCGCCCTTGTCGCTGATGGTGATCGTCACGGTGCCGCTCGGTTCCTCGACCGTCGAGATCCGGATCTCGTGCGGCGCCTCGGTATGTTGGACCGCGTTGTCGAGCAACCGCTCGAAGATGACGGCGACGACGTTTCGATCCCAATGTGCGGTGAGGTCGGGTTCGACCGGGTCGGCACTCACCTCGGCAGGATCCTGGCGGTCGCCGTTGCGGTAACGGGTGACCAGCGAACTGAGAACCTCGGCCACCGAGATCGGCTCGGGCGAGGATCGGATGGGTCGACCGAAGAGGAGCATTTCGTCGACGCTCGTGGACAGCCGCTGAAGCTGGCCGTGGAGCGACTCGACCGTCTTGATCACACCCGCGGGGTCGTGGGCGCGGAGCTGAAGGGCTTCGGTCTGGACCGTGGCCGCGAAGATGGGATTGCGCAGGGCGTGGGCGATCTGGTTGACCAGCCACTCTCGATCGGCCGTGATGTCGTCGCGGTTTGCGCTCATCTGATCAGAGCTCCGGTTTGGCCTGGCTGGTGGCGGGGAGGGCGCGGGTACGGGCCCACGAACGGATCTGTTTGAGCTGCTCGTCCATGGTGCGCGAGAGGGGGATCGTCTTGCCGAAGGAGGCGAGGAGATCGTTCTGACCCGCTTCCTTGTTCTGGGCATGGGCGGTGATCCGGGCCGAGGCCACAGCCTGCTCGATCTCGGCCCCGTTCCACGCCCGGGTCGCCGAGGACAGCAGGATGAGATCGAAGGTCGAGGGGTCGATCTGATTCCGATCCATGTGGATGGTGAGGATTTCCTTGCGTTCTTCCTCGTTGGGGAGATCGACAAAGAAGACCTGGTCGAAGCGACCCTTGCGGAGGATCTCCGCCGGCAGCAGGTGGATCCGGTTGGCGGTAGCGGCGACAAAGACATCCGCCCGATGCTCCTGCATCCAGGTCAGGAACGTGGAGAAGATCCGGGTGTTGGAGCCGGTCTGGCCTTCGGCGTAGCCGGCGATGCCCATCTCGATCTCGTCGATCCAGAGGACCGCGGGCGCCACCGCCTCGACGGCTTCGAGTGCGCGGTGAAAGACCCACTCCGCCGATCCCTGCACACCGGCGAAGACGAGGTTCATGTCGAGGCGGAAGAGCGGCAGATTCCACTCGCGGGCGATGATCTTGACCGCGAGACTCTTGCCGCAACCGGAAATACCCATGAGCAGGACCCCGCGGGGAGTCGGCATCTGTTTCTTGCGGGCTTCGGGCAGAAAAAGGCTGCTGCGCTCGCGGACCCAATCCTTGAGCTGGTCGAGACCGCCGAGTTTGGCGATGGCGTCGTCCGGCGGGACGAATTCGAGGATGCCTTCCTTGCGTGAAACCTGCTCCTTCTCGGCCAGGACCTCGGAGAAGAACTCTTCACTTAGACTCTTGTGCTTGTCGAGGAGCCGGCGCAGGAGGTGTTCGCACTCGGTGAGCGACATCCCCTTGAGCGAGGAGACCAGCCGCTCGATGTCGCCGCCGTCCATTCCCCGTCCTTTGAAGGTGCTCTTGACCAGGTGTTCGATCTCGCCGTCGTCCGGGAAGAGCGAGATGACCACATAGCTCAGCTGTTTGAGGGCGTCCGGAAGATCGGCGTTCTGTTTCAGGATGAAGAGGAAACGACCGGTTCCGCGGATCTTCATGGCGGTGTCGCGCAACCGGCGAAGGAGCTTTCGGTCGTCGAGGAATTCGCCGATGTCTTTGAACAGATACAGACCCTGGGGAGCGCTGTCGGCGATCCATTTGAGGGCCGCCATGGGATCGTCCAGCCCCTCGGGACCCTCCGAGAGGAACCCGTCGACACAGTTCCAGATCGCGAGCGGGAGGGGGTTGGGTTTGGCGGCGTTGCCGAAGCGCTCGAGGAGCTTCTCCTGGCGCTCCTCCTCCATGCTCACCACGATGGTCAGTGGATACGCCGAGGCGAGGGCGGTTCGCATTTGCTCATGGGTCGTCCGCATTGGAGCATTGTACCTGCTCGGGCGGTTCGGCACTCTCGGTACTTCACCCCAATTGTGGCGGGGTGCACTAGAATCGCGGTGTTGAACCATGGTGCTTCCATCGATTTCTGTTGTGATCCCGACCCATGACACGCGTGAGCTGACGCTCCGGTGTCTGGGGTCGTTGGGTTATGGGGGCGCACCGCTTGCCGAGGTGATCGTTGTGGACGACGCCTCGTCCGATGGGACGGCTGACGCGGTCAGCGCCCGCCACCCCGGAGTCATCGTGGTGGCGACCGACGGCAACATCGGCTTCAGCCGGGCGGTGAATCTGGGAGCGGAGCGGGCCACCGGCGATCTTCTACTGGTGCTCAACAGCGACACCGAGGTTGGGGAGGGCGTTCTCGCCGACCTCGCGGAGGTATTCTCCGACGACACGAGCCTCGGGATCGGCGGAGCCGAACTCATTGATCCCGATGGAGCGCCCCAGTGGCGGGCCGGTCAGTGGCCGACGCTGAGGTGGCTCTTCGCCCAGGCATCCGGGTTCGGGCCGATCCTGGGTCGGCTGCCGGGTCGGGGCATCGTGAACACCGGTGGCGCCGGCGAAACGGGGACCGTCGACTGGGTGACCGGTGCGGCCATGGCGATTCGCCGCGAGGTCTGGGAGAGCTGCGGTCCCTTCGACATCGGCTATCGATTCTACTGCCAGGACCTCGATCTGTGTTACACGGCTCGACGGGCGGGCTGGTCGGTGGCGGTGATCCCGGGATTCAAGGTGCTTCACCACCACGGAGCCACGATATCCGTCGTGCCCGGGGCGTCCGGGGTGTTTCACTCCGCGCATCTCTGGACCGATCTCGTGCGTTTCATCGAGAAGCGCGAGGGCGCGCGGGAGGCCGCGCGAGCAGCCGCGGTGCTGAGGGCGGGAGCACGACTCCGGTTGGCCGGGAGAGCGGTCGCGGGCGTGCTCAGTCCGGATCGCGATGCCTGGAAGCGGGACAGCGAAGGCTATCGTGAGGGATTGCGAGCACTCGAGCCGGATGAGCGAGAATTGTAGGGTGGGCCTTGGCCCACCTTCAGGGTCGTTCACCAGGGTATGGCGATCCATGCCGGTCCACCGTCACCGACGTTGTTGTTTTTCGACTCCGTGCATCGCCACGAGTTCGTTGAGGTCTGAGCTTCTTGCAAAAACCTTCTCTTCGGATGTTCGTGGTCTGTGTGCCGGCGGGACGCCAGCACTACAAAGGGCTGAGGTCAATTGTAGAGCCGGTGTCTCGCCGGCTTGATGGTGAGGAGGGTCGGAAGACCTCAGTGTCCGATTCTCGGATTTTGCAAGAGGCTCGTCTCTGAAGGTGGGCCCAGGCCCACCCTACGTCGGTCCGGGATCGCCTTCCATTTGATTGATCGCCCAGCGGTAGACCCTTTCGAGGTGTTCGGCGATTCGTGCGGGATCGTGTTTTTCGGTGAGGGCTCTGCGGCCTCCATCGATGACGGATTCTCGGAGACCGTCTTCCTCGACCAACCGGGCGAGGGCATCGGCGTAGCCCTCCGCGTCGCGCGCGACGACGAGTTCCTCGCCGTCCTCAGCTTCGAGGACCTCGGCGGTGGGGCCGTCGACGAGCAACGGCAGACCTCGCGCCCACGACTCGAGAGCCTTCATGGGCACTCCGGTGGGGTGGCGTTCGGGAATGATGACGATGGCGCCGGTGGGGAACGCGGTGCGGCTCTCTTCCGGGGGCCTGTGGCCAACGACGCCATCGAGAGCGTCGAGGTGACGGCCGCCGCCGAAGACGTGCAACATCGCCTCGGGGAGCCGGCGGCGGACCGTGGGCCAGATCTCGCTTGCAAGGTGATTCACCGCATCAAGGCTCGGCGCCCAGGTGGCGCTCACCAGGGTCACCACCGCGGGATTGCCTTCGAGGGGCGTATCGCCGGCCGGGAGCTCGGCGTCAAACGGTGCGCGGATGGTGTGAATCGCCGCACCGGGGACGAGCTCCGCAAGCGCGCGACGGTCGACCTCGGTGAGGACGACGGTGCAAGCGGTGCTTTGGAGGGCTTGGATCTCATACGCCGACATGCGGCGCGCCTCCGACGCGAAGAGCGGTCTGGTCACCGGGCCGCGGTATCCGGCGGAGTAGGCCCAGAGGATGCTCTCGACGTTGTGGGCGCGGTGGACGACCGGGACACCGGATCGTGCGGCGGCACTCGCCTGAGGCAGCGCGTGGAGCTGTTCGGCATGGATCACATCGATGCCGCCGGCGTCCAGTAGATCGTGGACCGTTCGCCGAACGCCGGTCAGCGTATGGCGGGCGACAGTGATGGGGGTCGAGTGTGTCAGGCCGAGAATCGCCGAGGCTGGGCCCGAATGCGGCCGTGCCGGGACGAGGTGGGGAGTGCAGATTTTGCTGAGCGCGTCGACTGTTTCGGTGATGTGCTCGGTGCAAGGCGCCACGAGTTCGACCCGGTTCCCCCGTGCGGCCAGCGCCTCGATGGTCTTGAGGAGCACCAGTCGGCCACCGTCCACCGGAGGCCAGGGCGCCTTTGTCGCCACGACGAGAATGCGGAGAGGGAGCATCAAACCGATGATACAGGCGACGCCGGGTAGAGTTTTAAGTTCTCAGTTTTAAGTTATTGGTTTCGGGCCCCGTGCTCAAGCGCCAGAGGACTATCGTACGAGGCATGACCTGCT
>CBESWV010000207.1:0-7088 GCA_965533305.1 uncultured bacterium | reverse complement strand
TGCGACGTGCGACGTGCGACGTGCGACGTGCGATGGCGCGATGGCGCAATGCTGCGATGCTGCGATGGCCCGATGCTGCGATGAAATTCATAATTCAAAACTCATAATTCATAATTGTCTTACGTGCCCAGCCACTCCGCGAGATCGGCAAGCCGCTCGGGGTCGAGGACCTTCACCGTAGAGGTCCCGGTCTCGATGATGCCGTCCTCCTCGAGCTGCTTGAAGGTCCGGGAGAGCACTTCGGGACCGGTGCCGCACTCGGCGGCGACGAGGTGCTTGGGCTGCCCGAGCTCGATGATCTCGCCCGGCTCGAGCTCTCTCCGTCCGGCTCGGTTCATCAGGAAGAGCGCGAGTCGCTCCTCAACTCGACGCTGGGTCAGCATCTCGAGCTTGCCTGCGAGGGTCCTTGTCCACGCCGAGACGGATCCGATCATGGCCATCCCGATCTCGGGGTGGTTGCGCAGCAAATTGATGAGCTGTGCCCGCGGCAGGCACCAGATTGTGCTCGGCTCCACCGCCTCGGCGGTGGCGGGATAACCACCCGATCCGAAGAGCGCGGCTTCGGCGAACGACGCTCCCGCGGGCACCAGGTGAAGCAGCAGTTCCTTGCCCCGCGGCGAGTAGCGCACCAACTTCATCCGACCGGAAACCACCGCGCACAGGCTTTCGGCCGGATCTCCCTCGTGGAACAGGATCTCGCCCTTGTCCAGAGAATGGCTATGGCCCGCCGAAATCACACGCTCCCGATCCTCATCGCAAAGATGGAGGAGAAGCGGAAGCTGCTGGAGAGTCTCGGATCGATCGGTCATGCGACGCAGTATACGCGCTCGAAAATTTTGAATTATGAATTTTGAATTATGAATTATGAATGACATCACAACAATTCGAGGGGCATCTGCTATGAAATACTGAATTTTCAGTCTTCAATCCTGAATTGCATCGCAAGTGTCTAAGCGGGCCGTGCGATGAATGAGATGGCTGCGATGGCTGCGATGTAATTCAAAATTCATAATTCATAATTACTCTTCGGTCATCGCCTGCCCTTCAGAGCTGCTCGAGCAGGTCATGCCTCGTACGCTGGTCCCCAAACGCCCGAGCACGTGGTCCGAAATTCAAAATTCATAATTCAAAATTCATAATTATTCTTCCGTCATCGCCTGTCCGCCGACGTGGGAATACAACGGTGAGTCGATCTCCTGCAGACGCTTGTGGAACTCGGCCTCGGTGATCGAAGTCCTCCAGTGGCCGGTGACCCAAAAGCCGGTGACGACAGCGACGTAGAGAGCAATGGCGACCAGCGAGGCGACCGCAGGACGCATCCACCGCCGGTGTCCCGCGGCCAGCGGAGGTCGAACCGCGAGACAGCCATCCACGGGGCAGGACACCACGCAGTCCTGACAACTGGTGCACTCCACCGATGTGACTCTTTTCATGCCGTGGACCGGGAGCCGGGCCGGGCAGACTCTCGTGCATTCATGGCAGTCGGTGCAGAGGTTCTCATCGCGCGTGACCTTGAGGGGGGCGAGAATCCCAAGCAGACCAACCAACGCGCCGTACGGACATAGATATCGGCACCAGAGATCCCGGATGAAGATCGAGCCGACGACGAGCACACCCAGAACCGCGATGGTGATTCGGGAGGGTGGGGCGAAGAAGAGCCACATCTTGGCGTCAACGATCTTGGCATACGGGCTCGCGAGGAAACTCTCGATGGCAGCCGGGTCCATCACCCACCAGATCGCCCAGGCGAAGAACCCGAACAACAGATATTTGAGCCCACGCAGGGGAATATCCAGCCATTTCGGCGGGGTCAGAGTTCGACCGGTGACCCGGATGCCCAGGCGTCCGAGGAGCTCCGAAACCAATCCCACGGGGCAGACATGCGAGCAGAACGACTTGGCCACGACCACCGACATGAGACAGATCCCGATGAAGATGGCGAGCCCGGCAGGGTGGATCGGATCGATGTTGCCGGTTGAGAGCAGGTGGCGGAGCCCCATCATGCCGTCGATGGGCAGGAAGGCCTCGACTCCGGGCGGGCGGGAGACCGACGGCCACCGGCCTCGGAGGTGCGGGATCACCCAGAGACTGAACTGGACACCGATGGCCAGGGTCACCACCGCTGCCACCCACTGGATCACCCGTCGTGTTTTCGGCACCCGGTGCAGCGTCATGCCATCCCTCCGGCGCTGACCTTCGCTCGGATCAGCTTTCGCGGCATTGATGACGGTCAATCCCGTCGTCATGAGAGCCTCTCGCGGAACGGGTTCGTTCTCTTCAGGAGAGTCATGAGTCGGCCACGAGCGCGTCGATGACGACCGAAAGCTGGTCGATACCCTCAACCTCCAGATCCACCACGACGACATCACCGGCATCGAGGGCTTCGACCAATGCCGGAACCAGGGTCCGCCGCACGACCACGACGAGGCCGGCGAGATCGGTGGTCGTGAGCGCCCGCTCCACCGCCGGCCAATGACCGCCACCGCGGAGTTCGACCGGTCCCAATTCATCGATGACGAGGACCGAGCCCGACGCGAGATCTGCGAGCGCTCGTCTTCCGAGGTCGAACCCCTCATCGAAGAACTCGAACGAGGTCCCGAAGGCGCCATCACCGCGCTCCACCCGTCGAGCGAGATCGAGGGCCTCACCGGTCGCGGCGTCCTGGACTTGAAAACCGATCTTTTTGCCGTTCTCGATGATGGCCGGTTGGAGGAAACCCGCGACCGGGATGCCGCGCCGACCGAGCTCGCCGACCACCGAGTTCACCAGCGGGGTCTTGCCGCTGCCGGTCGGGCCGGTGATCACAACGGTCCGTGCGCCGGTCACCAGGGGCACAACGGTCCGACTCAGGGCCGTGTGGCCGCGCAGGGCGGCCGCCGCAGCCGCCTGATCCGCCACCCGGCTCGTGTGAGCCAGAAGAACCTCCGCCAAGGCGGGAAATCTCCGCAACGCCGCCCATCTTCCCCCGCTGCGAATACGGTGAGCGTCCCACACCGTAGATGCCGTCTCGCTGAGGTGCGGCAGGGCGTTGAGGGCGAGTCCGAAGACCAGACCCAGACGCTCCATCCCGTACCGAGAGGTCATGGTCATGATCGTTTCGGCATCGACGCTCCGCGTCACCACCGCCGCCGCGGTGCCGAGCACCACCAGACGGAGCAGCACCGTGCCACCGATCATCAGACCGCGGTCGAGCCCCGAAGCCCACGCCACGGCCGCCGTCGCCGCCGCCGCGGCAAAGACCGCTCCGAGGACTAGACTCACCCGAAGCACCCGCCGAAACGAATCCCGGTCGGCGATCCACGCAACCGCGCACGCAACCGCGGCCGCCGCCGCAACGACCTCGATTCGAGACGAGAACGACGCCCCGACCGCCGCCGCGAGAACCAGAGTGAGCGCCGGGTTCACCGATTGCCCCCCCTAGGGGTGTGTAGTGCATAGAATTGGCGGCGCCTTTCGGGTGTCGTTTGGCCCATTTTGGGGTGAATTCTTGGCCCATACCACCAGTATGAACCTGCGAATTCGCCCCCAAATGGCCTCAAACGACTCTCCGAAATCCATCCACCATCTATACACTACACACCCCTGCGCCGCGCGACCCGGCCGGCGAGACGCCAGGCAGACACCCCACCCACCGCACCGATGGACGCGGCGATACCGACAAAGCCGGCCAAGACCCACTTTGCCTCCACCCCGCCGAGCTCACCGACCGCTCGGAGAACCGCCGTGGCCGCTTCGGTGCCGCCGACGATCCAGGCCGTGATGACCCGCTGAACGGGGTTGGTGCCCAGCGCGATGATCCCACCCAGGGCGGCGGCCCAGGGACCCCGGGCGACCAGGAAGCCAAACTCGACCGCAACGGTCTGAATGGCGATTCCGACCAACGGACCCGGGTAGAGACCTCCGAGGGTGAAGATTTTGAGAAAGATCGCGGTCAACCCGGCGACAAGAACCACCCCGACCCTCGGCTGGAGCCGCCGGAGACAGACCAGGCAGACAAGGCCGATGAGACCCATGATCTCGCCCCGGAACGGCACTCTCCCGAGATGGATGGCAGTCCCCACTGTCGCTTCGAGTGCACCCCAGAGCGCGCCGTAGAGGGCGGCGTGGGTCCACGGACGGAGGTCCTTCATCCAGAGACCTCCTCGACGAGCCCACCGCGAATCTCGAAGCGGCGGTGGGCGAGATCGGCAAGCTCGGGCCGGTGGGAGATGACGAGATAGGCGCGGCCCTTGGCCGACCGGCGTCGAATGAGTCCGACGAGGTCCAACACATCTTCGCGGTCGAGACCCTGGGCCGGTTCGTCCACGATCATGACCTTGGGTCTGAGCATGTCGAGGGCAGCGTGAACCAACCGCTGCTGCTCGCCGCGGGACAGGGTCCACGGTGCTCGCGCCGCCAGGTGTTCCAAGCGGTGGCGGCGCAGCACCCGCGCCCGCTCCTCCCGGCTGGTCCCGGCGGCGGAGACCTCGCCGATCGCCGTTGAGGCAAAGAGCTGGAGATCGGCTTCCGGGAGCATCAGGGCGACGCGACCGTTTCGTCGGATCTCTCCCCCACCGGACGCCGCCAACCCGGCCAGGACCCGAGCCAAGGTGGACTTACCGCTCCCGTTGGATCCCGACAAGAAGATGATCTCTCCCTCGCGAATGTCGAGGTCGATGCTCTCGGCCAGGGTGCGACCGCCTCGTGATACCGACAGTCCGCGACAGCTGAGAACCACCTCGGAACCCGGCTCGTGACCTGGTCCATGAATCCTCGGCACGCGAGGCGTCTCGGTCGGGCCGATGCATCCGCCTCCGACCTCGAACCACGAGGCCACGGCGGATCCGAGACGCCACCCGGCCTGCTCGGAGAGGGTGATGGCGGCTCCGCGGCCCTTGGCCCGGCGCAGAAGATCGACCAACGCCGCCTCACCGACGGCATCGAGGTGGGCGGTGGGCTCGTCGAGCAGAATCGGCCTTGGACAACCGGCAAGCGCGACCGCCAGCGCGACCCGTTGGCGCTCGCCCGATGACAACTCGGTCACCCTGCGGTCCAAGAGTGGGCCGAGGTCGAAGCCATCGACCACCGTGTCGGTGAACTCGCCTCCCCGATAGAGCCGCCGCGCCGCGTCGATCTCCTGACCGACGGTGGCCAAGAACAGCTGCGCTTCCGGGCGATCGAGGCAGGTCGCTACGAGATGAGCCCGCTGGCCGGGATCGAGATCGTGGATCGGTTCGGCCGCGATGGTGATTTCGCCGGTGATGGAAGCCGGGGTCAGCCATGGCACCAGCCCCGCAACCGCGTGGAGCAGGCTGGTCTTTCCGACCCCCGACCGGCCCGTCAGGCCCACCGCCTCGCCGGACCTGACTCTGAAGTCAACCTCACGCAACACCGGGACCGCGGCTCGCGGGTAGCGAACCGAGAGTCCGGAGATCTCCAATCCGGAGCCGCAGTGGTCTCGACCAAGATCCAACACTCCCGCGACTGAGCCACGGCAACCCGGTCCGTGTCAAGTTGAACCGACCGATCTCACTCTCCGCGCGGCGGGCGAATCCATCGGTTGCCGAACCATCCGCTTGCAGGCATGATGGTGGCGGACTACCCGCAAAGGAGACCGTCATGAACTGCCCTCGTTGCCGAACCGAGCTTGAAACCCACTCCATCAACGATATCGAGATCGACGAGTGCCGTAACTGCCAGGGCATCTGGCTCGATGCAGAGAGGCTCCGCCGGCTCAAAGACCAGGCGGACCCGGACCTCCAGTGGATGGACTTCGAACTCTGGAACCACGCCGGCCGCTTTCACGTCGCCGAGAAACCAATCGATTGCCCGGCCTGCGCCGTTGCCCTCGTCGCTATCGAATACAGCAACACCGGCGTCGAGATCGACTACTGCACCGCCTGCCGCGGGGTGTGGCTCGATGCCGACGAACTTGGCAAGATCATCGCCCATCTGTCCGAGGATGTGCTGGCTACCGAGTCGTCGGAGTATCTCCGCGCCAGCCTCGAGGAAGCCAAGGAGCTCGTCACCGGCCCGGAGAGCTTTCTCTCCGAGTGGAAGGATTTCGCGACCGTGCTGAGGATGCTCCAGTATCGACTGCTCGGCGAAAACCCGAAACTCGGCCAAGCCCTGGCGGAATTCCAGGCCAAGAGCCAGTTCTAACAAGAGGAATCGGACAGCGCTTTGGAGCGCCGAAGTCTCCATCACCGGGCCCATCACTGCGATGTCGTCATTGAATTATGAATTATGAGTTATGAATTATGAATGACCATCGCACAGCTCCGGCTGCGCTGGTGCGCTGGTGCGCTGGTGCGCTGGTGCGCTGAAATTCATAATTCATAACTCATAATTCATAATTGATGGGCCTTCATCGTCGACAACGGAGCCCCGGTGGAGTTTCTTCAGTACGACGTGGAAGTCGACTGACGGGAGCAGGCAGGATGCCTGCCCCACAACATCGCATTCCCGCTTCAATTGCCCCCGGTCCATTAGATATCTCCTGCGACCTGCGACCCCAAGACCCTCAATCCCTCTCTTGACCCCGATCAATGTCGGAGTACTCTCTTTGTCAGAGAATTGTCACGAGGGATGGAGGGGCCAATGGCCCAGGGGAGGTTCTTGATGCGTCGATCTGGTGGATGGATGGTGTTTCTCGGGGTTCTGATCATTGTTGGAGCGGCGTCGGGAGCGGCTGCGGTGCAATCCGCCTGCGAAGATTGCCACGCAAAGGTCACCCCTTGGCTCGTCAAGGATTTCAACCGCGGCGTCATGGCCGAAAGCATGGGATGCGCCGACTGCCACGGCGAGGGTCACACCGGGATGGATGACGCCGACAATGCCGAGCTGCCGACGATCGCGACCTGCCAGGCCTGCCACGAAGACCAGGCCGACCAGTATCTCGCCGGCAAACACGCCAAGGGTCTGCTCGCGATCCAGGCGTTGCCGTTCTCACACGGTCAGCCGGACTCCTTCATGGAAGGCCAGAAGGGCTGCGGCGGCTGCCACACCCTCGGCATCGTCACCCAGGATGACCGGAAGACCCCGGCACGCGAGTACTACAAATACGGCATGGACTGCCAGAACTGCCACACCCGGCACTCGTTCTCGGT
>CBESWV010000206.1:0-7165 GCA_965533305.1 uncultured bacterium | reverse complement strand
TCGTGGTCAGCGCCAGCGACGCCTTTCTCAAACCGCTCTTCCTCGGTCGCGGGATGGCCATCCCCATGCCGGTGATCCTGCTCGGCGCCATCGGCGGCATGGTGCTCTCAGGCATCGTCGGGCTCTTCATCGGGGCCGTCATCCTCGCCCTTGGATATCAGTTAACGATCGCCTGGCTGGATGGTGGAGCCGATCGGGACACGGAAGTCGCCGAGCAGGTTCAGCCGAGCGCTCAGTAGATCTCAGGTACCAACCGTCGATCGGCGATGGCAGCCTCGTCGTTGTAAGCACCCCTGGTCTTGCGCTTGCCGAAGGTGACCTTCTCGAGAGGGACATCTTCGTAGGGGAACTGGGCGAGCAGGTGGGTGATGCAGTTGAGGCGGGCGCGCTTCTTGTTGTCGGCGCGGACGATGTTCCAGGGAGACGTGTCAGTGTCCGTCGCTTCGAACATCGCGTCTCTTGCCCGCGAATAGTCATACCAGCGATCGTAGGAGGCGAGATCCATCGGGCTCAGCTTCCAGACCTTGCGCGGGTCGTTCTTTCGGTCTTTGAAACGACGCTCCTGCTCCTCTATCCCGACATCAAACCAGTATTTGATGAGCCGGATCCCGCTCTTGATGACGGATTGTTCGAATCCGGGTGTCGCTTTCAGAAACTCGCCGTACTGGTCCTCGGTGCAGAACCCCATCACCTTCTCGACACCGGCGCGGTTGTACCAGCTGCGATCGAAGAGCACGATCTCACCGGCCGCGGGGAAGTGGGTCAAATAGCGCTGGATGTACATCTGGGTCTTTTCACGATCGGTGGGGGCGGGCAGGGCGACGACCCGGAAAACGCGGGGACTGACGCGTTCGGTGATCCGCTTGATCACCCCGCCCTTTCCGGCCGCGTCGCGGCCTTCGAAGACGACGATGGCGCGCGCCCCGGTCGCCTTAGCCCAGAGCTGGAGCTTGACGAGTTCGCCCTGGAGGCGCTCGATTTCCTTCTCGTAGTCCTTGTTGGACAGCTTGTTCTTCTTGTCCTTCTTGGCCATGGCGAGTCCTCCCGGTGGGGTTGCTGCGGTTTACTGCTGTCGATTCTAGCTTGATCCCCTCACGGCACTCGCTGGAATCGTCGCGCCATTGTGGAGCAGGCTTCCAGCCTGCTCTTTGTGCGACCGAGTGACCATCGGCGCCAAGGGCGACGGAAATCACTCTGACGAGCAGGCTGGAAGCCCGCTCCACAAAGGATCGGACAAGGTTTCGCACGAATCCTGAAACTTGGCGCTACAAGGTTCTGAGATTGGTCTGACCCGGTGTCCGAATTGTAGCGCCCACGTCTCGTGGGCGTCATGACCGACGTCGAAGCCACCGACGCCGACGGGACGTCGGCGCTACAAAACGGACAAAGCGTAGTTCTGTGGCTGGATCTCAGTCGGAAATCTCGGTCGCCAACCTGTTCAACGCCTCGTCCCTCCGACCAATGGCGGTCGCCTTGCCCTGGAAGAACGGAGCCCTGCCCCCACCACGGCCATCGAGGATGGCGCAGATCTCGGGACCGACCGTGCCGAGCTCGAGCCCCGAACCCTCGCCCGCGACCAACAGGAAGGCGCCTTCGCCTCCGGTTCCAGCGGTCAACAACGCGACCCTATCGGGGGACAACTCGAGGAGCCTCTTGCCGATCTCTTGAAGGAAAGGTAGTTCTCGGTCATCCCATTGCCCGGCGATGACGGGATCATCGCTCGACGCCAGGCGTTCCGCCTCGGCGACCGCCAGCTTTGCCAGAAGCTGACGGTGCTCTCGGGCGAGCTGCTTCTCACGACCGAGCCGAAGCTCGACCAGTTCGGGGAGATCCTCATCCGCGGCACCCAACAACGTCCGCAGCTTCAGGTTCCTCGCCTCGTGCTCGGCCAGCCGACGCCTTACCCGATCACCCGCGATAAAGAAGAGCCGCGTGCCGCCGCGCATGATTTCGGTGCCGATGAGGGCCACTGCGCCGATCTCGGCCGTCGAGCGGAGGTGGGTGCCGCCACAGGTGTTGAGGTCGAGGCCTTCGATTTCCACCAGCCGGATCTCGCCGCTGAGCCCCTCGGGCAGAAGACGCGACCGGACCCCGAGCTCCTCCATCTCATCGATCTGCGCGTGACGGACGGTCACCGGCCGCGATGCGCGGATCTCAAGTGCCACCGCATCCTCGAGTCGCCGAAGACCGTCATCACCGATGGACCCGACATCAAGTTCGATATCGCTCACCATCGGACCCATGTGAAACGCCGTGGTAGCCCAGCCGAAACGCCCGAGCGCGACCGCGGTGAGCAGGTGCTGGCCCGTGTGCTGCTGCATGTGATCAAACCGCCGGTCCCAATCGAGTGCCTGGCGGACCTGGCCGAGCGACGGCTCGGCGCTCAAGTAATGACGAACGACTCCATCCGCTTTTTGGGCGTCGATGACCTCGACCCCGCCCATAGTCCCGTGATCCGCAGGCTGGCCGCCGCCCTCCGGGTAGAAGATCGTTTCGGCGGTGACGACGAACGGCCGTTCTGCGTCCTTACCGGTCTCGATGACTTCGGTGTCGAGCTCGGTGAGGTAGGAGTCGCGTTCATAGGCAAGGTGGCTCATCACGACCGAGTGTAGCAATCGGATCGAAACATCAACATACTCCTCTCAAAAGGCAACAGAATCGTATAGAGTTTATGGAAGTTCTTTCTCACTGGTTCAATCACTGACCGAAACCGCCCCCGAATAAGGAGACCGACTGATGGCAAAAGCGAAAACGGCATCGAAAAAGGCGGCAACGAAACCGGCCGCCAAGAAGGCCACGACCCTGAAGGCGGCGATTGCAAAGGAAGCGGCTGCCGCGAAGAAGAAGATCGCTGCGGCAAAGAAGACAGTCATCAAGAAAGCAACCGCCGAGAAGAAGGCCGTTGTGAAGAAAGCGACTGCCGCGAAGAAAACAGTGGCGAAGAAAGCGACTGCTGCGAAGAAGGCGGTCACCAAAAGGGCGGCGGCAGAGAAGAAGGCCGTTGTGAAGAAAACGACTGCTGCCAAGAAAACAGTAGCCAAGAAGACTGCTGCTGTGAAGAAGGCAGTTGCAAAGAAAGCAACCACCGCAAAAAAAGCTGTCGCCAAACAAACAGCCGCTGTGAAAAAGGCAGTCGCGAAGAAACCGGCCGCGAAGAAATCTGCTGCTAAGAAACCCGCTGCCAGGAAGCCTGCTGCCGCGAAGAAACCTGCAGCCAAGAAGACTGCCGCGAAGAAGCCCACTGCTAAGAAACCGGCTGCGAGGAAACCCGCTGTTAAGAAACCTGCAGCCAAAAAGCCCGTTGCTAAGAAACCGGCTGCCAAGAAGAAACCTGCTGCCAAGAAGACTGCTGCTAAGAAACCGGCTGCCAGGAAACCTGCTGCGGCGAAGAGACCCGTCGCCAAGAAGAAGCCCGCTACCAAGAAACCCGCTGCTAAGAAGCCTGCTGCCAAGAAGAAACCTGCAGCTAAGAAGTAATCGAAGGGCCCGTCAGGGCGCCCATCAGGTCCGACACTTTCAGACTGCCGTCCAACCCGGCACTCTCAACCGGGGAAGGTGCCGATATACGCTCCCCGTTTCTTCAGGCTCGTCGTTCGAAATTGAAATTGAACGTCAGCCTTCATCGCGAATCAGACGAAGTCGACCTCTCGGCAAGCCAATTGCTCAGTAGTGGTACCGCGAGTTTCCTGGTTCCATCCTCGTTGAACTCGACAAGACCAAGACGATGGAGCTCGCCCAAAGCAGGTGACTCAGCCACAGTCGCAGCGATTCCCTTGGGTGATCGTGCAATTGTTTCGAGTAGGGACCGCTGTTCCTCGTCGAGGAGATCGAGGTCGACTTCGAAGAGACTCGTCACCGATCGGTCGCCGTCGACGGCCGCCACCGCGCGGCCGACATCACCGTGCTCAATGACCCGTTTGCTCAGGAGTTGGAGCAGGAAAGGATGGCCTCCTCCCCATTGGCAGATGGCGTCAACATCGCCATCGGTCAGATCGGGGCGTTCATCACCCGCGAGATGGTGTTGGCGGATCAGAGCGCACGACGTCTCCGGTCGCAGGCAACCGAGGTACAACGGCGGAAGAAAGCCGTCGAGGAAGGGCGAGGTCGCGGATCCGGTTGCGAGATCCCACAATCGCGGACCGGATGAGATCACCGTACGCACCCCATCGTGGGCCAGCAGGGCTCGCCGCAGCCGTCCGATCGCAGCCTCCGATTGCTCGACCAGAGTGTTCAACGCCTCAGCCTCGTCACAGAGTAGGAAGAGCTCTCGGCCGTCAGCATTCAACCGGCGACGAAGCGTACCGAGCATACGAAAGACATCCGGATCGATGACCTCATCGAGAGAGAGCCCGGCAAGTTCCAATCGCGGTTCGGCATCGGCAAGCGCCTCTTCGAGGCTGAACGCCAGCGCATCGAGATCATCGACCCCCTGGAGGTCCCAGAACACCGGCACCAGGCCTCGCGCGGGCTGGGCGATCGCCACGTGCTCGAGCTGTTTGAGAAACGAGGTCTTGCCGCGACGCCGGGTGCCGACCACCCAGAAGCCGTTGCGCGGGCCGTCCAGCACCTCGGCGAGCTGGGCGGAGCGACCATAAAAGCCTTCAGCCCGCACCCACTGCCCCACAACGTAAGAACCACCAGGAAACCCGACCGATGGGGCCATCGCCGACACTGGTGGTGGCGCCGGCTCCGATTTAATCAGCCGATAACCGCGCTTGGAGATGGTCTCGATGAAGCGCGGGCTGCGCGCGTCGTCGCCGAGGGCTCGGCGAAGACCGGCGATGGCGCGGGTGAGCACCGACTCTGAGATGAAGACCTCGGGCCAGACCGCATCGATCAGGGCTTCACGCGAAACCACATCGCCGGGGTTTCGCGCGAGACAGACCAGGACATCCATCATCTTCGGTTCGAGCTGGACATCGCCGCCTCCCGGCCGCGACAGGCGGTTGAGCTGCGGCTGAACCAGCCAGTCGCCGAGCGAGAAGGGGGCATCCGAGGGTTTCATTGATTATCATTCTAGTGCCTCCAACACAAAAGCGAGTGGGGACTGGATACTTTTCAGATGTCATCCTGAGCGAGCGAGCAGAGTGAGCGAGTCGAAGGACCCCCAGAATCTCAGGATGTCGATGGGGAAGCCAACGCCCTCCCTACCCGATGGGGACCCTTCGACTCACTCGTCGGACTCGTTCGCTCAGGGTGACAAGAAGGATCAGAACCGAAACCCGCCACCAAAGCTGAACATCAGCGGGTTGAGATCGATGGAACCTCGTCCCTGCCCGTCGCCCTCGTCGAAGTTGTAGGTGGCGTCGAGATAGGAGAGCGACCCGCTGAGGGCCCAGTTCCCCCGCTTGGTGAGGACGATGTCGATCCCGAGCTTGGCGCCCCAGGTGACTTCCGAGTCGCTCTTGGACCTCACCGACACCCATTCGTCACAGTCGTGTTTGGTCGTCCCGCAACCATCGTCCCAACCCGAGTGGACGGTCCACTTGCTGTAACGGTTGAAGGCCAGCATGGGTCCGGCATAGACGTTGACGGTCGGAGTCCTGACGAAGTGGAAGTTGGCGGCAAGGCTCAGGGCGCTCATGCCGAGGACATCGACATCGGTACCGATGTGCTTGAGTCCGGCGCTTGTCGAGACGTTCATGTCCGCACCGATGGTGGTCGAACCGAACTCGAGGCCGAGGAAGGGGAGGACCTTGTACTCGATGTTGGCAAAGCCGCCGCCCCCTCCACTGAGGCTCACGTCGACCGATCCCGGATCGACATCGACCGATGTGCTTCCGCTGGTCTCCGCGACGACAATGCCGAAGCGCAGGATCCAATCGCGCACCTTGGGCTGGTCGACCGTCGGCCCTTCCTCCGCCACGGGCTCTTCATGGGCAAAAGCGCTCGAGGCCATGGAAAGCAAGAGGGTGGCAAGGACCAGGATCAGGATGACGACAGTCAGATTGGTTTTCTTCATTTCTTCCTCCGTAGTTGGGCCGTTTTCTCAGCGGCTTCGTATGTCTCAACTGAGTGTCGGTCCGTGGAGCTCGGGGCGCCTGACGGAGTTGTGAGGTTTGGATGAGGGTTCGGATAGGATGATGTCGCCAATGAGAATTTTTCACCGGTTTCTCCAGCCGATCGCGGTCTTCGTGCTTCTCCTGGTGTGCGCGCCCACCGTCGCCCAGACCACCATCGAACCACCCATCGTCAGCCCCGGCGCCCGCAGCCTCGGTCTTGGCGGCGCTTTCGTTGCGGTGGCGGACGACGCCACTGCCGCCTGGGCGAACCCGTCCGGACTCATGCAACTAGCCCGCCCGGAGATCTCGCTGGAGGGTCGATCCTGGAGCGAGGATCGGGAAGGGGTGGCATCGAACCAGTCGGCCCTCGGATTCCTGTCCTTTGTCCTGCCACGCCCCAAATGGTCCATCGCCGTTTACACACAGACCCTGACCAGTTTGGAGTTCCCGACACAGTGGCAGAACAACAATGAGATCGATCCGTTGTCGGGTTTGGTCATCGCCAACTTCGGGGTCTCGGCGGCTTTACGTCTCAGCGAAGCGGTGAGCATCGGTTTCGGTCTCACCGCGTTCGCCGGCGTCTTCAGCGAAGAGAGCATCGACCCCGATGCAACCAATCCGTTCTGGGACGGTGATGCCGAAACCGACGCCGGGGCCACCGCCGGAGTGCTATGGAATCTCAGCGAAGCCTGGGCGCTGGGCGCCTCCTACCGGAGCGGTGCCGACTTCACCTTCGCTGGCGGCGGGCGGGCAACAATACCCGACATTGTTGCGGTGGGCGCTCGGTGGCAGTCGGCGGGCGGAAACGCCACTGTTGCCGCCGAGGTCGAGCAACTCGCTGGAATCGACAATCGAATCCGCCTACACCTCGGCGGAGAATGGGTCTTTCTCAAGGCCAAACCACTGATCGGGCTGCGAGCCGGCGTCTGGCACGACCCCCAGGGTGGCGCAGTGTCAATCACTCCGGAAGGCGACGTCACCAACGCCGAGGCGGTCTTCCACACCGCGGCCGGGATCGGTTTCGCCTGGAAAAAGTTCCAACTGGACCTCGGCGCGGACTTCTCCGAGAGGACCACTATCGTTTCGCTGTCGATGATCTTCACGTTCTGAATTCAATTTTTGGCGGCCGGCTCGGACCCGACCGCCGAAAATTGAAAATAGTC
>CBESWV010000205.1:0-7181 GCA_965533305.1 uncultured bacterium | reverse complement strand
GCCCGGCACCCGCCGGGCGCTATTTCGTGAGCTGACACTTCTCATTTCCGCGATGTCTTATCCGGCTGCTCAACCCGCCACTCAGCCGTATCAAGCCTGTCTTGTGTGTATTGTCAGGTTCCCCATGCCCTCCGAACGCCGGATGATCACAAGCGGTTGTGGTCCAAAAATGATAGCTTCAATCTCAACAGCTCTATTGCTGGAGGTTCAGGATGGAAAGCCGGAAGCTCGGGTTGGTGCCAGTTCTCATCTTGGTGTTGTGCCCATTTGTCGCGGGCAACCAATCTGATTGGCAGCAAGTGGTTGGGGGCCCGGCTGCTACAGCGGGCGGTTTCGGGGAGACCGAGAACATCAGGATTCCTAATTTGGTTACCCTGAATGGCGAGTTTTTCGCGTCAACCTTCAACAGCCAGACGGGACCCGAGATCTGGAAATCGGCAAACGCCATAGAGTGGATTCGAATGCACAGTGGTGGGATCGGTTCCACGTTTCCTTCTCTCCTCGGCATGATCAGCTTCAATAATGTGTTGCTCGCCGCTCCAGGCTCTGCGGACGTGTGTCTTTGGGACTCCTCTACAGGTGGGAACTGGACCCCGGTCAACGGACCGTGCGCGGACCCACTATTGGGGAATGAGGAGGTTCTGTCGTTCAAGGTATTCGGTCAGCACCTTTATGCAAGCACCAGAAACCATCTTCACGGCGGTGAAATCTGGCGAAGTCTGGACGGAAAAACCTGGGAGCCGGTGATGACCGGAGGGTTTGGTGGTCAGCAAACCAACCCTGAAATTGCTTACCTGGAGGTGTTTCAGGGACAGCTCTATGCGACCACCGTCACCGGGTGTGAGATGTGGCGAAGCGACGACGGTGAATTGTGGACCCAGGTGGTGGATGATTGCTTCGGGTCGTATTCCGACGTTCGCGCCCTTGAACCATTCAATGGTGTTCTCTTCACCGGTCTCGGATTTGACGGCCTGCCAGGTTTCAATCTCTGGAACTCAACCGACGGCCTCAACTGGCTCGAGGGCTCCTTCGAGCCCAACTACCTGCTCACCGGAACCGACAAACGGCTCTACTCCGTAAACATGTTGTTTGAGATCGTGGTGTCTCCCGATGGCACCGATTGGGCACCTGACAATTCGCCCAAATTTGGCAACCCTAATAACTGGTACTACTCAGGCTTTTTCGTGGTCGATGGATTCGTCTATGTCGGCGTCCAAAACTCCGCAGAGGGCGCCCAACTGTGGCGCAAGTTCACGGGCTTGTTCGCAGACGGATTCGAAACTGGAGACACCACGCTTTGGTCAGCAACGATCCCCTAGGTCGGAGTTCTGGCTCTGCGTGACCTCTGCGCCTCCGCGCCTCTGCGTTTCCATCGTGCCTTCAAGCTCGCGAATCAGATGCGGATGCTCTACTTCGGTGGGGCGAGGAAGGCGAGGGCGCGATCGGCTTCGGCGTCCATCACCACGTGCATGAGCCTGCCGGCGGCGACGGCCGGTACGTGAATCACCCGGACCACGTGCTCCATGTCCGCGAACTCGGGGGCCATCGAGCCCAAGGCATTCGGTGAGCCGCAGAGGAACTCCTCGTTCCAGACCACCCGTTTGTCGTCCGGATAGACCGGCAGATAAGCGATCTTCGACTCGACCAGATCGTTGAAGAAATGCGTCCCGAAGGAGACATCCGGAAGATACGAGCCACGTTGCCTGGCGACCTCGACCAACATTGCGGTGTGGCTGATATCGGAGTAGGTCACCGGCACACCGAGCCGAATGTCGCCCCGACTTCCCCACCGGCCGGGTCCCATCAGAATGAACTGACGGGCGGGGAGGATCTGATTCAACGCGCTGACCGCGCGCCCGGCCCGCAGCATCGCCTCGCGCGTCGGCAGCTTCTCGTAATCGCGCGGATCGATCAGCACCACATACTCGATGTTTGAGCTCGTCGCCATCTGCACATAGCGATTTGCAGAGAAAATCTGATCTCCGGTATCGACATTCGCCGGAACAGGAACCCTTTGGGCCGAGGAACCGAGACTCAAGGTCCGGCACTGGAGCATAAAGAGGTTTTCGCCGTCGTGGGCGAACTCGATGTCGATGGGCTCCCCCAACCCCTCTTCGAGAATATCGAGCATGCCCTTGAGCGAGGAGGGAAAATCCGACCGCGCGAGGCCGTCGAAGGTGACGACAAGCTCGGATGGTTCGACCTGCGCCATGAGCCCCACCATGGGCAGAAGCTGGCGGTGGCGGTAGATCGAGAAGATTTTGTTCATGTTCGGAAGTTTCCGCCCGACGCGGCGGAGAAATTCCTCGATCGGGATGGTATCGAACTGGCCTTCGTTGAGATCGATGACATCGACCTCACCCTGCGAATAGCGGTAGACCTCATCCGGCTGCTGAACCGCCCTGAGTGTCGGCTGTTCGAGGGCGACCAGCACCGGGTAGTCGTCGACGGTTCGGTCCACCGCCCGGGTGCCGAGGCCGACTACCAGCCGAGCCATCCCATCGGTGTGGCGGATCCTCGGGGACCAACGCATCTCGCAGCGCGAAAACGCGACCCCGGCGAAAACCGGCGCCAGCATGTTCCCGACCTCACGACCCACCACCTCCTGGATCAGAATCCCCATCTGCTCCTGGAAATCGAGGAGACCGCGGCTGCGCCGGTACTCGATGGGATCGGGGTGGAAGGTCGAAGCGTAGACCTCTGAAATCGCGTTCTCGAGTGCATCGACCCGCAGCTCGAGGGTGCCCTGGTTCCGGATAAAGAGGCTCTTGTACTTTCCTGAAAATGCGTGACCGATACGATCTTCCAGCAGGCTCGAAGAACGGACCACCAAAGGCTTCTCGCCAATCTCGACGAGCATCTTTTCGAGCCCGGCATGAATCGTCGGAGGCATCGCGCCGTTCTTGAAGAGACGCTCGACCAACGGGTATTCCTGACGCACCTCTTCGATGTCCTTGTACTTGACGTTGATGATCTCTTCGAGGTTGTTGTACTCGATGAACTCGAGAATGCCGTTGGACGGCAGAAAGTAGGACGGGGGGATTCGGTACTTGGTGTCCACACGCCCTTCATATTTGGCTTGCTGCAGGATTGAGTGGGCGAGGACGAGGCCGGCGGCCTTGCCTCCGAGACGTCCCCGCTGGCCATAGGTGGGAATGATGCGATCGAGCACCCAGCCGAAATCGCTGACCCGAACAAAGCGTTTCGCAACCGCGATGAAGTCGAGGTGATCGGTCAACAACCTCCGTACTAGCGCCGCCCTGGTCCCGATGACGTCTTCGGGGAGCGATGAACCCTCACCCGGTGCAAACTCGAGGAACTCGTGCACCTTGTCGCGCAGATCGCCGAGCTGCGTGTCCGAATCCTCAGCCAACCGGGCCACCTCGAGGGCGAGCGCCCTTTTTTCGGTGAGCAGGATGGTGGTGGCGATCTCCTCCGGGGAGAGGTGCCGCTCGGCATACGTCAGCGCCAGTTCGTACAAGGCGTGACGGCTCTGCTTGGGCAGCCGGGGCTTCGGCCGATTCGGGTCGAGCCGGGCCGGCGAGCCCGAGAGATTGAGAGCGACGGCGATCTCCTCATCGATATCGTCGAGATCGATGAGGCCCCGACGCTGCATATCGAGCAGCAAGCGCCGGCACACCCGTTGTGCAAGCCCGGGACGCCCCTGCCGAAGTTCGTTAAACTTCTCCCGCCAAACTGCTTGAGTCACTGTTCCTCCAGGGTCGCCGCATTGTAGCTCGGCGGGAGGGTCTTTGGGGACTTGGGGTTGCGGGATACGATGTTGGTACTCGGTACTCGGCGCAGGTTGCTCGTCGTCAAGCCCTCACATCCTCAAGCCCACCGACCCTACCCGTCCTCGGGGAGAGAAGGTGTTTCATCCACCGCCCGCAGCTTCTCCAGATTGCCGACGATGGTTTCCGCCGAGATCGCATCCACACCCATCACGTTGTCGCGGGAACTCACCATCACCGCCGCGTGGCCGCCCTCCTCGAGGGGTGCGAAGAAGGTATAGGTAAGCCCTTCGGCGCCATTTTCCTCGTCGAGGACGAGGATGATGCTTCCCATCACCTCGGTTGGCGGCAGCACGAGATCGTGTTCGCGGACCTCGAGATCGGCGAGGGCGCTGATGCGGCGGTTCAGCTCGACGTTGTCGGCATCTGTACCATCGGCAAAGCGCCAGATCTTGCCCTCTGTATCTTCGATCTTGTCGAAAACCAGATCATCATCGCCGACCGAGACCTCAACCTTCGCCACATCCCAGCTGACAAACGGCCACACTTTGTCCGACCGCCACAACACCGGCGCCTTGGACAGCCTGATCCCGATGGAGGAGGGCACTCGGAAGAGATCAGACCCGTTGCGACGGCAGACAACCGTGCCCGCCTCGTCTTCGGAGGCGGCGAGCTCGAGGGTGAGGGTTTCGTCACTGTCCCTCGGTCGCAGGAAAACCCGAAACGCCGGGGGGTCGAGTCCGAGCTCGGAAGCGTCAACGTCTTCGGGAAGAAACTCGCTCACCCGGAGAGCGTTGAGCTCGGAGATGAGACTCCGCATCTGATCGGGATCGGCGAGATCGGCCAACGGCTCCCGAAGCATCCAACGCCCATCGCTCTGCTCGGCCTTGATGCGATCCTCGGCGGTCTCGATCTCCACGGATTCAAGATCGTGCTCGAGCAGATCGACCACATCGCGCGACCGCCACTGATCGACATCCTTGTCCAGACTGGCGACAAAGAAACTCGGAACCAGGATGATCTCCTCGCCCGTATCCCGGAGCACGGCTCGGTTGGATCCAAGGGGAGTCTCGTCACCGATCGCGAGGGAGAACCGACCCCCATGCGAATCCACCAGGGTGACCCGGAGAACCGGAGCGTCGAGGCCATAATCACTCGGAGCCACCTCTCCGACGGGGAGGGTTCTCTCGGCATCGAGGTTGGCGACGGCATCGACGAGCGCCTTGACCGCCGTAGCGTCCGCCGGGTAGTCCAGGGGCTCGACCAACCGCCACTCGTCATCCGTCTTGGCGAGACGGACCGGGCCATGGCTGGTCTTGAGCTCCAGCTCTACAACCGTGTCACCGTCGAGCTCCCGGAAGAGCCTGTCGATCCGCTCGAGATGATCGTCGGTCGTCGGTTGGTGGCGTTCTACAAAGTAGATAAACACGCCCAGGACGATGGCGACGGACGCCAGGATGATCAGATTCCTGCTTCGCATCAAAACTCCGTCAGTGCCTGCGGCGCCGCCACACCATGACACCCATGGCGATGGCCGCACCCGGCATGACGAGCAGCACCACCACGAGGATGATCCGCATCTTCTGCTGATCGATGAACAGGCTCATGCTCTCCATGTCGCGCGGAGGAATGCCCATGGAATGATCGCGCGCGACCAGCCAATTAAGGGTGTTCATGGCGAGGATCTCGTTGCCTGCATTTCCGATATCGACATCGGTGAGAAAGTCCGAGTCACCAAAGACCGCCAACCTCGATTTGATCTCGGCATCCTCGGCGGGACCGTCACCACCGTCGAGCACCGTCGGCTGGGCGGCGCTCTCGACCACCACCACGGCCGCCACCGGCCCCTCGGTGTCGAGACCTTCATCGAAGACCACCGGCTCGCCACGCAACAGCATCCCGAGATTGGTCTCGCCCCACCCCTCGGTGCTGGTCTCGACCAGAATCCGGGCATCGTCGGAATCGATGGTGAGCGACCGCGTCACGGTGAAGAGCACCGCGATCCCATCGAGCCCGGTGGTCACCGGGTGTTGGGCGAAATCGGTCAGGTAGACCGCAGACAGATCGAAGAAGGGCAGCTTGCGCGATGGATCCACCACCAGATCTTCATTGACCATGACACCGCGGCCGGCGAGAAAGGCCTCGATCCTGGTCTGCCGCATGGTGCCATCGGTTTCGATGAGCGGATCGAGGGCCACCAGTGCTCGACCTCCCCCATCGAGGAAGGCTTCGAGGGCGTCGATCTCGGCCTCGGTGTAGGGGCGGGTGGGACCGACGATGGCGATGACATCGGCATCATCGGGGATCACGCCTGAGAGCAGGCTGACCTCTTCGGCAACCATGTTGTCCTTTCTCATCTTGTCGAGGAGGATCGACAGGCTGCGCCCGGCGAGGGCGCCGTTGCCCTGCTCCGTAGGGGTGGCTTCGCCATGGCCGGAGACGAAGTAGATCTTGGGAACCGAAGTGACCACGAGCGACTGGATGGCCGAGGTGAACTCCTCCTCGGCCCTGAATGCCTTGACCGTCGGCTGCTGGCCGTACTGCATCCCGGAGTAGTCGTAGTCCACCATCTGCTCCGAGGTGACGTACTTGGTGCGATCACCGGCGATGAAGACCACGGTATCGGCCATGGTGATACCGAACTGTTCCGCCAGAGCCTTGGTCTTGAGCGGCTCGCGCTCGGGATCGATGTATTCGAGGACGATTTTGTCCGACACCGCCGCATAGCGCTCGAGGAGTTCCTGGGCCTGGTCGAAGAGCGGACTGGAAGGCACCATGAACACCACGATGCGAACCTCGGCGTCGAGACCGCGGACAAGATCGACGGATTTCTCGGAGAGGGTGTAGAGCTGGGAAGTGGTCCAGTCCCACCGCTTGTAGTGCCGAGCGCCGAGCCAGTTCGCCATGAACACCAGACCGATCACAAAAACCAGGGCCACAACACCTGCCGCACCGTAGCGTACGCTCTTTCGTCTCATCGCCCTACCTCCACTTGCCGAGCTCGAGGCTCTTTGTCGATAGGAAAAGGAAGAGGCCGGTGAGCGAAAGCTCGTAGACCACATACCTCGTATCGACGATGCCTTTGGCGTAGTCGGCCATCTGTTGCCACAGATCCGCGTGATCGATCATCGCCCCGAGGCCCGATGAAGAGATCAGCAATCCACGCATGAGCGGGAGACCGAAGAGGATGATCAGACCGGTGAAGGCGATCACCGCGGCGATGATCTGGCTTCGGGCCAGGGTCGAGGCGAAAAGGCCGAGGGAGACGAAGACCGCACCGAGGAGCGCGACTCCGAGATAGGACGAGGCCACCGCACCCCAGTCGATCGCTGCCTGGGCCTTGACCATGAGCACGTAGATCAGGGTCGGCGCCCACAGGGCGAGATAGAAGACAAAGACGCCGATGAATTTGCCGATGATGACCTGGGCTTCGGTCACCGGAGAGGTCAG
>CBESWV010000204.1:0-7216 GCA_965533305.1 uncultured bacterium | reverse complement strand
GCCTCGATGAGGTTGTGTTGGGCGATGGTTGTGCGGGTCTCGCCGTCGAGGATGTCGTCCAAGCGGGACTGAGCGCCGCGTTCGTCGCGCAGCCGTTGGAAGAAGAGCAACGGGTCGACAATCCGCCACCTGGCGTAGGTGTCGACATAGAGGAAACGCTTGTCCTTGGTCGGCACCTCGTTGGGGGCGCCATCCCACTCGAGGAATCGTTTGTCAAAGAAGTTGGCCTTCTGAAGGAAGGGCACCTTGACCTTGAGGCCCGGGGTCATGACCGGGTCGCCCACCGGTTTACCGAACTGGGTGATGATGACCTGTTCCGCTTCGTTGACGACATAGAAGGCGCCGCCGGCGACGAGGATGACGACCAGGACAAAGATCAGAACGATGAGAATGGAGATCTGTTTCATTGGCCACCTCCGGTCCCCTTGAGGTCAAGGAGCGGCAAAACCCCCGAGAGGTTGTCGTCGAGAATGAGCTTGCGTTCGAGGTTGGGGTAGACCACTTCCATGGTCTCGAGGTAGATCCGGCTGCGGGTCACCTCGGGCGCCCGTTTGTAGGCTGCGAGCACTTCTTTGAAGAGGACGGCGTCGCCTCGCGCCCGGTTGACGCGGTCGATGGCGTAGCCCTCCGCCTGCTGGATGGTCTCCTCGGCCTGGCCTCGCGCTTTGGGGATGATCCGGTTGTACGCCGAACGGGCATCGTTGATCGCCCGTTCGCGCTCCTGCTCGGCCTGGTTGACCTCGTTGAACGACGGCTTCACCGGGTCCGGTGGGTTGACGTCCTGAAGCACGATTTGGTCGACCACGATGCCGGTCTCGTAGCGATTGCAGAGTTCCTGGAGCCGGAGCTTGACCTCGTCTTCGATCTCGAGACGACCGATGGTGATGACCTCGTCAACGCTGCGGTCGCCCACGACGGCGCGCATGACGGCCTCGTTCATGTCGCGGAAGGTCTTGGTGACGCTGCGAACCTTGAAGAGGTATTTGTAGGGGTCATCCACCCGGTACTGCGCGATCCATTCGACGACGGCGACATTGAGGTCGCCGGTGAGCATGAGCGACTCACCCTCGAAGTTGCGGTCCGAGAACCGGCTGCGGACGCCGGCCTCGACGGTCTGGAAACCGAACTCCTGCTTGAGCTGGCGTTGGACCGGCACCTTGAAGACCTGTTCCAGCGGCGCCGGCATCTTGAAGTTGAGGCCCGGTTCCGCGGTGCGGTGGTACTGGCCGAAACGCAGCACCACTCCAACCTCCTCGGGTTGGATGGTGAAGATGCTCGAGAAGGCCATGATGGCGCCGAGCAGAATCAAGACGCCGACGATGATGGTCTTGGCCGGAGGTTTGTGCTTTCGGAATTGATTGAAATCTATGGTCGGGGGTCCTTGAGCTTCCATGTCGGCTCCTTTGGTTGCCGTTGATTCAGTCGGGCGATCGGTCCGTGGCAGTGTAGCTCAGCCCGGCGAGTTCACAGTCAACAGTCGACTCCACTAAAAAGTGGGCCCCGCGAAGGGGCCCGATGGAAAGGAGTGGTGTGATGACGTCTACTGTTCGCTATCGCTATCGGCAGAGGTCGGGATCGGTCGCAGGACGAGTTTGCCGTCCTCGACCTCGAGGCGGATGGTCTGATCCGGTTCGATCTCCCCGGCGAGGACGAGATTGGCCAGCGGGTCCTGCACGAGTTGCTGGATGGCGCGCTTGAGCGGCCTCGCTCCGAAGTCGGGGTCAAAGCCGTGTCTCGCCAACAACTTTGCGACGTCGTCGTCGGCGACCACCGCAAGCCCCTGCTGAGCCAGGAGTTCGTTGAAGCGAGCGAGCTGGATGTGGACGATCTGTTCCATGTGGCTCTCGTCCAGCCGGTGGAAGATGAGCACTTCGTCGATCCGGTTGAGGAACTCGGGACGGAAATGCTGTTTGAGTTCTGCTTGGACGAGGGTCTTCATCCGGTCGCGTTCGGATTCGGGCAGCTCCTGGATCACCGAGGAGGCGATGTTGGAGGTCATGATGATGACCGTGTTGCGGAAGTCGATCGTCCGCCCTTTGCCATCCGTGAGGCGACCGTCGTCCAACACCTGGAGCAGGACGTTGAAGACGTCGGGGTGAGCCTTCTCGATCTCATCGAGGAGAATCACCGAGTATGGCCGTCGACGCACCGCTTCGGTGAGTTGGCCGCCCTCGTCGTGGCCGACATAGCCGGGAGGGGCCCCGATCATGCGGGAGACCGCGTGTTTCTCCATGTACTCCGACATGTCGATCCGGACCATGGCGCGTTCGTCGTCGAAGAGAAACTGGGCCAGGGCTCTCGCGAGTTCGGTCTTGCCGACGCCCGTGGGTCCGAGGAAGAGAAAGGAACCGATGGGCCGGTTGGGATCTTTGAGACCGGCGCGGGCGCGGCGGACTGCGGCCGCCACGGATCGGACCGCTTCATCCTGCCCTACGATCCGGTCGCCGATGCGCTCCTCCATGTGAAGGAGCTTCTCCTTCTCGCCCTCGAGGAGTCTCGATACCGGGATCCCGCTCCACCGCGAGACGGATCGCGCGATGTCCTCTTCGCCGACCTCTTCGGCGAGCATAGTTCCGTGTTCTTCCTGGTGGGATTTAAGGGCCTCGGAGGCGTCGGCGAGCCGCTGCTCGACCTCGGGGAGCTGACCGTAGCGCAACTTCGCGGCGCGCTCGAGATCGCCGTCCCGCTCGGCTCTCTCGGCCGACTCACGGGTCTCCTCGAGCTGTTCTTTGAGTTCCTGGATTCTGGTGATGAGGTCCTTTTCCTTGTGCCAGAGGGCTTTCATCCCAGACGTTTTCTCCTGGAGTTCGGCGAGCTCCGATTCGATGATCTTCCTGCGCTCCTTCGACGCCTTGTCCTTTTCCTTGGCCAGCGCTCGGCGCTCGATCTCGAGTTGTACCGACCGGCGTTCGAGCTGATCGATCTCGGTGGGTAACGAGTCGATCTCGATGCGCAGGCGCGACGCGGCCTCGTCCATGAGGTCGATGGCCTTGTCGGGCAGGAAGCGATCGGTGATGTAGCGCTGTGACAGCGATGCCGCTGCGACCAGCGCCGCGTCGGCGATCCGAACGCCGTGGTGGACCTCGTACTTTTCCTTGAGGCCGCGCAGGATCCCGACAGTCTCCTCGACGGAGGGCTCTCCCACCAGGACCGGTTGAAACCGGCGCTCCAGCGCCGCGTCCTTCTCGATGTACTTGCGGTACTCGTTTAGGGTTGTGGCGCCGATGCATCGCAACTCGCCGCGCGCCAGCGCCGGTTTGAGCAGATTGGCCGCGTCCATGGCGCCCTCAGCGGCCCCGGCCCCAACCAGTGTGTGGAGTTCGTCGATGAAGAGGATGACCTCACCATCTGAATCCACGACCTCCTTGAGCACGGCTTTGAGCCGGTCCTCGAACTCGCCGCGGTACTTGGCGCCGGCGATGAGGGCCCCCATGTCGAGGGACACCAGTCGCCGACGTTTGAGGATCTCGGGGACATCGCCGGAGGCGATACGCTGAGCGAGACCCTCGGCCACGGCGGTCTTGCCGACACCGGGTTCGCCGATGAGGACCGGGTTGTTCTTGGTTCTCCGGGTGAGGACCTGCATGAGGCGCCGGATCTCCTCGTCGCGTCCGATGACCGGATCGAGCTTGCCGGAGTGGGCGAGCTCGGTGAGGTCGCGGCCGTAGTTCTTGAGCGCCTCGTACTTGGCCTCGGGGTTCTCGTCGGTGACCCGGTGCGAGCCTCGGAGTTCCTGAATCGACGCAAGAAGGCTGTCATGGGTGACACCCTGACCGGCCAGGATCTTCGCTGCCGTGGTGTCTTTGACTGCGACGACGGCGAGCAGGAGATGCTCCACCGAGATGTACTGATCCTGGAACTGTGGGGCCAGCTTTGTGGCCTGGTCGAGGACCGCCCGAAAGTTGCGGGAAGGTTGGGGATCGGATCCGCCTTCGGCCGACGGAAGCCGGTCGAGTGCGGCCCTGAGTTCGTTGGAGAGCGTTTGGGTGGACACGCCGATCTTGGCGAGAAATTTGGATGCAACTCCATCTTCCTGGTCGATGAGAGCCTGGAGCAGATGGGTCGGTGTGGTTTCCGGGTTGCCGCGTGCGGCCGCGGCCTTGAAGCTGGACTGCAGGGCTTCGGTCGCCCGCAGGGTGTATTGGTTCTTCACGTTCATTTTGTCCTCCGCATGAGTCATTCACACAGTATCAGTATAAAATCTGAGTGTATCGTTGTCAAGTATTAGAACCATAAATCTGCTAAAAATATTAGCAGATTTATGGTTAGGGGTTAGACGTGAGGAGCCAAGAGGTTTGAAAGTTAGAAGGTTAGATGGTCAGAAGATGGTCGTACCGCAGGTCTTTGAAGCGTTCAACCTCTGACCCCTCACCCCTAACTAGCGAGCGGAGCGAGCGCTGACCTGCTCCTCCCCGCGACGAAGCGTGAGCAGCGAGAGCGAAGACCACGCGCAAAGGCCGGGGAAGATGCGACTGGGATACAATATTGCAACGCGGCGTTCCTGGGGGAGCTATCCATGGGTGAACAAGATGTCCGGCGTGAGTCGGAGGCTGAAGATATACGGGTGTTTCTCAAGCATCTGTTGAACGATGTTCGTGCGTTCGAGAAGATGCTCGATGATGATCTCTTCGAAAGCGATATTCGACGCATCGGGGCCGAGCAGGAGATGTTCCTTGTCGATCCCCACTGGCGCCCGGCGCCCATCGCCACCGAGGTCCTCGAGGTGTTGGACGACCCCCACTTCACCACCGAGTTGGCGCGATTCAATCTCGAGTTCAACCTCGATCCCCTGGTTTTCGGGGGCAATTGTCTCAGCGCCATGGAGTGGCAGGTCGGAGAGTTGCTGGGTCAGGTCCGCGAGGCGGCCCGGAGCTGCGGCGGAGACATCCTTCTGACGGGGATCCTGCCGACCCTCGTCAAGTCTGATCTCGGACTCGACAGCATGACTCCAAACCCGCGCTATTTTGCTCTCAACGACGCCATGACACGGCTCAAGGGCGGCGCCTACGAGTTCTATCTCAAAGGCGTCGATGAACTCCACCTCAGCCACGACTCCATCATGGTCGAGGCCTGCAACACGAGTTTCCAGGTCCACTTCCAGGTCGCGCCGCACGAGTTCGCCCGGATCTACAACATCGCGCAGGCGGTGACCGGGCCGGTCATGGCGGCCGCCGTCAACTCACCACTGCTTTTCGGCAAACGGCTGTGGCGGGAGACCCGGGTAGGGCTCTTCCAGCAGTCCATCGACACCCGCCGATCCTTGCCGCACCTGCGAGAACAGACACCGCGGGTCAGCTTCGGCCGCCGCTGGGTCAAATCATCGGCTCTGGAGATACTCCGCGAGGACATAGCCCGTTTTCGCACCCTGCTCTCCACGGAGCCCGATGACGATCCCTTCGAAGAGATCGCCCAGGGACGAGCGCCGTCCCTCAAGGCGCTTCGGCTTCACAACAGCACGGTTTATCGCTGGAACCGGGTCTGTTACGGCATCTCCGATGGCAAGCCCCATATCAGGATCGAGAACCGGATCCTCCCGTCCGGACCGACCCCCCGCGACGAGGTCGCCAACGCTGCTTTCTGGTTCGGTCTCGTCAGCGGCTGCCTGGTTCGCTATGACGACATCACCCAACACATGTCCTTTGACGACGCGCACTCGAATTTCTTCGCCGCAGCCGAACACGGACTCAGCGCCCAGCTCGCGTGGGCGGGGGGTGTGCTCAAACCCGCCGACCAATTGATCCTTGACGACCTCCTGCCCATCGCGAGGGAGGGACTCGAGGCGTCAAGTCTCGATGGGGCTGATATCGATCTCTATCTCGGAACCATCGAGGAGCGGGTGAGGTCACGCCAAACGGGCGCCCAGTGGCAGCTCGATTCGTTCGCTGCTCTCGGGTCCAAGGGACCGCTCTCGGAACGCTTGTCTGCGGTCACCGCCGCCATCGCGGCGCGGCAACAGAGTGGCCAATTGGTGTCCGCCTGGGAACCGGCCCAGCTCGAGGAGGGTGGCGGCTGGAAGCAGAACTACTTGACGGTCGAACACTGCATGGACACCGATTTGGTGACGGTCGAACAGACCGAACCGGTGGATCTGGTGGCGAATCTGATGGTCTGGAACAACATCCGCCACGTCATGGTGGAGGATGCCGAGAACCACCTTGTCGGAATGGTCTCCCAACGGGCGCTCATCAAACTGGTCGGGACGTACCATCCTGAGCACCGTGAAGGCCCGCTGCCGGTGTCCGAGATCATGCAGCGCGAGCCGGTGACGGTCACCCCGGAGACCTCGACCGTGGAAGCCATCGACACCATGCGCCGCAATCGCTGGTCGTGCCTGCCGGTGATCAAGGAAGACCGCCTCGTCGGGGTCGTCACCGAGACCCAGCTCATGGCCATCGCCGGGCAACTTCTCGAGGAGAAGTTGCGGGAGTAGTTGTTCGTGAGGAGTAAGACGTGAGACGTAAGGAGTGAGAGGTCCATCGTCTGCCGTCAAACGTCTCACTCCTACCCCCCCCCCTAACCGATGTGATCTGAGCTAGAATCCAGGACAGAACAAGGGGGAGGGGAAGATGGCTGATCAGGAGTTCAAGCCCTACGTGCCGGCATCGTCAACCATGGCGGAGCTCACCTTCAAGGCGGTTTTTCTCGGTGTCATTATGGCGGTGGTTCTTGGGGCTGCGAACGCCTATCTCGGCATGAAGGTCGGCCTCACGGTCGCCGCCACCTTCCCGGCCGCCGTGGTCGCCATGGCGGCCCTTCGTGTCTTCAAGGGCAATATCCTCGAGGAGAACATCGCCCGAACCACGGCTTCTGTCGGTGAGTCCCTCGTCGCCGGGGCGATTTTCACCATCCCGGCCTTCATGATCAGCGGAGCCTGGACCGAGTTCAATCTCCGTGACGCCACCTTGATCATGCTCATCGGTGGAGTGCTCGGCGTCCTCTTTGTCATCATCCTGCGCCGCGCTTTGGTGGTGGAGGCCGATCTGCCCTTCCCTGAAAGCGTCGCTGCGTCCGAGATCGTCAAGGCGGGTCAGAAGGGGCAGACCGGCGCCGGTCTGGTCTTCGGCGCCATGGGGATCGCCGCCGTCTGGGAACTCTTCAAGAACGATGCGGGAATCCACTTCATCAAGGACAAGGCGCAGCATTTTGTCCACTTTTCGAAATCGGCCATCGAGATTGTCGGCAACAAGATCGAGTATGCCGGCGGGATGCTGCTCTC
>CBESWV010000203.1:0-7220 GCA_965533305.1 uncultured bacterium | reverse complement strand
GCGGTGGCAGCGAGATTCTCGCGTCCGTGTGCGAGGGCGTCTTCCAGAGAAACCACATCCTTGACCGTGGAGAAGACCGCATCGAAGAGCTCGTCGATTCCTGCGAGATCGTCGGCCACGGTGCCCGAGATCAGGATGGTCCTTGCCCCGGCGGCTCTTGCCTTGGCCGCAAGCACGGCGCAGAGCTTGCCGTCGGCGGTCTGATCATCGGTCCTGCCCTCACCGGTCACCAGAAGATCGGCTGTAGCGATCTCGTTGTCGAAACCGGTGATCTCGGCGACGAGATCGGCGCCGGAGGCTATCTCGGCCGAGCAGAATGCCCGCAGTGCCGCCCCGAGGCCGCCGGCGGCGCCGTCGCCCGGGTTGTCGGAGGTCTCGAGCATCCCATGCGACTCCCACACGCCACCCAAGTGGCCGAGTCCTCGCTCGAGAGCATCGACCATCTCCGGCGTGGCGCCCTTCTGGGGACCGAAGACCCGGGCGGCGCCGCGCTCGCCGAGGAGCGGGTTGGTCACATCGCAGGCAACCCGGATCCGGCAGTCGGTCATGCCATCGACCATATCGGTGGTGTCGATCGTGCGGATTGTTTCGAGGGCGGCGCCACCGCGACCGCAGTCTTCCCCGTCACCGGTCAGCAATCGGTATCCCAGAGCCTGGGCCATTCCGATGCCGCCATCGACGGTGGCGCTGCCGCCGATCCCGAGGATGATGTCGCGGACGCCATCCTCGATGGCGGATCGAATGAGCTCACCGGTACCGTAGGTCGTCGCCTTCATGGGGTCCAAGCGACCGGCGGGCACGAGCTCGATCCCGCTGGCCGAAGCCATCTCCATGACCGCGGTTCTGCCGCCCGGGAGCAGACCGTAAAAGGCCGTGACGGGGTCCCCGAGCGGACCGGTCACTTCCACCGACCGCAGTTCGCCTCCGGTAGCTCGGATCACCGCATCGGTTGTCCCCTCGCCGCCATCGGCCACGGGGATCACAACGATCTCGGCATCGCTCAGCCCTTCTCGAAGCCCCGCGGCGATGATCTCCCCTGCCTCGTCACTCCGCATGCTGCCTTTGAAGCTGTCGGCGGCAACCACGATCTTCATCGATAATCCACCTCAATCGAGAACGAACGGGATCTCAACGATTCCCTCTTCGAGTTTGATCTCGAGCACCCAGCGCCCGGGTTGGACTCCTCCGGGGACATGAAAAAAGAGGATTCCCTCGCAAACTTCAACCGAAGAAAAGGTCAGGACATCACGTGTGAGCCCATCGGTCGGCGCCCTGAAAAACCAGTCGCCACACGGCCGCCGTGTTGGCCTGGAATCCAACGCGGTGGGCGAGAACACCTCAGCCATGCGAGCCGCCACTTCGAGTTTCCCAAAAGCATCGAGATAACCTGTCTGACTCATCAACGGGATCGTCTGCCGGTCCGGAGTCTGCACCGAGATCCCTGCACGGTCGACCACCGTCATTCTCTCGCTGTTCGCCCCCGCAAACGACGCTCCGAGGAGGAGATACTCCTCACCCACGTGACCGGCGGCGTACCCAGCGCCGAGAGCGATCTCAAGCTCGGAACTCTCGTACAGAAAAAAATGCTCGCCGACTGCCCTGACCCCCGGGTCGCCCGTGGGCACCGCAGACGAGCAGGCCCATCCGAACCCGGCGAGAAAGACCAGCATGCATGTCCTGGAGAACGACGACATCGGGGCACCTCGATTCACAGATTCCCAGTGAAGCTCTATTGTAGTCCCTCGACCGAGATCAGATCGGGAATGGCGGAGGCGTTATGAACGGCATCAACTGTTGTGATTCCTCCTATCTTCCGGTCGCAGAAATTGGAGAAACTCGATGACGAATCTCAAAGGCAAGGTGGCCATCATCACCGGAGCATCTTCGGGGATCGGGTGGGCGGTGGCGAAGGACCTCGATGCTGCGGGAATGAAGCTGGTGCTCTCTGCGCGCCGCGGCGGCCGACTCGAAACCCTCGCCGGCAGTCTCACCAGCGCGATCGCCGTACCGGGCGACATGGGGGACGCCGGGCTCGCTCAGGGATTGATCGATGCCGCCCTCGAGGCCCACGGCGGACTCGATGTGGTCTTCTCAAACGCGGGAATCATGGACACCACACCCATCGAGGGCGCCGACATCGATCGCCTCTGCGCCAACGTCCGGATCAACCTCGAAGCAGCCGTGAGAATGGCCTACACCGCCCTCGCGGTTTTCAAAGCTCAAGGCAGCGGTCACCTCATCACCACTTCGTCGATCCTCGGCACCAAGGTTCGCCCCACGGTCGGAGCCTACGCCGCCTCCAAGTACGGCATCGAAGCACTGACCGAGGCCCTCCGGATGGAGGTCGCCGGTTCCGGAGTCCGGGTCGGCTGCATCGAACCGGGGCTTGTCAACACCGAACTCCAGGATCATTTCGAGGTCCATCCGCGGGATATGCTCGAGATGAAACAACCGCTCGAGCCCGAGGACATTGCTCGAGCTGTCCGCTTCATGCTCGAGCAACCGGCCCACGTCTCGATTCCTCGTATGATGGTGCTTCCATCGGAGCAGGCGATGTGATGTCATCTCACGGGCGCACACCATCACTCGTGATTCGATCTCGATAGCCGCTGGTTCCGGTCCGAAATTCTCGTCGTCGCCCTCGGAGGTTCTTGAATGAAAACTGAATATCCCGAAATCAACCCGGCCGAACGCATCCTCATGGGCCCCGGTCCGAGCGATGTCAGCGCCCGCGTCCTTGCCGCCTTGGCCAAACCCACTCTCGGCCACCTCGATCCCGAGTACCTGGCCATCATGGATGGCACCCGGGGGATGCTCCAGTACGCCTTCCAAACCACCAACGAACTCACCCTCGCCATGCCGGGAACCGGCAGCGCCGGGATGGAGGCCTGTGTCGCCAACCTGGTCGAGCCGGGCGATGAGGTGGTGATCGGGGTCTGCGGCTACTTCGGCGCCCGCATGGTCGAGATGGCCGAACGCCACGGCGCTACCGTCCACCGGGTCGACGTGCCGTGGGGTGAGATCATCGATCCCGCAGCGATCGACCAAGCGCTCGCCGATCACCCGGCGACAAAGGTGGTGGGCGTGGTCCAGGCCGAGACCTCGACCGGCGCCCACCAGCCGCTCGAGGAGATTTCTCGACTGGCGCATGCCGCGGGAGCGTTGCTGCTGGTCGATGCCGTGACCTCGCTTGGGTGTGTCGAACTTCGGCTCGATGACTGGGCCATCGATGCGTGCTACAGCTGCACCCAGAAGGGTCTTTCATCACCTCCCGGTCTGGCGCCCGTGAGCTTCTCCCCGGCTGCGGCGGAGAAGCTCCGAGGCCGCAAGAGCAAGGTCAGGAGCTGGTACCTCGATCTGTCCCTGGTGGCGAAGTACTGGAGTTCGGACCGGGTCTACCACCACACCGCGTCCAGTAACTTGGGCTTTGCCCTCTACGAGGGGCTACGGATGGTCATCGAAGAGGGGCTCGAGGCGCGCCAAGCCCGCCACCTTCACCACCACAAGGCACTCCGCGCCGGTCTCGAGGCATTGGGTCTGAGCTACATTCCCAAACACTCCCTGCCCAATCTCAACGCCGTTCACATCCCGGAAGGCGCCGACGATCTGGCAATGCGCAGACGGCTGCTCAACGAGTACGGCATCGAGATCGGCGCCGGCCTCGGCCCCTTCGCAGGAAAAGCCTGGCGGATCGGGATTATGGGCTCGTCGTGCACCCAGCGAAATGTCATTTTGGTACTCGGCGCCCTCGAGTCCATCCTCAGCGATATGGAAGTTGCAGTTCCAAAGGGCGCCGCCATCGCGGCAGCCTCGGAGGTTTTCCAGTCATGACGTCAACTCTGGGCCTCGCAGGATTTCTCGACTACCGCTAGCACTTGTTGTTCAAAGAACGAATGTCACCCTGAGCGAAGCGACCTCCGAGGTCGCGGAGTCGAAGGGTCCCCATGGGTCAGGGAGAGCGCCTCTCGCGAAGGACCACATCGTTTCTTCGGGGGATGCTGCCTACGTCGCTCTTCGAGCTAGTAGGAACAGCTCGACTTGGTCGTCGGACTCCCTCGCTCAGGATGACATGTTCTTCGACGTCCCTGTCATTCCACAAGCAGGCGCCGTCCGGCGACGTGGCGTTGCTCAGGATGACGGCTGACTCTCACACCGAGCCCATATCCCAGCGCCTGAAATACAGCGCCTGCCTCACGATGGGCAGGGTCCTCTTCTCGAGCTCCACCATCTTCTCGGGCGAATAGGGCACGAACTCCGACGCCCATTTGACGTTCTGTTCGAGTTGTTCGATGTTGTCGACGCCGACAATGTTGGTGCTCACCGGCAGGGTGCAGGAGTAACTAAGGGACTCCTTCATTGTGATGGTTCCCGGCAGCGGTGTCGCCATGCTCGGGCGTTGCTCCTCCACCGGCGGCGGCGTCCACTCGGACAGCAGGCGTCCGCGGGCGGCGAGCTTCATCCCGATGATCCCGACGCCCTTTTCGAGGGCGGTTGGCAGCAGGTGGTCCTTGAAACTCAGATAGTTGGGATCGGCGGCGCTGACCACCATGAGAATCGTCTCAAAGTCATAGCGTTTGAGCGCCTCGACCAGGATCAGAGGCTCGTAATGGCCGGTGACGCCGACGTGGCGCACCATGCCCTCGGCCTGGGCCTTCTCCAAAGCCTTGATGGCGCCGTCCTTGGCGAAGATCTGTTCGAGCTGATCCGGTGTCTTGAGGTTGTGGATCTGCCACAGATCGAGGTGGTCGGTCTGGAGATTCTCCAGGCTCGATTCGAGGAGCCTCATTGAACCGTCGTAATCGCGATAGTGGGTCTTCGACGTCAGGAAGGCCTCCGAACGGCGGCTCTTCATGACCTGGCCGATGTGGCGTTCGCTGGTGCCGTACGCCCGACCCCACTCCTCGTCCTTGCCGTAGGCCGCAGCGGAGTCGATGTAGTTGACACCGAGGTCGAGAGCACGATTGACGATTTCGGCCGAGAGATCGGCATTGAAGGTGCGCTCGATGGCTGCCTGGCCGCCGAGGCTGAAGATCCCCACTTGGAATCCGGTCCTGCCCAGGTTGCGGGTCGGCATGGCGTCCTTGGTCCGCGGGTTGTAGGGTTGACCCGGTTTGCCTTCGTGCGATGAGGCAGATGCGCTCGTCGCCACCGCCGCGCCCGCAGCGGCGCCCACTGTAGCCGCCACTCCGGCGCCGACAAAGGACCGCCGACTCACGGTCCCGGATTCGTATTGCTCGTCGCTGGTGTCAGAGGTCGATCCTTCGTATCGCTCATCCATGGCATCTCCCTTGGTTCAACTCGACCGTATCACTTCAGATATTCGAGCAGGGACCGGGCAGTCGCCGCATCGGGACCGTCGGGAGCAAGCTCCAGATAGCTTTTCAGGGCGTCTTTCGCGCATGCCGGGTCACCGGCCATGTTGCACACCAATCCGAGTTGCAGATATGCGGCAGCAGTCTCCGGCGCCTTCTCGATGACGATCTCGAGCATCGAACGCGACCCCGCGAACTCGTTGTTGTCGAAAAGCACGGTGGCGTGTTGCACCATTTCATTCGAGACCACCTCAGGGTTGGCATCGGCAAGTCGTCTTGCCGCCGGAATCAACCGCTCGATATCAATGAGCATGAGTTCGGCGAAATAGGCCGTAGTGATAGCGTCGAGGTTGTCGGGCTGAAGTCGGACGAGATTTTCACCGGCATCGGCTGCAGCGGCAAAGTCCTCGAGTTCCATCGCAACGGCAGCAGTGGCGCGGGCCGCATCGGCGAAGTCCGGGTCGATCTCGGACGCCTGCCGGAACTTCTCGAGCGCCGCTGCCTTGTCGCCTGTCTCGAGGGCGGCCACGCCTTCATTGAAGACCGGGATGGCCAGCTCCCTCGCTTCGCTGATTTCTCCCGCCAGCGCCAGGATCACTTCGAGCGGGCCAAGTTCCTCCGGCCCGGGGATGAATTCGAGCGATGCCGGCTCAAAGCCCTCTTTCGTGAACGTGAACTCGTAGGCGAGGTCGTGGTCGGGGAGTGCGACCGAAAACTTCCCGTTCTTTTTTGAATGGCCGGTGAGTGGACCATCGATGCCGTCTGCGACCACCGAGACTTCCACACCCTTGAGCGGGTTTCCACTGATATCCGCAATTGATCCACTGACCGTCACAGGACCGCCTGCAGAGACGCTCACCGATGACACTCCGAACACCAGGGCTCCAACAACGATCAACCGCAAGATTGCTCGACCTGTTTTCATGGACTCTCCAAACTCCTCAATCCCAATCTCAAAATAATGGGATCCGGCGGCGAGTATGCCAGTCCCACCACCACCGCGCAATGCGATCCGATGGATACCGGCACCTCCTCGCAAACTTTGCTATCGTCTCTGCAACGAGGAGGAGCAAGACCTTGGCCACCAACGAGACCTTCCCCATGGACCTCAATCAATTCCGTCCGTTGACGCTCGACCCACAGGCGGAGACTCTGACCGCCCAAGAGCTCGAACAGCTGGCGGCCAACGTTCAGTTCTGCCGGGACGCCATCGTCTTCTTCACCGCCACCGGCGCGGCGCGGGGGGTCGGCGGCCACACCGGCGGCGCCTACGACATCGTCCCCGAGGTGCTGATCGCCGATGGGTTCATGCGGGCCGGGAAGGCCTACCACGCCTATTTCGACGAGGCCGGCCACCGGGTGGCGATCCAGTACCTCATGTCGGTGTTCAACGGGCACCTCCCCGCCGAAGCCATCCTCCACTATCGCGAGGCTGGCGCGCACCTGCCCGGTCATCCGGAGTTGGGTCACACCCCGGGTGTGACTTTCAGTTCGGGCCGGCTCGGCCACATGTGGCCGCATGTCAACGGCGTTGCCATGGCGAACCCCGGCACGGCTATCTTCTGCTTTGGTTCCGACGGCTCCCAGCAGGAGGGCAACGACGCCGAGGCCGCCCGGATCGCCGTCGCCAACACTCTCGAAGTCAAACTCGTCATCGACGACAACGATGTCACCATCGCCGGCCACCCCAGCAACTACCTCAAGGGCTTCTCGGTCGGCAAAACCCTCGCGGGCCACGGCCTGACCATCCTCGAAGGCGATGGCGAGGATCTCGACGATCTCTACACTCGAATGGCGCGCGCAATCCGGACCCCGGGACCTGTGGCGGTGATCAACCACCGGCCCATGGCGCCGGGGATCCCCGCTGTCGAGGGTCTGCCCAAGGCGCACGATGTGGTCTCGGTGGAT
>CBESWV010000202.1:0-7305 GCA_965533305.1 uncultured bacterium | reverse complement strand
TCAAGCCTGATCGATGTCGACGACCGTGAGCTCTTCGGGGTCGCGGCCGAGGATCGCACGGGTGATTCTGAGGAACCGGTCGGAAGCATCGGTGAGCTCGATGCGAATGGAGCCTTGCCGGTCTTCGGGTGAGAGCAGATCGGAATGGACCCCGGCGACCGTCTCGGCTACCGCGCCCGCCGAGTCCACCAACCGAACATCGGGCCCGACGACACGTTGGAGTGACGGTCGGAGCAGGGGGTAGTGGGTACATCCGAGAATGATGGTTTGAACCCCCCACTCGAGCAGTGGCGTAAGATAGAGGCTCGCCACCTGATCGGTGATCGGGTGGTCGCCCCACCCCTCTTCGGCGAGGGGGACGAGAAGCGGGCACGCCGCCGCCTCAACCGAGACCGCGGCGGCACGATCCGCCAGGGTCTGCTGGTAGGCCCCGGAACGGATGGTGCCCTCGGTGCCGATGACACCGACGCGTGAGGCGCCGGTGGCGATGGCGGCCCGTACTCCGGGTTCGACGACCCCCACCACCGGGACCGAAGCCGTGCTGTCCAGGGCATCGAGGGCGAAGGACGACGCTGTGTTACAGGCCACCACCAGGAGCTTGATTCCGTGGCCTTCGAGGTGGGCCGCCGCGTTGACGGCATATCGTTGAACCGTGGCCGCCGACTTGGTGCCATAGGGCAGACGCGCGGTATCACCGAGATAGACAAAGTCCTCGGCTGGGAATCGTTCCCGCAGCGCGCTGAGAACGGTGAGCCCACCGACCCCGGAGTCGAAGACACCGATGGGGCGGCTCATGAGGCGATGAAGCGTTTGTTGAGTACCAGGGGCCGGGACAGATCGAGGTGGCCAGTGAGCGTGGGAACTTCGCGTCCGCCGAAGAGGATCTGAACCGAAGTCAGCTCGGGGCAGTTGAGCAGGATGGAGTCCACCAGACCGTAGGCGAGGATGAGCTCCGTGTGGCTGCCGGTGAGGGGTTCGGGCGGCGCGGTGAGATCGATGAACGCGGTGCCCTGATTGTCGATAAAGACGACGTTGAGCTCCGCCGGCCACGGCACCACCGGTTGAAGATCACCGGTCGGACCCGCGAGCACCTCGAGGACCACCATCCGGACTCGCTCGTGGATCTCCGCGGGCAGGGGAACGCTGCGCAGCTCGGGGTGGAGCATGCCGTCGGAACTGCCGAAAAGCAGCATCACCCGTTGCTCGGGCGCCGGGGTCGGAGTGGGCATGGTGTCGACCTCGATCACTTCCTGCAGGGTGATCACCTGGCGGCCGGGTCCGAAGAGAACCCAGGCGAGGAGTGCTAGGGAGACTCCGGCGGCCACGATGATCCAAAAAACTCGTCGATTCATGGCTAGCGCAATAAAGTCTCGATACCCGTCGCGATGGCGCGGGCCAAGGCCTGTTGGTGCTCCGGTTGGGCAAGACGGCTCGCTTCGGAAGGGTTGGACAGGAATCCGACCTCGACCAGGATCGCCGGCATGGTCGCGCCGGTGAGAACCACGAAGGGAGCCTGCTTGACCCCTCGATCACGGAGGCCGAGGAGGGCGTTGAGACGGGTTTGGACCGCGACTGCGACTTCGGCCGATTCGTTGAGGGCCGAGGTCTGAGCGAGATCCCAGAGGATGAGGTCGAGGTCCGAGCGCTCGTCGGTCGCCTCACCGGCCTCGTTCTCGAGCTTGGCGGTGGCGGCCGCGGCTTCATCGCTGGCCGTGTCGTCGAGGCTCATGTAGTAGGTCTCGGCGCCCTTGACCGATGAGAAGGTCGAGGCGTTGGCGTGGAGCGAGACAAAGAGCCTGGCCTCGAGGCGGTTGGCGATGGCGGTCCGGTCGGTGAGGGCCCGGCCCTCGCCGTCCTGGCGAGTCAGACGAACGGCATAGCCCCGTGCTCGGAGTTCGGCTGCAAGACGCTTCGCTACGGCCATTGTGAGATCGCGTTCCGTGAGGCCGTTGCCGCCGACGGCGCCGGTGTCTTTGCCGCCGTGTCCGGGGTCGATGACGATGGGCGATGGTCCGGTGCGTTCGAGGGCTCGCGCCGGAGCGGGGGTCGGCGTCGGAATGACCTGACCCAACACGATGATCACCCGGGGCGGACCGTCAAGATTGTGCGAGTTCAACAGACCAACGCCGGAAATCGTCTCAATGACCAGGTCGCGGCCATTGCTCGTGATCGAACGCACCCGCTTCGATTGCAGCCGCGAGCTTGGGTCCAACCTCGGCGAGGCCTCGTCGAAACGAACGACGATGCCACCTCCCTCGGCCGGCTCGGCGTGGGCCATCGTTGCCCGATCAAGGGTCAGAACGAGGGTGGTCGTAGCGGCGAAGTCCGCCGCCGCCGGTCGGATCGTGACCGGATCGGAGAAACGGGCGCCCTGCGCAATGCGGTAGCCCTGCGGAATCGGTTCGAGCCGGAATCCGAGAGGGCCGAGCAGCGCCTGGTCGATGAAGTCGATGGAACCGGCCACCCCGCCCGGTGACGGCACCGCCGCATCCTTGGTGTTGAGCAGTTTGCCATTGGCCAGAACCAGCTTGTGGCCCGGGCTGAACTGCAACCGCTGGTCGCCCAGGGCGACCACATAGGTGCCGGCGGCGAGCGAGTACTCGGCGCCGGCGCCGATCAGCGCCAGGACCGGGATCACCTCTACCCTGGTGCCGAGTTTCGGAACCAGAACGCTGCGGCCTTCGTACTGGAACTCGACCGTATGCATCATCTCCTGAGCGGGCAGGAGGCTCGCGGTCAGGAGGAACAGAAAACTGAATATCAGTGCTTTTCTCATGTATGTACCGGCGGGCTCGACCAACAACAATACGGGTTGTGCGGTCGTTCTCATCGAGGTATTACTTCGGTGAAGCAATCCAGCGACAGCTTAGCAACGAATGGTCGCGAGAGCTATCCCAGCTCATGCGCCGGTGTTGTCGGTGCACATTTCGATCCAGCAGAATTCGTTGGCCATTGTCTCGCTCCTTTCGTCCGTTTGTGATTTCGGCTGACGCCGTGAACCTGTCATAGGGCCCACCTCCTGACAACGTCCTGTCAGGAGGTGACAAGAGAGCCTCTTGCAAAATTCGAGAATCGGACACTGAAGTCTTCCGACCCTCCTCACCATCAGGCCGGCGAGACACCGGCCCTACAATAGATCTCAGCCCTTTGTAGTGCTGGCGTCTCGCCGGCACAGAGACCACGAACAATCGGAGAAGAGGGTTTTTGCAAGAGGCTCAAGAAGCAACCATGAATGCTGACAGGGTTGTGTCAGGAGATCCTCTTGGGTGGTCGGGTGGCGCAATTGAATCCCCGCGTTATGATCTCTGGCATGAAAAACACCCCCCTGCGCATCGCTGTCCTGTGCATCCTGGTCCTCCAACCGCTCTGGGCCTTCTCCGCCAAGGATAAAGCCAAAGCCGCCAAGGCCGGATCCGCCGCCGAGGAGGAGGGGCCCCTCACCCTGGAGAAGATCTCTCTCGGAGGACTTGCCTTTCGGAGCATCGGGCCGGCCGTGACCGGTGGCCGCATCATCGATATCGAAGTCAATCCACGAGACCCTTCCGAGTACTACGTGGCCTCAGGTCATGGATCGCTCTGGAAGACCACCAACCGGGGCACCACCTTTGCGCCGATCTTTGACGGGCAGGCCTCGTTCTCCATCGGCGCCGTGACCCTGGATCCGTCGAACCCGAACGTGGTCTGGGTGGGCACGGGCGAGAACAACGCCCATTCCTATCTCGTGCCGGGCGATGGGGTTTACCGGAGCTCCGACGGCGGCAAGAGCTGGACCAACAAGGGCCTCAAGGAGTCACAGCAGATCGGCGAGATCGTGGTTCACCCGGAGGATCCGAACACCGTCTGGGTGGCGGCCTATGGGCCTCACCGGCAATCGGGAGGCGACCGGGGAGTGTTCAAGACCACCGATGGCGGCGAGACCTGGACCAACGTGCTGCATCCCAGCGAACACACCGGGTGTTGGCAACTGCACATGGATCCACGCGACCCCGATGTCCTCTACACGGTGGCCCACCAGCGGCAGCGGTACCTGACGACCATCGTGACGGGCGGCGACGAGAGCGGAATCTACAAGACCACCGATGGCGGGGCCACCTGGAACCGGCTCGAGGGTGGGCTGCCGCAGGAAATGGTCGGGCGGATCGGGATGGATATCTCTCCGGTGGACCCGGATGTGCTCTTCGCGGTCGTTGATGCCAACGAAGATGAGGAGCGAGGGACCTACCGAAGCGCGGACGCCGGCGCCAGCTGGTCCAGGGTGAGCGACTACGTCACGACCTACACGTTCTATTTCCAGAGGCTCGTTTGTGACACCGAGAACATCGATCGGGTCTATGGCCTGGATGTCTTCAACCAGGTCAGCACCGACGGCGGCAAGACCTGGTCGCCCCTGGGCGAGGACAAGAAACACGTCGACAACCACGCCCTGTGGATCGACCCCACGGACCATCGACACATGCTGTCCGGGTGCGATGGCGGCGTCTACGAGACCTTCGACATGGCGAAGACGTGGGACTTCAAGGCCAATCTGCCCTTAGCGGAATGTTACAAAATCACCGCCGACAACGCCAAGCCCTTCTATAACGTCTATATCGGCACCCAGGACAACAACAGCCTCGGCGGTCCGTCCCGGACCATCAACTCGGGCGGCATCAGCAACGCGGACTGGTATTTCACCCTGGGAGGCGATGGCTTCGAGACGGTGGTGGACTGGACCGATCCGAACATCGTCTACTCTCAGTGGCAGTTCGGCAATGTCGTCCGCTATGACAAACAAAGTGGTGAACGCCTCTATCTCCGCGGCTACGAACAACCGGGGGACGAGGCCTACCGATTTGATTGGGATGCGGCGCTGATCATCTCGAGCCACGATCACAAACGCCTCTACCACGGGAGCAACATCGTCCTGCGGTCCGACGACCGGGGAGAGAGCTGGCGCGAGATCAGTCCCGACCTCACTCGCGGTGTCCCTACAAAACTGCACAAGCTGATGGATCGCAGCTGGAGCATCGATGAGATGGTCTCCAAAGCATCATTTGCCCATATCGTCACCCTGGCGGAATCCCCTCTGGATGAAAACCGCCTCTATTCGGGATCGGGAGACGGGCTCCTTCACTACACCCACGACGGTGGGGAGACCTGGACAAAGGCCGAGCTGGATGGGCTCCCGGATTTTGCCCGGGTTCACCACATCGTGGCCTCGCCCCACGACGTGAACGTCGCCTACGCGGCCTGCCACAACTTCTTCGCCGGCGACTTCAAGCCGTATCTTTACAAGACGATCGATGGGGGCGCGCATTGGAGCTCGATCAGCGCCGATCTCCCGGAGGAGCACGGCACGACCTATACGATCGGCGTAGATCACGTGGACCCGGATCTGCTTTTTGTCGGCACCATGACCGGCGTTTTCGTGTCCAATACACCGAAGATCGAGTGGGTGAAGCTCTCAGCCGGGATCCCGACGTCGGTCCAGGTCACGGATCTGGATCTCCAGCGGGACGAGGATGATCTGGTGATCGCCACCTTCGGCCGAGGGGTCTTTGTCCTCGATGACTACTCTCCCCTGCGCAGGCTCACCCCGGAGGTTCTGGAAGAGCCCGCCGCGCTCTTCCCCGTCGCGGATGCATCGATGTTCGTCCAGGCCGACCCCATGGGCTTCCCGGGCGTCGGATTCCAGGGGGCGAGCTACTACACCGCGCCGAACCCGGAAGTGGGAGCGGCGATCACCTACTACGTCAAGGAAGACCACAAGTCACTCAAGGAGCTCCGCAACGAGGCGGAGAAAAAGCTGCAGGAGGATGGGGAAGATGTCGATCTTCCGAGCTATGAGGATCGGAGAAATGAGGACACCGAGGAGGATCCGTATCTGCTCTTCGTGGTCTCAGATTCCGAGGGAACCGCCATCCGTACGATCAAGAAACCGGTCAAGGCCGGGGTCCAGCGGGTGGTTTGGGACCTCCGCACCAGCCCTGTTGGACCGATCTCACTGGAGACCGGCGAACACGCCCCGTGGGATTCACCGGAGCTCGGCTACATGGTTCCCCCGGGCGAGTACCGGGTGGCCATGTACCGGTATCAGGAGGGAACCCTCAACCAGGTGGGTGGGCCGGAAGGCCTCACATGCAATCCGCTCAACATCGCGAGCCTCTCAGCCACCGACCGCGAGGCTCTTGATGCCTTCAATAAGAAGGTCGCCGCTCTGTCCCGCGCCATCTCGGCGGCCGATGCCCACCGCTCACAGTTGAGTAAGGGCTTGCCCTATCTGGAGCAGGCTGTGCTCAGTGTGTCCGGCCTCGAAGAAAAATGGCTGGCCGAGATCTCCGCCATCACGATGCAGCTGAGAGAGGTCAACGAGCAACTCAACGGCGATCGACTGTTGGTCATGGACGAGGGTCAGTCCCGTATGTCTCTCAAGGGCAAGACCGACCTGATCATCTCGTCCCTGTGGGTTACGACCTCCGGCAGTACCGGGACATTCGAGCGGGCCTACCAGGAGGCGTACGAAGGCTTCGGCGAGGTCCTCGATGCTCTCCGGCAGGTCGACACCCGGATTCACAGGCTGGAAGGCGAGCTGGAGGAGGCGGGAGCGCCCTACACACCGGGACGGTTGCCGGTCTGGGAGTAGGTCACTGCCGCACTCCCAATGAACAGATCCGTCCACCGTTCGTGGACGGGTGAGTAGGGGAGGCTTGAGCCGTTCCCGTTCCCGATCCCGGATGACCCGATGTCGGGATCGGGATCGGGATCAATATGGGGTTTGGAGAGTATTGTTGGGGGTTTCATTGCAGTCATGAAGCCGCCGCCCCACGGCGTGGCTGCGTACAGGGTGACCAAGTGGAAAAAAGGGCCGGGTTCACGATGGAACCCGGCCCGGTTTCTTTTGTGTCGTTCCGGGATCAGGGCGTGTACCAGATCGGCGCGGTGTAGGCGCGCTCCTGATGGATGGTTTCGGCGCCCTCGGGAATCTCGGTGCCAAAACGGAAGGCATCGTAGACCACCCATCGTGGGGTCGGAATTTCGAGCACACGGGCATAGTAGAAGGCGCTCTGCTCCGCATCAAAGTCCGGATCGGCCCAGACCGCGCCGAGCTCGGAGGCGCCGATGGTGTTGCTCCAGTTGGCTGCCGCGACATCCACGGTGTTGCCCACCGGCGGCAGGACGCCGTCGGCATTCGGCTCTCGCCCGACAGACCAGGCAACGTCGTAGACCTGCTCGTGAGTCTCGCCATCGGCGTCGAGCCAACCCTTGACGACCTGGATCCGGTCGAGATTGGCGCCGATCACATCTCGCAGCGCATAGACCATGAAG
>CBESWV010000201.1:0-7502 GCA_965533305.1 uncultured bacterium | reverse complement strand
CCCGACCCGAACGTTAGTGCAGCACGCTCTTCAGAAATCGCTCATCGGTCTTCGCCATCTCACCGGCCATTTGTCGATTCAATAACAACCCGGAGTGACCATGCCGTCGCAGAGATTGTGGCAGCGGCAGCGGCCATCGGGCACGGGTACGGTTTCGGATACGGCCACGGAGTTCCCTCAATCCCGGCCTTCTGGGCCGCCCCCGGGCGTCCCAGCGTCGCTCGGGCAGCGTGGCGTGGTGCCATTTGTTGCATTGTTCGGCTGGTAGCGTTTTGGCAAAGGTGAATCGCCGTTGCCGATCAATGCTACGGGTGGCACCGGAGAACTCGTCACGGGCGTTCCTCGACCGAATCGCCTCAGGTCTTCGCGGATCTCCGATTCTCGAGAACATCCTCGGCGAGGTCTTTGACAGTATCGGCGAGCGACCGCAGCACGATGGACGCGGGTTGATCCGCCCCTCCTGCTGAATCCACCAGACGGTCCAGATTCATCCGGTAGAGATAGGTTTCGCCCACCGCTGAGGCTGTGACGAGCCTGCGCTCGCCGCGCAGCACCGACACGACCCCGACGACGTCGCCGGCCTCCACGGTTCCGAGGCTGTGCTCCTCGTCCCCCTCCTCACGGCTGACCTCGACCGCGCCGCTCTTGACGACATAGAAGTGGCGGCCCTCCCGACCCTGTCGGAAGATCACCTCGCCGGCCTCGTATCTACGGATGGCCCGGCGCGCCTCGGCCTCGGCCGACTCGGTCCGGTACCGGGCCAGCACCAACCGGGTCACCAGACCGATACCCGCTCCCACAGCGACACCGACGGCGTCAGCGACAATATCGGCCATTTCGAATCCTCTGCTATTGAGGGGCTGAATGAACTCGATCACGACACCAAGGGCCATCAGGGCCAGCAACGCCGGGATGTAGGCCTTGGGTTTGAGAGCGAGGACGAGGACCATGGCCAGGGCCGCATATCCGACAAAGTGGAGGATCTTGTCGATCTCGAGGGTCGAGTCCTGACCCCCCTCGAGGCTCGCGACTACCGCGATGATCAATCCCGCCACCGCCGTGAGGAGGAGCAGATTCCGGGTGCCTCCCGGTATATCGAGCAGTTGTGTTTGGCTTGGTTTAGACGGCACGGGACGCTCTCATTCTTGCTTTTTTTGGCGCTGTTCGATTTCGGAGGGGACATCGGCGTCGGCGTCGCTCATGGTCAATGATCATAACCGCACCCCGCGGTGGACGTGATCCCGCATACATCCATCAGGGACTCCTGCCGCTAACGTGGAACGGCGGATCGGAGGTATTGGGTGGTCTTTTTCCGAGGATTGACGACCGCGGCGCTGGCCGCAGCCGCCATCATGGCATCAGTGACGGCGGGTGCACGTGACTGGTACGTGGCGCCCGGTGGCGTCGACGGTGGCCCAGGCACCACGAGCGAGCCCCTGGCCACGCTGTCTCACGCCGTCAGTCGTTCATCTGCCGGCGACTCCGTCCTCCTCGAGCGCGGCGGGAAGTACTTCGCCAGCAATCTCGACGTGGGATCCGGCATCAGCGTCACAGCTTTCGGCAACGGAGCCCTCCCCATCGTCACAGGAAGCCTCAGGGTCAGCCTGCCCGGCACCTGGGGGTCGAACCCGTCGGTCCGCACCGGCGCCGTACCCCAACGGGTGGTGGCCTGTTATGTCGACGGCCGCTTCGTGCGGCTGGCCCGTTGGCCCAACATTGACGACGGGTTCCTGCGCAACGACAACGACAACGAGTACGACCGCATCGTTGATGCCGAACTCGCCTCTCGCCCCGGCGTGGCGCCCGGTCGCTGGACCGGCGCTCAGGTCCGCTGGCGGAAGTGGAGCTGGTGGTGGGAGACCCGGCCCATCGCGAGCCATGGCCCCGTCAACACCCTGGAACTCGATCCGGCCGGCAACGTCGGGATCAACCTCGCCGACCCCGGGTCGGGTTACTTCATCGACAACGATCTCGATGAGCTCGACTCACCCGGCGAGTGGCACTGGCAGGCGGGAGTGCTCTATCTCTATCCCCCGTCCTGGGCAGATCCAGGAACCATGAAAGTCGATGTTGTCACGACTACCAGCACTGATCTCCTGGTCGACCACGAAGACGAACCCGTCGGCGTCAGGACCTCCGGCGCCTCGTTCCAGGACATCCACTTCTCGCGGTACTACGGCACCGCGCTGGCCATCAACCGGCCCGCCACGATCGAGGACTGCAGCTTCTCGCAAATGGAAAGCACCGCCATCCAATTCACCTGGGACTCACAGCCCTTCACGATCCGGCGATCGGTCTTCTCGGATATCCGCAACATCGCCATCCGCGGCTGGGCCGACCTGGCCGATCCGCCAGGCTCGCTCATCGAGCGCAATCTGTTTCTCCGGATCGGTTTCGAGCCCGGCTACGGCGGCAACGGTCCGTGGCACGCTGCGGGAGTCATCGTCGGCCAGGCCACCGCGGCAGTGGTGCGGCTCAACCGTTTCATCGACACCGGCTATGCTGGGATCATCCTTGGAAGCGACGGCCAGACGGTGGAGCGGAACGTCTTTGTCCGTACGATGCACACCCTCAACGACGGCGGCGCGATCTACACCAATTGCAATGCCTCCATCATCCGCGACAACATCATCCTCGACACCATCGGCGATCTCGAGTATTCGCACGAGTGGTGGCCCCTTGGCCACGGGATCTGGCCCGAGTTCCTGTCCGATTTCCACGACACCGTCATCACCGGCAACACCATCTACGGCAGCAACGGCCACGGCATCTTCCTGCCCAACAACTTCGACTGCACCATCAGCGGCAACGTCATCGTCGACAACCGACGCGCCGCCCTCGGGCTTTACATCGACGCCAATCCCAACCAAGGCCACATCATCACCGACAACACCCTGGTCTCCACCGAACCAACTCGCCGCATCGATCGACCCGAAAATCTCTCCCACTGGTGGCTCCCGCCCTATCCCGAACCGATCCCCGTGGCTCTGGAGTACGACGCTCCGGCCGACTTTGGCGCCATGACGTCCACCACCTTCGTCGCACCGATCACCGTCGACGGGGTGATCCGGAAGAAGCCGGACGACACCCTCTTCAACACCCTGGCCGAGTGGACGGCCGACGCAAGCTGGGCCTCGGCCGCAGGAAGCCTGATCAACCGCGCGGAAGCGATCCTGCTTTTCAACGACACCGAGCAGGAGGCGGTGATGGCGGTGCCGGCCGGGAGCTGGACCCGGCCCGATGGTACGGCCGTGGGTTCCACCATCACGCTGCAGCCGTGGCGCAGCGCCGTTCTGGTCACTGCATCCGCGGTGGCTCCATCACCGCCGTATTACGCGGCATCCGGAATCGACTGGCGGGCGGACAGCCCGGTCACGAGCTTCCTCGGAGACGACAGCTCGATCTTCGCCGATGGCTTCGAGTCGGGCAACACAACGAGGTGGTCAGCGCCCTGAGTTTGTGCCATCGGCTATTCCACCCCGCCTGCGACTCCACTCCACGCGAGATCGTCGCCTGACTCGAAACCGTCAGTGGTAGAGGTTCTTCCCCCTGGCCGGGTCGAGCCCGGGAGCATCCAAACGACCGTGATCCGCAGCCCAGCCGAGCCGGTCATCCACCGGCCCGGGCCAGTTCTTCTCGACGATGGTCCCCGACCCTGCGGCGCGCAGCTCGATGATCCGATCCTGATCCCGGTCGATCAGGAGAATCACCCGGTCACCGCCGTCGGTGAACTCGACGCCCGGACGCAGTCCTCCCCGCCTGACCAACTCGGAGGCGGCAAATGCCAATCCGGTCTCTCCCAGATCATCGACGTCGAAGCCGTCTGGGGCCCTCATGATGATGGCGGTTGCTTCGTCGCGTCCCGTCGGCTGGGTCTCGAGACCGGCGAAAACGGCCCATATCAACGCCGCCGCAGCCACCACGAAGACGATCGGGATCAGTTTCTTCGACATACAGTGTCCAACCCCGATACAGCGCCGGAGATTTCCGATGGGTGACCCGCCCTACTCCACGCCTCCGGTCACCGTCCACTCGGATGTGTCCTCAGATTCGAACCCGTCGCCGAAGACCATTTCCGGATTGCGGGCGAAATAGATGGCGTCACAGGAGGTCTGGAAATCTCCCGTCGCGGTCTTCTGGTTTGCGACCGAGACCCGGGCGCTGACGGCGCCGTTTGGCGTCCACCCGGTGGAGTTCATGAGCGTCCAGTTGTCGAACCCGTAGAAACCACTCGAACCGGGGGCGGAGAGAAAGGTAGTGCAGTCCGCATCGGAATAGAAGGCGATGGTGAGGTAGGTGTAACCTTCCCCCGGTTGACCCGACGGAATGAACACGTGGGCGGCAAAATCATATCCCTCGATCCAGGGATTGAGTTCCACGCACTGCCTGACGATTGTCGAACCACCCGCTGTGAAGTTGTTGATCCACGTCGCCGAACCCGAGGACGGCGAACCGAAGGCATCGGCAGGATCCCACACCGCGGGCCCATCCCAGCCCGTGAGATCGGTGTCGAAATCGGAGTTGACGAGCAGGTTCTGGCCTGAGGCGCCAACCGACAACAGAAACATGATTGAAGCGGTCGCAATGACCACGACTCTGGATCGACGCATGGGCCACCCCCAAAGAGATCCTCACCAACAGATTCGATTCTCAACTCCGGTCCGTCTTTCGATCCTAACACCCGTCGTCGGTTCCATCCAGCGGCCACTACCGTCCGTCGACGAGCCTTGCGTCGGTCATCGGACTCGGCCATAGTTTAAAAAGACCAATCAACCGAGGGCGCCATGACAAACGGCAAACGCATCGTGATCTGTCTCGACGGGACCTGGCAGAACCCGTACCAGGTGAAGCAACGTGACGATGGGAGCAGTGTGCTCAAACCGTCAAACGTTCTCAAGCTCGCCCGGGCGGTACTACCCACCGACCCCTCCGACCAGCGACCACAGATCACTTACTACGACATCGGAATCGGCGCCCTGGTCAAATACCCGGGCCGACCGAACGCCCTGCTGAGCTTTGCCGATCGCGTACTCGGCGGAGGTTGGGGCGCCGGTTTCGAGGGCAATGTGGGAGAGGCATTCAGATTCCTCACCCACAACCACCGCGAGGGCGACCAGATCTTTATTTTCGGGTTCAGCAGGGGCGCCGCCCAGGCGCGCGCCCTGACCCATTTTCTGGACTGGCTGGGCGGCGTCCCGGCAAAATCCGATGCCTATTTCGGACCTCTCTTCTTTCTCCACTACGTCAGGACCCGCGGAGCCGGCCGGCCCGACGAAGTGACGACCGCGGACGGGCGTCGACCCGACGAGCCGATGGTGCCCGTGACCATCGAGTTCCTCGGCGTCTGGGACACGGTCATGGCCCTCGGGTCGCGTTTCCACGCCACCAGGCAGACCTCCACGGCCGGGCGGGTCTTTTATGTCGCGGACACCCCGGCCGAGTGCGTCAGGAATGCCCGGCAGGCTCTCGCCATCGATGAGGAGAGGTACGACTTCCGACCCGAGGTGTGGCGCGGGGCCGCCCGTGATCAAAGCCTCGAGCAACGTTGGTTCGCAGGCAGTCACTCCAATGTCGGGGGTGGATACGTCCACGATGGACTCGCGAACATCCCGTTCCGGTGGCTCATCAAGGAAGCCGAGGCATCGGGTCTCGCCATCGACCGTGATTTCGTCAAACCGTACAAGCCCTACCCTCAGGCGCAGTTGTACCGGTCGACCGGTTTCGTCTATCAGGCACTCGAGTTCGTGCGCCTGAGATCCGGCAAGGGAAAACGCCGTATCAGGGGCGACTCGGAGGCTGCCGAGACGATCCTTGATCGCTCGGTGGTCCACAGGATCCGATCCGATCCCGACGAACACCCACAGCTCGATCGGTATCGCCCGGAGAACGTCATCGAGTTTCTCGCGGCCCAAGACGATCTCAATGGGTATCTCGGCGGTCTCGGTCTGAATTCAGAGGAGCGCTGGTTGCCGGACGATGTCGTCGCGACGATTCGCACGTTGCGGCTCGACCAGGGGAGGGCGCCGTGAGCGATCGCTCCTATCAGGCATCCATCGCCCGTGGTCTGGACGCGGCCCTCGATCGAACCGTTCGACGAAGCTGGGACAGCCGGAAAGATCGAGTCATCGTCTTCTCGGATCTGCACCGGGGCCAGGGTGACCACGCCGACGATTTCAGGGTCTGCGCCGAGACCTATCGCCGGGCCATCGACTTCTATCTCGGCGCCGGTTATCGGTTGGTGGTTCTCGGCGACGCCGAGGAACTCTGGGAGGGTTGGCCGAAGAAGGTCCTTCCAACCTACCGGAAGCTCCTCGACCTCGAGAACCGATTCCACGCGGCGGCCGGCGAGCGGTTCATCAAGATCTGGGGCAACCACGACGATCTCTGGCAGTATCCCGATCAGGTCGCCAAATTTCTTTCTCCCGTCTTCGGGGCCATCGAAATACCGGAGGGGTTGTTCGTGACCATCACCGAGGACGGAGTCCCGCTCGGGAGGATCTTCCTCGTCCACGGTCACCAGGGAACCGGCTCGAGCGACCGCTGGGGAAGGGTGAGCCGCCACTTCGTCCGCTGGGTGTGGCGGCCCATCCAGCGGCTCTTCAAGGTCTCGCTCAACACGCCGGCGACCGATTTCGAGATCCGCGGCAAGCACGATCGCGCCATGTACGAGTGGGCCGCCGCGCGCAATGATCTCATCCTCATCGCCGGCCACACCCACAACCCGGTCTTTGTCTCGATTCCACACCTGGCCACCCTCGAGAGGATTCAGGATCATCTGTGTGAGAAACCGGAACAACAGGACGCGGCCGAGCAGCTCGATCGCGAGATCGGCTGGGCCAAGACTGAAGCCCGCGGCGTCGGTCGATCCTACGGCGGGCGCGATCGGAGCTGCTACTTCAATTCCGGTTGTTGTTGTTTCTCCAACGGCGACATCACCGGAATCGAGCTTGCCGACGGAGAGATCCGCCTCGTCCTCTGGACCGCCGAATCCATGGACCCGTCGTTGCGCATCCTCGAGAGCCGACCGCTCAAGGCGGTTTTCGCCGGTTTGAGATCGCCATGATGATCTCGACTGCCTCCCGAGAGCTCCACGCCTCGGCTCCGGTCATCGACATCCACGTTCACCCATCGCGTTGCATACGACAGCGATCCTGAAGGTGGGCCAAGGCCCACCCTACAACGGGTCAGTCTCTGCTCTACGGAAGGACTCCGCCCGTCTTCACGTCCGCCGCTTCGGGCACCTCGCGCCCATCGAGCCACGCGTCGATCATGGCATTGACGATCTCGGGCGCCTCCTGCTGCACCCAGTGGGACACACCGGGGAGATACCGCAGGGTGAGATCGCTCACCAATTCCTCGGTGCCGATCGTGAGCTCGCGGCTGAGCGCCGTGTCTTCCTCGCCCCAGATCATGAGGGTCGGAGTCTCGAGCTTCCGGTGCGCGGCCCGCGCGAGATCCTTGTCGACGCCATAGCGGATGTAGGCGCGGTAGTAGGCGAGCAT
>CBESWV010000200.1:0-7520 GCA_965533305.1 uncultured bacterium | reverse complement strand
AAGTGGTGGACCAGGAGGCGTCCGTCGAGGTGGTCGATCTCGTGACATATGGCCTGGGCGAGCAGACTTGACGCCTCGATTTCGAGAGCTTCTCCGTGTTCGTCCTGGGCGGTCACCACAAGTTCGCGGGGACGTGACAGGGTCGTGAACAACCCTGGAAAAGAAAGACAGCCCTCCTCGAGTGAGATCTTCCCCGAGGTCTCGGTGATCGTTGGATTGGCAAGGACGAGCTTCTGCGTCGGGTCTTTTCCGACCGACAGGTCGACGGTTGCGAGCCGGAGGTTGACTCCGACCTGGGGTGCCGCGAGACCGAGGCCTGGAGCATTCCAGCCGGCCTCGAAAAGGTCATCGATGAGGCTCGCGAGGGCAGAGTCGAATTCTTCCACCGGCGCATTGGGCGCTTCGAGTCGGGCATCGCCGAAAACCAGAATCGGTCGGACGCTCATGGGAGATCCATCCTCCTGCGGGTCTCCCGCCAGGATTCGGAGATTCTGGTTCGCAACTCTCCCGGATCGATCGTCGTCAGCTGGCCGTGGATCACGACCGATCGACCGTCCACGATCACGTGGCGGACATCGGCCGCGGAACCACCGTGGACGACCCGAGCGACCGGATCGTCGCCGGGGATCATCGACCAACCGTCGAGAGATACAACCGTGATATCGGCGGCCTTCCCCGGCGTGAGGGTGCCGACGATATCGGCGAGGTGGAGCACCCGTGCACCCTCGCGAGTGGCCAGGGCCATGGCATCCCACGCTCCCAGGGCGGTGGGACCGGACCGCAACCCATGGAGAGTTGCGGCCAGGGACATCTCATGGAACGCCGACAGGCGGTTGTTGCAAGGTGGTCCGTCGGCGCCGAGACCGACCGGCACGCCCCGTGACCGGAGCTCCGGAATGTCGGCGATCCCCGATGCGAGCTTGAGATTGGCCCCCGGGCAGTGACAGATCCGAGTTTGGGTGTCGGCGAGGATTTGAATCTCTTCCGAATCGAGGTGGACCCCGTGTGCGAGGATCACATCCCGGCCGGTCAGACCCACCGCGTCGAGGTACTCGATGTTGCTCATCCCGGTGGCGGCGCGAACGGCGGCAACCTCGTCGGTGTTTTCGGATGCGTGGGAATGCAGCAGCCAGCCATGATCACGCGCAAGGCGGGCGCAGCCTTCAAGAAGCTCCCGGGTGCACGACAGGGCGAAGCGGGGGGCCACCGCGTACCGGAGTCGGCCGCCGGCCTGACCGTGCCAGCGCCCGCCGATGCCCTCGGCGTCGGCAAGCGAGGCATCGGCGTCTTCGATGAGGGCCGGTGCGGTCTCACTCCCCATATTCATGTGGGTCCGACCGGATGTCATTCGAATCCCCATGCGTTCGGCGGATTCGAAGACGCGGTCGTGGTCATGGGTCGTCCCGAAATCGAGAACCGTCGTTGTCCCTCCGGCGAGAAGCTCGGCGATGCCGAGTTCGGCGGCTGTCGCGACCCCGTCGCCGTCGAGTGCTGCCTCGTAGGGCAGGGTTCGCCGTTCGAGCCAGTCGAGGAGTTCCAGCCCGTCCGCCTGATGACGGAGCAGCGACTGGACGACGTGGACATGACACTGGATGAAACCCGGGAGCACGACGGCCCCGGAAGCGTCGAGCACCTGCCGGGCTGTGATCTCACCGGCGCCGTTGGGGCGGATCTCGGCGATCCGGCCATCGCGGACGAGCACATCACCGGTCAACCAATGTCGATCCCGCTCCATGGGCACAATCGTGCCGTTGCGGACAAGAAGATCACAATCGGGACTCATCTCATCGATGCTCGCATTGGGAGTCGCGAGTGTCAATCGTCCTGTTGATCGACGGGAAACAGCGGCAACGTGGGTTCGAGCTGAGGCAGGAGGAGATTTTCGATGAGCTGACCCCATCCGTCGCGGTCATCGGGGTCGAGTCGAACGGGCAGCAGGGCGCGCGCGGCGATCATGCCTTCCAGGAGCAGCTCGATCTGTTCCTGGAAGCCGGCATCCACGGCGCGGACCCCGTCATAGGTTGGACGGACCCACAGCGGGACGTGGATCAGCACATCATAGGTTCGGATCCAGTAGTCGAGGAAGCGTTCCCAGATCTTCTGTGTGCCCGCCGCGTGGACCATGTAGCAGTAGTTGTCGAGAACCGATCGATCACAGAGAACGGCATCGTGGACGGCCGCGGCTTCGATCTCGGCCGTTACCTGACTGTGGGCGATCCACTCCTGGGCGGCGATGGTGGTCTCCTGGTTGATCGGAAGGGGACAGCGGCGCGCCACCTCGCGAACGATCTCGACATCGACATTGCGTCGTTTCAGCCGCGCTGCGAGCTCGAAACACAGAGTCGTCTTACCGACGCCGTGGCTACCGATGAGGGCGATCTTCATGGAAGCAATATTGTAGCGCGAGTAGACACCGACAGGCGATCGCTAGGTATTAGGCACTAGCTCATCGCAGGATTTGCATACCAGCATTGAGGTCCTTGTGATGGACCTGATACCTAACTGCTGATACCTAATACCTCTTACCGCTGCGTCGGCTTGCCAGTTGGCTTCAACGACCCCGGCAGATTGCGGGCCGCGTCAAGCAAGGTGGCGTGAATCTCGGTGGCGGACTCCGCCTCGAGCAGCCGTGCCATGCGACCGGGATTGCGGACAATCCAAGCCAACCGCGAAAGCCAACGCAGATGGAGCGCGTCGTTGCGCAGCGCAAGCAGGAAGAAGACGTGGGTCTTTCCCATCTCCGGTGAACCGAAAACCAGACCGTCGGTGGACCGGGCCATGGCGATGAACTGTTTCGGGAACTTGTCGGCGGCGCGTCGACGGGCGTGCAGAAACGCGACGCCCTCGGGGACCGCGGTCGGGACGAGTCGCTCGCGTGCGGCAAGGGCGGCCTCGAGCCACGCTTGATCCTGCACCAGACCGAGATCCGTCACATGGGTCACCATGGAATGGATGACATCGTTGCGATCGTTGGCCGTCAGATCCGGGATGATCTGTTCGACGGTGATGATCTCATCGAAGGGCGCATCGATGACCTGGTTTGGCGCCGCACCGGATGATCCCACCGACTCTGCGGCGAGGGTGTCGAGGTACTCATCGAGCAGTGCGCGGCGAAAGCGCCACTGACCGCCGATCTTCACCCCTGGGATTTTTCCTTCGTGAGCCAGACGGACCAATGTCCGCTCAGCAAGCTTGAGATAGTCGGCTGCCTCTTTTGCGGTCAAATACGCTTCCATGGAACCTCCTCGTCACAGGCCGATTGCGACGTTAAATGGCTGATTACTCCTTTTTTGGGCCGGTGTCAAGGTATTTGGGCTGCTTGCGCGGGTCGCCGCTGTGTGCTATCACGTATCCTTCAGTCAGTGTCGTCGCCAATTTGGCAGCGGGAATCGAAGTGAGTAGAGCATGGTTGGGGGAAGCAACACCGGCGTTTTTCCCCGGTGTCGAATCGCCATCGATGCTCGGTCGAATTCTCGTTCCGGACATCGGCTGATGAGAGCGAAAACGACAAGAGAACTGAATTGACGGAGGAGGGACGCGTTATGAGTATCGAAGTAAAGGTCAAAGAGATCATCGTGCAGCAGCTCGGTGTAGATGCCGAAAAAGTGACCGCGGAGGCATCGTTCGTTGATGACCTCGGCGCCGACTCTCTCGATGTGGTCGAGCTCGTGATGGCCTTCGAGGAAGAGTTTGATGTCGAGATCCCGGACGAGGCGGCCGAAAAAATCGCCAATGTCAAAGACGCGGTCGCGTTCCTCCAGAGCAACGCGAGCAGTTGATGCCTCGGCGCGTCGTGGTCACGGGCCTCGGCCTGGTCTCCCCTTTGGGGATCGGGACCCAGGCCACGTGGGATGCTCTTGTTGCGGGGCGCAGCGGGATCGGACCCATTACGAAATTCGATACCGAGGGGTTTTCGTCCCGAATCGCGGGTGAAGTCCAGGGCTTCGATCCGGGTCGATGGTTCGAACACAAAGAAATCAAGAAGTTCGACACCTTTGTCCACTACGCGGTGGCGGCGGCGGACATGGCCATGGAACAGTCGGGATTCGAAGTCAATGACGACAACGCCCACAGGGTCGGGGTTGTCATCGGCTCGGGGATCGGCGGATTTCCCATGATCGAGGAGAACCACACGAGACTGCTCGAGCGCGGTCCGAAGAGGGTCTCGCCCTTTTTCATTCCGGGCAGCATCATCAATATGTGTTCGGGTGTCGTGAGCATCCGTACCGGGGCCAAAGGTCCCAACATGGCCACCTGCACAGCGTGCGCGACCTCCGCGCACGCGATTAGCGAAGCGACGCTCTACATTCGCCACGGCTATGCCGATACCATCATCGCCGGCGGATCCGAGGCCGTGATCACACCCATGCCGGTCGCGGGCTTCGCCTCGATGCGGGCCCTGTCGACGCGCAACGATGAGCCGCAACGGGCATCGCGACCGTGGGATAGGGACCGGGATGGGTTTGTCATTGGTGAGGGAGCGGGCATCGTGGTGCTCGAAGAGTACGAGTCCGCCCGCAAGCGGGGAGCGCCGATCCTTGCCGAGGTTCTGGGCTTTGGGATGTCCTCAGATGCCCACCACATTTCGGCGCCCTCGGAGGATGGGGATGGGGCCATCCGATGCATGCGGGCTGCACTCCAGGATGCCAAGCTCAACCCCGAGGATGTCGACTATGTCAACGCCCACGGCACCTCGACACCGGCGGGCGATAGCGTTGAAACCATTGCCATCAAAGGGGTCTTCGGCCCTCATGCCGAGAAGATCTTGGTTTCTTCCACCAAATCCATGTCCGGTCACCTGCTCGGCGCCGCAGGGGGACTCGAGTTTGGGATTGCGGTGATGGCGGTGAAGGAAGGCATCATCCCGCCAACCATCAACCTCGACAATCCCGATCCCGAAAACGACCTCGACTATGTCGCTCACATAGCCCGGGAAGTGCCCATCAAGATCGCCTTGACCAACTCCTTCGGATTTGGTGGAACCAATGGTTGTCTGCTGGTCGGCGCGACGGTCTGAATTCAGATGAACACGCATTCCACCGGTTCGCCGCCCTTGGCTGCGTTCGGTTGAGCCGGGCCCGGAGATCCCAGTGGAGCCGCAGAGCTCTCGACTTCTGACCGGTTTGGGTCGGCTGGCCACCCGAATCGACCTCTACAACTTCGGTCGGTGGCTTGTCCTGGCGCTCTTGATCGGTGTCGTCGCCGGTCTTGGCGCGGCGGCCCTCACCTGGGGAGTCGAAGGCGTGTCCGGTTTGCTTCTCAACAGGGTCGTGGGTTTTGAAGCGCCCGGCCACGGTGCGACGGATGGGGGTGGTTGGCACCTTCCGGAACGACCGTGGCTCCTGCTGCTCGTGCTTCCGGGTGCGGGTCTTCTGGTGGGTTGGATCGTGAATAAATTCGCGCCGGAGGCCGAAGGTCACGGCACCGATGCGGTCATCAACGCCTACCACCAGAAAGGGGCGATCCTTCGTCCTCGCATCATCCCCATCAAGTTGGTCGCATCGGCGCTGACCATCGGATCGGGTGGTTCGGCGGGCCGCGAGGGTCCGGTGGCCCACATCAGCGCCGGCTTCGCCTCCTATCTTGCGCAGTTGCTCCGGTTGCCGACCCTCGATCGCAGGATTCTCGTCATCTGCGGTATGGCGGCCGGTATTGGTGGGATGTTCCGGGCGCCCCTCGGCGCCGCCCTCTTCGCCATTGAGGTGCTCTACTCGGAGAACGACTACGAGTCCGAGGCTTTGATCCCGGCCATCATGTCCTCCATCGTCGCCTATGTGGTAAACGCCTCACTCACCGGCTGGCACCCGATTTTTGAAACCCATATCGAGCAGTTCACCGCGCCGCGGGAGCTTCTCGCATATCTGGTCCTCGGGATCGTCCTCGCGGTGGTGGGCTTCCTCTACATCAAGGTCTTCTACGGCATGCGGGAACTGGTCTTCGCCAAGCTCCCGGTGCCGGCGATGTTCAAGCCGGCCATCGGTGGATTGCTCGTCGCGATGTTGGCGTTGGTGGTGCCCCAGGTCATGTCGGGCGGATACGGATGGCTCCAGCTCACTCTCGACGGTGCTTTGCCGCTCAAGATTCTGCTCTTGCTGCTGCCGGCCAAGATCCTCGCGACCTCGTTCACCATCTCCTCGGGCGGATCGGGCGGGGTCTTCGCGCCGTCCCTGGTCATCGGTGGAGTCACCGGGGCGGTCTTCGCCGCTGCAGCGGAGCGGCTTGCGCCCGGTTTTGCCCCGGCCACGGCGGCGTGCGTCCTGGTCGGGATGGGCGGTTTCTTTGCAGGTGTCGCGAAGGTGCCCATCGCCTCACTGATCATGGTCGCCGAGATGAGTGGGTCGTACAATCTGCTGGTGCCGTTGATGCTCGTCTGTTCGGTGGTCTTTCTTCTCATGCGGGGCGTGTCGATCTACGAGGCTCAGGTTCCGACGCGGATCGACTCGCCGGCCCACATCGGCGATCTCCAGATGGATGTGCTGGAAAGACTCACGGTTCGCGAAGTCGTGGACCAGGAGCAGGAGTTGATCACCTTTTCCCCGGGCACCCCTTTCGAGAGGATTCTCGGAGAGGTCGCACCGAGTGAGCAGCATGCTTTCCCGGTCGTCGACGCCGAGGGATTGGTCATCGGGTTGTTCAGTATGACCGATGTCCGGCGGATGATGGCGAGCCCGGATGTTTGGTCGCTCCTGGTGGCCTCGGATCTGTCGGTGGCGGCGAGCACCATGGCCTATCTCGAACTCGACGACGACCTGCATACGGCGGTGCGGCGATTCACCGCCTTCAGACACGAGAATCTCCCGGTGCTCTCCGGACCGCCGCCATCGATGGCCATGGGCATGCTCTCCTACCAACGGGTCCTCGAGGTTTATGACGAGGAGGTCCACCGGTTGAGGAGTGAGCACGAGGAAGTCGACAGCTAGCTGAAGTTGACTGTCAGCTCCTGGCCGACTTCGCCAGGTCGCTGTGCATCATCATCAGCGCGCAGATGGCGAGCTCGCCCCAGTTGTGGACATAGCCCAGCTGCCAGTGGGAGATTGCCTCGTAGGGGCGGCCCTCGTCGAGGATCTCGAGACCGATGTGGAGTTCGCGCTGCACCTCGGCGAGACAACCGGGCAGCCCGCCGGTCCGTTGACGGTGGTCGCAGATTTCGGCCCAGTCGGCGCGGCACTCGACGGGAAAGGTGCCCGTGACCGTTTTCGGTGGCGGGGTGCGGAGACCGGCGGTTTCGGGATCCTGGGGCATCCCGGCGAGACGAATGCGCATGAGCTTCGCCGCCGAAGCGACCAGTCCCGAGACCACGTGAGTCGCCCGGATGCCGTCGTACCGGCCCGTGGCGCTCGTCACTTCGAACCAGGTGCAGAACTTCCGGGCCTTGAATTCGAAGAACTGGATGTGGGACTCGTCGCTCACCCGAATATCATCGCATGGGTGTGATCCCGCGTCCGCGTCCGTGTCCGTGTCCGTGTCCGATCCCGATCCCGTGATGCCGCTGCCACGGTTGCTGCCACGGTTGCTGCCAC
>CBESWV010000199.1:0-7541 GCA_965533305.1 uncultured bacterium | reverse complement strand
TCAGCTTCCTGATTGCTCCTCGACCCCCACCCGCTTGTTGCCCATGCGGATGACGAAGAAGCTGCCGATGAGTCCGGCCACACCGATGACCGCCGCCAGCATCGGTCGCGGATTCTCACCGGTGCTCACGATGATGGAACTCAAGGCGATGGCGGTCCACATGATGATCAGGGTCCAGATCACCACCTTGCGCGGCATCTGTGCGCCGTTGTCGAGATAGATCAGAAACGGTTTGAAGAGCGGAATCCGGATCAGACGGTCCTCGAGCCACGGGCAGCTCCGGGCAAAGCACCACGAGGCGCCGAGCAGAAAAATAACGGTCGGCAGCCCGGGGACAAAGACCCCGACCGCACCGATTCCCACCAGCGCCACGCCGGCGGTCACCAGCAACCAGCGGTGGAGCCGGCTACGGGCGGGGCTGGGTTCAGGGCTGGTGTGGTTTTCCATTGCGCCTCAAATGATACGGCTTCTCGTTTTCCTGTCGACTACTTGGTCAAACGCCTGACAAAGACGTTCATTCCCTCGGACCAACGCCGTAGTCTTGGTGAAGTGACTCCTGCAAGGACAAATCCGCTGAGGATGGTGATCAGACCGAGGCTGGACGCCACCTGAAGAACGAGGGTGTTGAAGTCATCCCGAGCTTCGTAATCCATGATGTGGAACATCCAGAGAAAATCAAAGACCCGCCATCGGTCGTTCCGCCGAGCTGTGACCACTCCCCGCTCCTCCGAAACATAGATCCTCGTCCCCAGCGGATGGGCAAGGTCGACCCGGTAAGCCGGAAGCGGCCGCCCGCGGTACTCCGAATCAGGATCGGCGGTGGTGAGCCGAGCCACGCCTTCGATCTCGACCGGCTCAGAGAAATCGGCAAGGGCAAGGGCGACGGCCTCGTCCCGTCCGACAGGATCCCGAAGACGCCCGGTCGTCGTGTCGGCCAACGCCCAACCTGTGACCTCTTCACTGCGGAATCTGATCTCATAGACGGAGGTCCCCAGGTGCGGCCGAAGAAGCACCGAAAGCACCTCCACATCACCGTGGATCGCCCTCAAGTCGTGGAGTGCTTCATCCGGAGAAGCGATGGATACGCCGGCAACTAAGGTCGTCGGCTCCGCCTGCTCGCTCTCGCCACGGACCTTCTCGATGGGATTGAGCGCAAAAAACAACCCGCTCGCAGTCCAGAAAACGAGTTGGATACCCACGACAAGCCCCAGCCATCGGTGGATCTTCCGATAGGTTCGCACTTGCATGAGATCGCTCCAGTCAGCTCACCCGATGAGCTCACGTCCTCAGATACGACGCCCCGTTGACATCGATGATGGCGCCGGTGGAGAACTCGGCGCCCTCCGAGGCGAGGAAGAAGACCGCCGCCGCGACCTCCTCCGGTTTGGCGATCCGGCCGAAGGGACTCTGATTCATGATGTCGTCCCACATGTTGGTGTCCTTGTAGCGTGCCGCCATCTCGGTGTCGACAAAACCCGGCGCCACCACACCGACCGTGATGTTGTGCGGCGCCAACCGTTTGGCCAGACTCTGGCTCATGGCGTTGAGTCCGGCTTTGCTTGCGCCGTAGGCGGGGCCGTTGGGCTCGCCGCGGAACGAACCGCGCGACGAGACATTGACGATACGACCGCCGCCGTTTTCGATCATGTGGCGCGCCACGCAGTAGCTGACGTTGGCCGGCCCCAGCAGATTCGCCTGGAGGACCTTTTCCCATGCGGTCTGCCACTCGTCGTAGTCGACCTCTTCGAGGACGTGGTCGACCCAGATGCCGGCGTTGTTGACAGCGATGTCGAGCCCGCCCAGGGCCTTGATGGCTTCCGCCACCAGGTTCTCAACGGCCTTGGGGTCAGTCACATCAGCCTGCAGCATGACGTGGCCGTCGCCGGGAAGCTCAGAAAGGGTCGCCTCGGCCGCCGAAACGTTTGAACGGTAGTTGATCGCCACCCGAGCCCCGCGTTCCGCGAAACCCAGGGCGCAAGCTCGGCCGATGCCTCGCGAACCACCGGTGATCAGTACTCTCTTGTCGGTGAAATCCATATCTGACATCCTCCATGACCGTGATCCCGCTCGGATTCTACACGGCACGGTTTTAGGGTTTTTGCATCCTGCCCACGCAGTCCGTCTCCCCACGGCGTAATATGGCAGGAAATCCACGCCACTGCGTGGTATCTTCTCCGGAGAACACGAGGAAAACCCCAATCGTCATCGGGCAACGCCCGGGGTTGGTTGTGGAAGACACGGGTCTTTCGTGATAGAACACCCCCCTCGTTTTTACCCAAGAACGAGGGAGGCGGGGCCAAAGGTCTTCACCGAGAATAAACAGGCGTGAATCACAGTTCTTGATGGAGAACGCGCACGCGCGGTCTTGGACCTGAGGGGCGATGGAAATGGAGAACACCAGTCCGCTGGAGATCGACGGGTCGGAAATCGACCCTCGACGTGGAGAGAACCAGGATCTCAACCACGACCGGTCATGGCACGAGAGCCTGCTCTTCGGGGTTTCGCGGACCTTTGCACTGACCATCCCCCAACTCCCGACCGGTCTGCGGGAGGCGGTCACCAACGCCTACCTCCTGTGTCGAATCGCCGACACCATCGAGGACGATCCACTCCTCGATCCCAACACCAAGGATCGATTTCACAGTTCCTTTCTCCAGGCGGCCACAACCGGCCGCGGAGCGGTTGAATTTGCGGCTGAACTCGCGCCACTTCTGGCGCCGAGCACATTGGCGGCTGAGGTCGAGCTGATCGAGGAGAGCCCCCGGGTGCTGCAGGTCACCCGAGAAATGCATCCGCGGCAACGCATCGCCATCCAACGATGCCTCGACACCATGAGCCACGGGATGGCCCGGTTCGCACGGAGCAGGAACCGCGCTGGGCTGTCTGACGTGGCCGAGTACGAACGATACTGCTACTTCGTGGCCGGTGTCGTCGGGGAGATGCTCACCGAGCTCTTCTGCGGCTATTCGCCCGATATCGACGCCAACCGCGATCAACTCACGACGCGGGCCGTCAGTTTCGGTCTCGGTCTCCAGATGACCAATATCCTCAAAGACATCTGGGATGACCTCGAGCACGGAACATGCTGGCTTCCACGAGACGTCTTCGAGCGTCATGGATACGATCTGACCGAGCTGGCGCCGAGCCACAAAGGAAACGGTCCGGCATTCGCGGCCTCAATGCTCGATCTCGTCGACATCGCCCGCGGCCATCTCCGCGAGGCTCTGGCCTATACGCTGGCAATCCCGAGCAACGAGACCGGAATCCGGCGCTTTCTGATCTGGGCCGTTCTGCTCGCGGTTTCCACGCTTGGAAAGATCTCAAACGATCCGTTGTTTACCTCGGGGACGCAGGTCAAGGTCACTCGACCCCGCGTTGCCGCCATCATCGCCGGCTCGAGTGCACTCGTCCGCAGCAACGACGGACTGACAAAACTGTTCAACACCGCCAGTCGGGGACTCCCTCTGGATACCGCAAACGGAGCTCCCTCCCAGATTCGAAAGGAATCGACAACCTCTTGACCAGCTCCGCCTTCTCATCGTTCCACAAGCTGTCGGTCCAGGAACGCCTTCGGACCGTCCGTGACCGGGGTCTGCTCTCCTCGCAGGATTGCAAGGCTTTGGTCAACGGCGACACCCTCCTCGATATCAACGACGCCGACACCATGATCGAAAACGTCATCGGCGTGATGGGCATCCCCGTCGGTCTCGGGCTCAACTTCCTCATCAATGGCAAGGACCACGTCGTGCCACTCGCAGTGGAAGAGCCCTCCATCGTCGCGGCTCTCAGCTTTGCCGCCAAGACCGCCCGGCTCTCGGGTGGGTTCGTCGCGTCGAGCTCTGCTCCCATCCTCATTGGTCAGATCCAACTGGTGGATGTCCCCCACCCGGTCAAGGCCAGACAGATCCTCGAAAGCCGCAAGTCAGAGGTGATCAATCTCGCCAACGGCCTCCATCCAAGGATGGTCGCGAGGGGCGGCGGTGCGGTGGATCTCGAGGTGATTCTTCATCCCGCCACCCCCGACACCTCCGAGATGCTGGTGGTCCATCTTCTCGTCGACACCCGTGACGCCATGGGCGCCAACCTCGTGAACACCATGTGCGAAGGGGTCGCCTCGTTTATTGAAAGCCTCACCGGCGGCAAGGTCTTTCTCCGCATTCTTTCGAATCTTGCCGATCGCTCGCTGGTCCGCGCATCGGTGAAGATCCCGGTGGAGAACCTCAAAACGAAAGGCCACGATGGCGAGCAGGTTCGTGACGGCATCATCATCGCGAGCCAGTTCGCCGCGATCGACCCCTACCGCGCGGCGACCCACAACAAGGGCATCATGAACGGAATCGATGCGGTGGCCCTGGCCACCGGCAACGATTGGCGCGCGGTCGAAGCCGGCGCCCACGCCTTTGCCGCGCGCGGAACGCGCTACACCTCGCTCTCGCGTTGGACCAAGGGCGACGACGGTGCCCTCGTCGGCGAAATCGAACTGCCGCTGCGGGTCGGCATCGTCGGCGGCCCACTCCAGTCCAACCCATCGGTCAGCATGAATCTCCGGCTCGTACGCGTCGATTCATCGCGAGAGCTCGCCGAAGTCATGGCCGCGGTGGGGTTGGCGCAGAACTTCTCCGCGCTTCGGGCCCTTGTCACCGACGGGATCCAACGCGGCCACATGACCCTCCACGCCCGTAGCGTCGCCACCGCAGCCGGCGCCACACCCGAGATCTTCGATTCGGTCGTCGACAGACTGGTCGAGTCGGGCGAAATCAAGGTCTGGAAGGCCAGGGAGCTCGTCACCGAGGTGAGAAACCAGGCGGGTCAAGGGATTGCCCACGATGAACGCGAAGAGATGTCGGCCGGCAACGGCAAGATCATCCTCTTCGGCGAACACGCCGTGGTCTACGGCAGCCGCGCCATCGCGGCTCCGATCCCGCTCGCGGTGCGGGCGCGGGTGGTCGACATCAACGACGGTGTTTGGCTGGTGATCCCACGCTGGGGCGTCGAACAGCGCCTCCGCCTGAATCCCGAGACACAGATGTCGTTCGAAGTTCCTGCGGCATTGATTCTACGTAAACTCGGCCTCACCGATCGATCGATGCGGATCGAAGTGTATTCCGAGATCCCGCGCGCCATGGGTCTCGGCGGCTCCGCCGCGGTCGCGGTGGCCATCATCCGCGCCATCGACCGCCACTTCGAACTCGGTCTCACCGACGATCAGGTCAACGCCCTCGCCTACGAGTGTGAGTGCGTCGCCCACGGGACACCGTCTGGGATCGACAACACCGTGGCCACCTTCGGGAAGCCGCTGGTCTACCGCAAGGCCGATCCACCGGTCATCCTGCCCCTCGAACTCGTCAAGCCCATCACCTTCGTCGTCGGCATGACCGGGGTCGAGGGTCTGACCGCCAAGATGGTGGCTCGAGTCCGCAGCGGCCGCGACCGGAACCCCGATGTCTACGACACCGTTTTCCGCGGGATCGACGCCGTGACGCTGCAGGCCCTCGAGGCTCTCAAGACCCACGATCTCGAACGGCTCGGCGAGCTCATGAACATCTGTCAGGGGCTGCTCAACGGTCTCCAGGTCTCGAGCTGGGAGCTCGAAGAGCTCATCCAGGTTGCCCGCGAGAACGGCGCCCTCGGCGCCAAGCTCACCGGCGGCGGCGGCGGCGGCTCCATGATCGCCCTTTGCCAGGACAACGCCACCGCGGTCATCGACGCGATCCAGGGAGCCGGCTATCAGGCCATGGAGGTCCGCATTGGCTGAAGAGGCGATTCACCCCACCAGTGAGGTGGTATCGAGCGAGGAAGAGCCGCTCATCCTTGTTGACGGGTCCGATCGCGAGATCGGACACCTTAACAAGGGCGAGTGCCACGATGGCGAAGGCGTCCTCCACCGGGCGTTTTCGCTCTTCATCTTCAACTCCGCAGGAGAACTTCTACTGCAGCAGCGAAGCGCCGAGAAGCGCCTCTGGCCGATGTTCTGGTCGAACTCGTGCTGCAGCCACCCTCGTCGCGGCGAATCCATAGAGGTGGCCACCCGGCGCCGGCTGGAGCAGGAACTCGGAATGGCCGCCGATTTTCACCACCTCTTCACCTTCCAGTACCAGGCGCCGTACCTCGACCTCGGATCTGAGCACGAAATCTGTTGGGTCTATGTCGGGCTCTGCGAAGAACCGCCCCGACCCAACTCAACCGAAATTTCCGCAGTTCGATGGATCACGCCGGACGAACTCGACCGCGAGTTTCAGGAGCAACCCGAGGCCTTCACCCCTTGGTTCGCCCAGGAATGGCCGCGCGTCCGCGATGTATTCAGAACGACACTGCGTTTGACCTGAGGAGAACGATGGGCATCCCACTGATTCAACAGCTCCGCATAGGCGGATACCTGATCAAGCAGAAGCTGAAGGGCCGCGACCGCTACCCGTTGGCGATGATGCTCGAGCCGCTTTTCCAGTGCAACCTCGCGTGCTCGGGCTGCGGCAAGATCGACCATCCGGACGAGATCCTCAAAAAACGTCTTACCGTCGAACAAGCACTCTCCGCCGTGGACGAGTGCGGCGCACCGGTGGTGTCGATTCCCGGCGGGGAACCACTTCTACACGATGAGATGCCCGAGATCGTCAAGGGTCTCGTGGCCCGCAAGAAATTTGTCTACCTCTGCACCAACGCTCTGCTGCTCGCGCGCAAGATGGACGACTACGAACCCTCGCCCTACCTCAACTTCTCGGTCCACCTCGACGGCAACCGAGAACGCCACGACGCCTCAGTCTGCCGCGATGGCGTCTACGACCGCGCGGTCGCCGCCATCAAACAGGCCCTCGAGCGCGGTTTTCGGGTGACCATCAACTGCACCCTCTTCAACGGTGAAGACCCGGATGAGGTCGCCAGCTTCTTTGACGATGTTATGGAGTTGGGAGTCGAAGCCATCACGATCTCCCCCGGCTACAGCTACAGCCGCGCGCCGCGCCAGGATGTCTTCATGAACCGGCGCGAGAGCAAACAGCTCTTCCGCGAGATCTTCAAACGCGGCGCCGAACGCAAGCAGAAATGGGCATTCAACCAGTCGTCGCTCTTCCTCGATTTCCTCGCCGGAAACCAGGGCTACCAGTGCACGCCGTGGTCGAACCCGACCTACAACATCTTCGGTTGGCAGAAGCCGTGCTATCTGCTCGTCGACGAAGGCTATGCCGAGACCTTTGCCGAGCTGATGGAAGAGACCGAGTGGGATCACTACGGCACCGGCCGAAACCCCAAGTGCGACAACTGCATGGCCCACTGCGGCTTCGAAGGCACCGCTGTCGATGACACCTTCGCCCACCCGCTCAAGGCTCTCAAGGTCGCCCTGATGGGCCCGGACACCGACAAACCGATGGTCGAGGATCCGCCGATTCAGTATCTGGACGACCACCGCGAGTCCAAAAAACTGCCGGTCAAACAGGCGGGTTGATTTCGATGCTGGATGCTGGATAGGAGCATCGCAGCACCTCGGCCAGCCCACAGATCACGCAGATAGACACGGATAGCCACCGCGCCATTGCGGAGTTGAACCG
>CBESWV010000198.1:0-7549 GCA_965533305.1 uncultured bacterium | reverse complement strand
TGGTCGGTGTTGTGGAATCGATCGTAGCGGGCAACCGCCTCGATCAGACGCGCCTGGCTCTGAGCGGTTTCGATCAGACGCGACCGCTCTTCGTCGAATGCGGCGCTGTACAAGATCCAGATCGTCATCGCTGCGACCAGCAGTGAGCCGACCGCCATGATCAGAATCAAAATCAGAACACGAAGTCGTTCGGTCAACTTCTCCCCTTCTGTCATCCCCTAGATTTCAACAAAATGTTAGGCCATCCTGCCTCGAAACGCAACGACAGCCGCAGTCTCAAACCCATCTTTCAGCAAATCCGGTTGCGAGGGCGGGTGGCCGAGAACACCTGCATTGTCAAGAAATACTACAAGTGCAGGCGAGCGCGGAGTCCGAAAGGCGCCGCTGATTCTCGCCCCCTCAGTCGCCCAGGCTCAAGGACAACCCGAGGTTGCCGAACTCCACCCGCATGTATCGCTCGTATTGAATCCATCGGTAAAGAGAACGCCATCCACCGTGATGGGCCCTCCAATGTCGTCGATGATGCCGTTTGCGGCGAGATCATCGTCGCCCCGCAATCCATCGCAGAGATGGAGCACGATGCGGGTCTGGGCGGATTCGTGGAAGATCTCCGCACCTGTTGTGCCGTCATACATGAATTCATACCAATGATCGGCCACGTTCCCCTGCTCGGGGCCGTATTTGTAGTAGCCGGTGATGGCCGGATCGAGGGGCAGGTAGAGCGTGACCGTCGTGCATCCACCGGCTGAAACGCTCCCCACCGTGAAATCGAAGAAACCAAATGGGAAGACGCCCGCAGGTTGATCACCCGGTGAGGGACTGGGCGAGGCTTCGACAGCGCCCAAAGTGGTCCCGGCACCGGAGGCCACGGTGACGTAACCGCCACCGGCGGAGGTCTGAGTCGACGCGACGTTGTCCTGCATGATGTCCGGGATTCCATCCCCGTTGCCGTCGAATGTCGGATCGTCACCGTTGGGACCCATCTCATCCTGGTCGGGGATTCCGTCGCCGTCGTCATCCGAGATCGTCGAGATGAAGTGACCGGCCCGAACCGGCCAGACGTTCATCGCCTGGGTTCTGAGGTAGTGGGACACGCCTCCATCGTTAAAGCCCACCCACCACGACACGTAGATGCTGCTGCCCGGGGTGGATGACCAGTACCACAGGCGGTCATCCGACACATTGGCGAACGGATGCCCGGCGGGGAGACGGATCGGGTGACCGGAGAAGTCGATCAAACTCATGATCTCCCTCAAGTTCGGGAGCCTCCAGTCCGAGTGTCCGCCAAGAGTGACGGCAGGGTACGCACCGCTGTTGAGATCATCGACAAAGGCCAGAGCTTCATCCCAGGTTCGGGGACCAACTCCCGCGGTGGTCGGTGAGTCCGCATCCTCGAGCCACACCAGCCCGGTCAAACTGTCCGAGATGGTGCCGTCACCGTTGTCGGCGAAGCGCGGTGACGGCCACTCGGCTCCGGCTTCGACATCTCCATCATCGCCCGGGCTGTAGCTGACAGTCTGACCGGATCGCCACACCGCCGCCGGACCGTTCCCTCCACGGACCTGCAGCAACGGAAGCGCCCACGGCTGACTCCCGTACTTCTGATTCGTTGAGATGTATCCGACGATCATCGAGACGGAGTGCGCGAGATTGGTCTCCGCCGGGTTGCTGAAATTGAGCTTGGTGGTGGAGGTCCAGTAGGCCGTTTGGCTGAGATTTAAAAATCCCTGGGCCGTCAGCCAATCCGACTGCACCTCCTCCAATGGATGGACCATGCTGTGGAGCTCGACGGTGTTCGGCATCCGCCAGTCGTTGTAGCCGGAGGCGCAGTTCGGGTAGGCGCCGCCGTTGACCTGGGATACGAAATACAGCGCGGTCGACCAGAAAAGCTTGCCGTCGGCAACGGTCCCCGGCGGGTCGAAGTATCCGATGTCGTTGTCGAACTCCGGATAGTTGGTGAAGACGCAGTTGGTATCGCCGAGCCACATGAGACCGGTGAGATTGTCGGTCAGGGTGCCGTCGCCATTGTCGCTGAAGCGCGGTGACGGCCAGGCCACACCGGAGCCGAACTCCGCGTCCTGACCGGTGCCGTTGCAGGCGATGGGATCGCCCACGCTGTCATAACACGCGTCCTGACCGGTTCGCGGCAGAATCACCGTCGACGGGACCGGGTTGAGAACCTGAACCGCCGTCGACTCGCCGGCCGTGTTGTCCGCCGGGTCCATGTCGAGCTCCACCGATGTCGCGGTGGCCTGAGAGTGAATGACCCGTGAGCTCAAGGGAGAGGCAACCGTCACCGTTGCGATTTCGGTGGTACCGACCGGAACAGCGCCGATGTCGAAAGTGACCCGATGTTCACCCGGGAGATAGACCCCAGTGGGAACCGACGAGCTCGAGACATAGCTCGCACTCGGGGCCAGATCATCGATCAGCTCGACATCGCCGGCCGAGAGGTTGCCGTCGTTGGTCAGGAAAATGGTGTAGGTGACGTGATCGCCGACGACGACGGGGTCCGCGTCGTCTACCTTGACCAGTTGGAGATCGGGGCCGGTGAGGACCTCCACCGAGGTGTTCTCAGTGTCCACGTTGTCGGCGGTATTCGGATCCGGCGTCAGCGCGCCGACGGTGACCGTGTTGACCACCGGCTGCGAGGTTGCCGGCGCCGTGACCTCGATCGCCACGTCCACCGATCCACCGCTTGCGATCACGCCGAGATCGCACGAGACCTGGGCTGCTCCCGGGGAGCCGACACAGCTCCCCGCCGTCGGTGTCGCCGAGACAAAGGTGACGGTGACCGGGAGATCGTCGGTGAGCACGACTCCAGCCGCCTCGTCGGGGCCGCTGTTGGTGACCGTCACGGTGTAGGAAATCGTGTCGCCGACATGCACCGGATCAACGACGTCGTCCTTGTTGACGCTGAGATCCGCCAAGGTCGTGAGTGCTTCGTAGGCGCCGATATCGCAGATCGCGCCGGGAACGGGATCACCATCGGCCGGCCGGGGAACCCCCCGCTGATCGTGGCTCTCGCAGGCGCTGCCGCCGCTCCCCGGAACCGCCGGGTTCGCCGCGTCCAGGGCCGGGCTCACCACTTCGAGGGCGTGGGTCAGGGTTGGACCGCCGTTGGCGGCAAGGGCTCCGAGCAGCGGATCCACGGGCGCCGCCCCGGTGCCGATCTGATCGCCGGCGGCGGCGGTGAATGTGCAGCCGGTGTCGTTGCCGAGGATGTTGTAGCCGTCGGAGACGATCCCACCGGCGCCACCGCAGTCGTCCGCCAAAACGGTGTTCCACGCGTCAGGCGGGTCAATGTTCCCGGCGAGGATCGCGTTGCGAATCGTGATCGTGCCGCCCTGGTTGTAGAATCCACCGCCATCGCCGTTGTAGCCCTCGATCGCGGTGGCGCGGTTGCCGGTCACGGTGGTGTTGTTGATGGTGACATCGCCGACTTCGACAAAGACACCACCCCCTGAAGTGTCAGCGCTGTTGCCGCTGATGGTGGAATTGAGAACAGTGATCGACGGGGACCCTTCGGTCAGGTATATTCCGCCCCCGCTATACGCGCCATTTGCGGAGATTGTGGAGGCAGTGATTGTGAGAGCCCCGCTATAGACGTAGATTCCCCCACCCCGGTGCGTGGAGAACGGCGTATTCGGTTCACCATCAGTGCCGCCGTTGGCGTCGATGGTTGAGTCGATGATATCCACCGAATTGGAGTTCCTCACGGAGATCCCGGCGCCCCACATCGCCCTGTTGTGGATGAAATCACAGCGCGTGATGGTCACCTCGGTGGCTCCGGACAGCAAGAGTCCACCGCCGTCGTACGTCGTTGTTGCGATGTTGCCGTCGAAGATCGTGTCGGTTATATTTGCCGGACCATTAGTGCTTTGATAGTAGATCCCACCGCCGTCATTGCGGCAGACGGTGCTCTGATCGACCGTGAAACTGGTGAGATATAAAGCCGAAATCCCGCCACCTCCAGCTTCCTCGCTGAAGTTGTCGCAGAAGGTGCAGTTGGTCAGGGCGGCCGATCCGTGCCTGATATTCAATCCACCACCGCTACCGGTGGAAAATGCCTCATTGTGTGCTTCGTTTTCTTTGACGACGACGTTGGTCATGGTCAACGTCAAGTGGTCGCCGCGCAATCCACCGCCGCCGCCGTTGCTCTCGGCCCGGCCGTTGCGGATGGTGAGGTCGGTGATATCGAGGGTGATATAGAAGGCCGGCACGTGCAACACCCGATCCAGATCACCGCCGTCGATGATGCTGAGATCGGAACCGGCGCCCTGGATGATGAGGTCATCGGTGATGTCCAGATCGCCGGTGGCAGAGAGATCCTCGAGTTCTCCAGCCACCGTCAGGTCATAGGTGGCCGCCGAAAGGACGATGGTGTCGGTGCCTGCGGCGGCGTTGGCTGCGATTGTGGCGCCACGAAGGCTGCAGTCATCTGGCGCAGCGGTGCATGCCGTTGCCGCTGGGTCGTCGTCGACGCGATCAACGATCAGGGTTGCGGCGGAAAGAGGAGAAATCACACACCACAGGAGCATCATCATTCCAAGGGCGGACCTCACGGGTCACCTCCACAGATATTCGAAAAAACAAAGGTTGGAGCGAGTATTCGACTCCGCCCGATTCGCGCCGATTCGTACAAAATCCACACGGAAATATTACCCAATTGAACAGGTCTTCCACAATCGCGAAAACACGTGAGGCCGCCCTCATGCTAGGCTCGCCCGGGTTTGAAACAGATGGGTCGCATTGCTCCTTGCCGTCGAATTGTCGCCCCATCGTTGGGGCCGATGATCTCGTCGACCTGCTGCTTTGTTTCACCGTTGCTCTGGATGTTTCTCGCCGTGTTCTTAGCCACGAGTGCGGGCGCGGTCCCTGCCGAAAAGAGCCCTCTGATACGCCCGGTTTCCGTACCGGGTCTTCCCCACCAAACCGTGCTCTCCCTGCTCGAGGACCGTGATGGATTCCTGTGGATCGGAACATCCAACGGCCTCGCCCGCTTCGACGGGATCGAAACCCTGGTCCACAAGTACGATCCGCTGGATCCCCACGGGCTCGCAGGCGGGGCGGTGACCGCACTCCTCGAAGACTCCCGGGGGACTCTCTGGATCGGGACAAACAACGGGTTGCAGGCCTTTGACCGAGCGCAGCAACGGTTCTCAGGCCACGACGAGATCCTCGCCCATGAGGAACTCGATGGCGCCAATGTGACCTTCGCCCTGGAAGATCCAAAGGGACATCTCTGGTTCGGAACCATCGGCTCAGGCCTCTTTCGGTACGACGTGACCTCGTCGGAAGTCGTCCACTTCTCGGCTCGGGCAGCACCGACGCCGCCCATCGCCCACGACACGGTCCGCGCGGGTCACGTGGACGGCGCCGGTCATCTCTGGATCCTCGTGGGCGAAGGACACGCCCTCTCGATTCAGCGCCTCGGTGTCGATGGCGGGTTCGGAACCGTCGCGACCGATGTCCCTGCCTCGTGGGCGTTGTTCGTCGACGACTCGGGGACGCCCTGGACAGATCCTGAAGGGCCGGAACCGTTCATCGACCACCTGAACACCCACGACCCGGAGAACCGGACAGATCGCCGGAGAGAGACCCGGGCCATCGCACCCGCCTCCGACGGTGCACTCTGGTTCGGCGACAACACGGGACTCTACCTGCGTGACCCTCTGGAGGAACCGGACGTTCCGGAAACAATGATCCCCTCCCCCCACGGTTACCTCGACACCTTTGTGCGGACGCTGCTGGTCGGACGATCGGGCATCCTCTGGATCGGCACCCAGGGAGGCCTCTTTGCGCTTGATCCACAGGCCAAAGCGTTTCACCACTGCCTCGTCCAACCAACACCCACCAGCGACGGACCGCAATCAGCCGCCGTCTCGGCAATCGTCGAAGGAGCGGACACGACTCTCTGGGTGGCCACCTTCGGCAACGGCCTGTTCCAGTTGGATCGCAGCTGCCGGATCCTCGGCCGATACCATCGGGTTGGAGGCGGAAACGACGCCCTCCTCGACGACATCGTCTGGGATCTTGCCCCCGACGGTATGGGAGGGCTGTGGATCGCCGCCGGCGGCCTCTCTCGACTCGATCTCGAGTCGGGACGTATCGTTCATCACCCGATTGCTATCGAAGAGCCAATACAGGTCGTGATGAGCGGACGCGCTGGTGAGGTCTGGACCGGAAGTCGCCAAGGTCTGGCCCTCTACGATCCCGGATCGAGAATCTATCGACCCATCGACCTCGAACAGCAGGAGGGGTCGGGTGCGCCGATCATCGATTCCCTCACCGTCGACGACGACGGCATTGTCTGGGCGGGTTCTCCCGAAGGGGTTTTTCGGTATGACCCTGTTTCGGACACGGTACGACGCCTTCCGTTGACGACGCCCAGCGCGACTCCTGTGCGAAGCACCGGAACCTGGACCTTGGTGCCGCAGGACGACGACACCGTTTGGGTGGGTACCGCGGTTGGGCTGGCAAGACATGACATGGGGACGGACTCGGTGGTCCTCGAACTCGCGGGCGCCGATCTTCCCGGATCATCGGTCTTCTCCCTTCTCCCGGACGAGACCGGCAAACTCTGGCTTGCGACCAACCAGGGTCTGGCCAGATTCGATCCCGAAGCGTCCGGCCGGTCTCGGCTGCGGCGCTACTCGAGCGTCGACGGCCTCGGCAACACCGAGTTCAATCGCCACGCGGCCTGTACGACCAGGGACGGGACCTTCTATTTCGGTGGGCTCGACGGTCTGACATGGTTCCATCCGACGAAGATCCGGAACAACGACCTCATTCCGCCCATCCGGCTGACCGGGATCGAGATCACCGGTGATCGAGGCACCCGCAGAATCAGCCCCCACGAACTCGAGAGAATCGAACTCGAGCCCACTGACGTGATGCTCGTGGTTCAATTCGCGGCGCTGAGTTTCACCAGTCCCAATCAGAACCGATACGCCTTCCGCCTCATGGGCTTCGACCCCATGTGGATCGATGCCGGTGACCGGCGTTTCGCCCAGTACAGCCGGCTGCCCCACGGTGAGTATCTCCTTCGGGTTCGCGGCTGCAACAACGATGGAGTGTGGAACGAGGAGGGGTTGCAGCTCAAAGTGTTGGTCCGACCGTCCTGGTGGCAGACCCTGTGGTTCAAGCTTCTGGTCGCAGCCCTGATGGTCGGCGCCCTGCTTTGGGTCCGCAACTACCGAAGAACCAAGGCCCACGAGGTCCAGCAACTGCGGCTGCGCATCGCGGGTGATCTCCACGATGACCTTTCAAGCGATCTCAGCGGGGTGGCGGTGGTCGCCGACATGATCCGTAAGAACCCCGCCCTAGATGAGCCCCAACGAGAGGATCTGGCCATGATCCGCGACACCGCGGTTCGCATGGTCGATGGGGTCCGCGACATCGTCTGGTACATCGACCCCGAACACGACAGCATCGAGGCAATGATCGATCGGATGCGGGCGGTGGCGGAGCGCCTGCTCCGAGGCATCAACTACCGCTTTGACGTGGCCGCATCGAGGCGGATCCCAAATCTTTCCATGGAGACTCG
>CBESWV010000197.1:0-7549 GCA_965533305.1 uncultured bacterium | reverse complement strand
TTTGAGTCGCCCTGCAAAGAGGCGGGAGTGCCAAGGCCAGGAGCCGCGGATGCAACCTCCGAATTTTTCGCTGATTATCGTCATGGTGTGTTTCTGGTTGACCTATTGGTTGATCCAGAAATTCCTCCTCAAACCGGTCGGTGCAGTGCTCGCTGAGCGCCGTGGTCGGATCGAGGGTGCCGAGAGAGAGTGGCAGTCGAAACACCAGGAGTACCTGGATGAGACGGCCCGCCTCGAATCGGAACTCGGGGACGCCGCGAAAGCGGCGGCCGGGGTTCGAAACGGCCTCCAGCAGCAGGCCCTCGATCGGCGACAAGCTACTCTCGACACGACTCGTCAACTTGCCGACGGCAAACTTGATGAGGCCATGGGGGTGCTCGACACCGAGGCCGCTGAAGCGCGCGCCGACCTCAAGGTTCGGGCCGGCGATCTGGCCAAGCTATTCGCGAGCCGGCTCCTCGGCAGGGAGGTTTCCCAGTGAAGGACAAGCTCTTCTGGGCTCTGGCCTTTGTCGTTTTCTTGATCTTTGCGTTCCTCATCGACGAGCCGCAAAATCCCGCTTTTCTCCCAAGTGCCGCGATCCGGGTTCTTCTCGCAGCCAACCTCACTCTTTTCCTCTTCCTGTTGAACAAATTTGTCGGTCAACCCATCACCGAGACCCTCAAGACCCGTGGTGATGACGTCAAGGCGAACCTCGCCGAGGCTCGCGACAAACTTGCCGAGGCCGACAAGCTTCGGGCCGAAGTGAGCGAACGCCTGGCGAAGGTTGAAGCCGAAGTCGTCGAAATGCAGGAGCGGGCGGAAGCTCTCGGCAAATCCGAAGCCGAGAAAATCGACACTCAGGCACGCGAGGACGAAGCGCGATTCATGCATCGGGTCGATGATCAGATCGCCCGCCGCCAGGCGGAAACGCGCCAGCAGCTCGCCAAAGACACTGCCGCGCTGACCGCTCAGCTCACCAAGGAGCTCCTGGCCAAGACCATGACCGACGAGGATCAGCAACGAGTGCTCACCCAAAGTCTCGGCGCCCTCGAGAATCTCCCGGATAAGGAGTAACCATGTCTCGATTCAGAGCCATGCCCTACGCAAAGGCGCTCTTCGAGGTGGTTCAGGACCAGTGCCCGGAGCGCAAAGAAGCCGTGATCGACGAGCTCGACGGCATCGCCAAAGCCCTCGAAGAGGTGCCCGAGTTCGAACGCGCGCTGGTCACACCCATGGTGGATCCCGAGACCAAGACGGTGATCATCGACCAGGTCCTCGACAACCTGGGGATCACCCAGCCTGTCCGCCGTTTCTGCCACGTTGTCCAACAGCAGTACCGAATGCAGCACATGCGAGATATCGCAGATACCTATCGGGATCTGGTCGACCGCGAACTCGGTCGTTCCCGGGCCCATGTCGAGCTCGCCACGACCTATGACGAGGCCGACCGCCGTCGGATCGCCGAGGTCATGAGCGCCGTGATGGGGACCACCGTGGTCGCCGATTTCGTCCACAACCCGGAGCTTCTCGCCGGCTTCAAGGTCCAGGTTGGTTCCAAGGTCTTCGACGGGTCTCTCGTCGGACAGGTGGATCGGCTGAGCCGGCAAACCGTCATCGAACAGGGGTAGCAATATGCAGATCAAAGCCGCCGAAATCGCCGACATCATCCGGCGCCAGATCGAAGACCAGGAAACCACGATCGACATGTCGGAAGTGGGAACGGTCATCTCCGTCGGCGACGGGATCGCCCGTGTCTACGGCCTCGACGGGGCCATGATGGGAGAGCTCCTCGAGCTTCCCCACGACGTCTACGGTCTCGCCCTCAACCTCGAGGACGACAACGTCGGCGCTGTGCTCATGGGAGAGGTGCACCACATCAAAGAGGGTGACGAGGTTCGCCGCACCAAGCGAATTCTCGACATCCCGGTGGGGCCGGAAATGATCGGTCGTGTGGTCGATCCCCTTGGTCGCCCCCTTGACGGCAAAGGCCCGGTGGCATCGTCCGAACGCTATCCGCTCGAGCGGACCGCTCCCGGCGTCGTCGCCCGCCAGCCCGTGAAGGAGCCGATGCAGACCGGCATCAAGGCCATCGACTCGATGATCCCCATCGGTCGCGGCCAACGCGAGCTCATCATCGGTGACCGCCAGACCGGAAAGACCGCGGTGATCCTCGACTCCATAGTCAACCAGAAGGGCACCGGCAACGTCTGCATCTATGTCGCCATCGGCCAAAAGGCCTCGACCGTGGCGCAGGTGATCGCCGCCCTCGAAAAGCACGGCGCCATGGATCACACCATCGTGGTTTCGGCGACTGCGTCGGAGCCGGCGCCGCTGCAGTACCTCGCGCCCTATGCCGGCGCCGCGCTCGGCGAGTACTTCATGCTCAACGGCCAGCACGCCGTGTGCTTCTACGACGATCTCACCAAACACGCCCAGGCCTACCGCGAGATCTCGCTCCTGCTCCGCCGCCCGCCGGGCCGCGAAGCCTACCCGGGCGATGTCTTCTATCTCCACTCGCGGTTGCTCGAGCGCGCCGCCAAGCTCAACGACGAACTCGGTGGCGGCAGCCTGACCGCGCTGCCCGTGATCGAGACCCAGATGGGTGATGTCTCGGCCTACATTCCGACCAACGTCATCTCCATCACCGATGGTCAGATCTACCTCGAAGGAGACCTCTTCTTCGCCGGCCAAAGACCGGCGGTGAACGTCGGTCTCTCGGTCAGCCGAGTCGGCGGCAACGCCCAGATCAAGGCGATGAAGAAGATCGCCGGTTCACTCCGACTCGAACTCGCTCAGTATCGCGAACTCGCAGCCTTCGCCCAGTTCGGCTCTGATCTCGACAAGGCCACCCAGCGCCAGCTCGCACGAGGCGAAAGGCTGCTCGAGATCCTCAAGCAGGGCCAGTTCGTGCCGCTGCGGGTTTCGCTCCAAATCGTGTCCATGTTCGCCGGGACCAAAGGCCACATGGACAACCTCAAGGTATCCGCCATCGGCGCATTCGAACCGCACATGCACAGCTTTGTCGAGGCCGAGGGGGCTGACATTCTGGAAGCCATCAACTCGACCGGGGACCTGACCGACGAGAACGGCGAGAAGCTCGGCGTCCTCATCGACAAGGCCGCGGATCTGTTCCTGCAGGAACACCCGGAGGCGAGCGTTGCCGAGCACTAGGGATCTCACCCGTCGAATCCGCTCCGTCAAGGGAACGCAGCAGATCACCAAGGCCATGAAAATGGTGGCTGCGTCCAAACTGCGCCGTGCGCAGGAGGCGGTGACCAATGCCCGGCCCTATGCCGACACGCTTTCGAAAGTGCTGGCCAATGTCGCCGCCAGGACTGAAGAGAGCCATCCGCTCCTCGAGCGTCGGTCAAGCGGCCGGTCGTGGTTGGTGGTCATCTCGTCGGACAAGGGACTGTGCGGTTCCTTCAACGCCAACATGCTTCGGCAGATCGAAAAAAGGATCAAGGCCGGGGATTGGCGGGATGTCGAGTTGATCGCCATCGGTCGCAAGGCGTCGGACTACTTCCGAGTTCGTGATTTTCCGGTCGCCCACGAAGAACGGGAGACCATGAACCAGCTCAGCGCGGCCGATGGGCCGCGGCTCGGCGCCATGTTCATGAAGGCCTTCACCTCGGGCCAGGTGGACGAGGTGTGGATCGCCTACAACAAGTTCGTCAGCGTTCTCCGTCAGGAGATCACCATCGAGCAGTTGTTGCCCATTCAGCCGCCCGAGGCCGACCCGAACGCCGAGGACTCCGGAACCGACTACCTCTACGAGCCCGATGCGGGCGGTCTGTTGGCCGCGTTGTTGCCGGCCTATGTGGAAACCGAGATCCAGCGGGTGCTCTACGACTCGGCGGCAGCCGAGCAGGCGTCCCGGATGACCTCCATGGGGGCTGCCACCAAGAACGCCGGCGAGATGATCGACGCCCTGACGATGCTCTACAACCGCACCCGTCAGGCCGCCATCACCAAGGAGTTGATCGAGATCGTTTCGGGCGCCCAGGCGCTCGGTGACTGACTAGGAGAGATTTATGACTCAGCAGGTCGAAGGACGCGTCGTACAGGTCATCGGTCCCGTGGTGGACGTGGAGTTTCCCGAAGGGCACCTCCCCGCCATCTTCAACGCCGTCCGCATCGAGGACGACGGTACTCTCGGCGCGGGACCGATGGACGTCACCGTCGAGGTCGCCCAGCACCTCGGCGAGAGCCGCGCCCGTTGCATTGCCATGCAGCCCACCGAGGGCATGGTCCGCGGGATGACCGCGATCGATCTCGGCGAAGAGATTTCGGTGCCGGTCGGCCGAAAGACTCTGGGCCGCGTGCTCGGCGTCCTCGGCCAACCGGTGGACGGCAAGGGACCGGTCGATACCGAAAAACGCATGCCCATCCACCGCGCCGCCCCGCCGCTCGAGGACCAATCCACCGAGACCGAGATGTTCGAGACCGGCATCAAGGTCGTCGATCTCCTCGAACCCTACACCAAGGGGGGCAAGACCGGCCTCTTCGGTGGTGCGGGTGTCGGCAAGACCGTCATCATCATGGAGCTCATCAACAACGTGGCGCTCCAGCACGGTGGTTTCTCGGTCTTCGCCGGTGTCGGCGAGCGGACCCGTGAAGGCAATGACCTCTGGCTCGAGATGACCGAAGCCGGTGTCATCGATCCGGATAGCTGGGAGAACTCAAAGGTCGCGTTGATCTACGGCCAGATGACCGAGCCTCCCGGCGCCCGTCTCCGCGTCGGACTGACCGGGCTGACGGTGGCCGAACACTTCCGTGACTCCGAGGGTCAGGATGTGCTCCTCTTCATCGACAATATCTTCCGCTTCACCCAGGCGGGTTCCGAGGTCTCCGCGCTTCTCGGACGGATGCCATCAGCGGTGGGATACCAGCCCAATCTCGCCACCGAGATGGGCGAACTCCAGGAGCGGATCACCTCGACCAAGACCGGCTCGGTGACCTCGGTGCAGGCGATCTACGTCCCCGCCGACGACCTCACCGACCCGGCGCCGGCGACGGCTTTCGCCCACCTCGACGCCACCTCGGTGTTGTCACGTCAGATCGCCGCCCTCGGTATCTACCCTGCGGTCGACCCGTTGGCCTCGAGTTCGCGCATCCTCGATCCCCTCATCATCGGTGACGAGCACTACATGGTCGCCCGTGAAACCCAGCGAATCCTCCAGCGTTACAAGGATCTTCAGGACATCATCGCGATCCTCGGTATCGACGAGCTCTCGGAAGAGGACAAGCTCACCGTTTCCCGGGCCCGCAAGATCCAGCGCTTCCTGTCGCAGCCCTTCCACGTCGCCGAGCAGTTCACCGGAATGAAGGGCCGCTATGTCAAGGTCGAGGACACCATCAAGGGCTTCAAGGCCCTCTGCGCCGGCGAGTTCGACGATCTTCCGGAGCAGGCATTCCTCTATGTCGGTGGCATCGAAGAGGCCATGGAAAAGGCCGACAAGATGAAGGCGGAGGACTGAGATGGCCGATCGGCTGCACCTCGAAATCGTGACGCCCAGCCGCCGCGTGGTGGAAGTGGCGGTCGACGAGGTGCGTCTCCCGGGCGCCCTCGGAGAGATGGGCGTACTGCCCGGCCACATTCCTCTTCTGACCTCCCTCGCCGCCGGTCCCCTGACCTATTTCGACGGCTCCACCGTGGTCCGCTACGCGGTCCAGGGTGGTTTCGCCGAGGTCCTTCCGGATCGGGTCACGGTTCTCGCCACGGTGGCCGAAGCGCCGGATGATATCGATGTCACCACCGCCAAGAGCAACCTCCAGGCGGCCCAGGACAAACTCAAGGATGCCACCGCCGAAGAGCTCGAAGAGCTCACGACCGCGGTTCGGCTTGCCGAGACCGAGATCGAAGTCGCCACGGGAGAAACGGTTCACTGACGCGCAAGCGCAACTCAACACACAACGGCGCCCTTCGGGGCGCCGTTTTTCTTGGTTAGGAGGTTAGGAGGTTAGGAGGTTAGGAGTCAGGAGTTAGGAGGTGACAAGGAAGGGTTAGAATCACTTTTCACTCCTTCACTGATATTCAGCGCCGAGCAGCACACTGACGATGATGGCGCCGACCGCGGCCGGCGCGGCGAAGCGAATCAGAAAACGCCAGATTCCGTAAGACCTGCCCAGTGGACCGTTGCCCTCCTCGAGCTCGTCCCGAGTCTCCTTGGCCGTGAGGATCCAGCCGGTGAAGAGGGCGATGAAAAGACCACCCACGGGGAGGAGCCAGTTGCTGGCCAGGTAGTCGAGAGTGCCGAAAACTCCGGCTGTCGATCCCTTTCCAATCGGGTTGAACTCCGACAGGGCCTTGACGCCCCCAACGCTCAGAGCCGATAGGATCCCAAAGACCCAAATGGAAAAGCCGGTGGTCACCGCGGCCCGACGCCGGGGCCAGCCGAGTTCGTCGATGGCGTAGCTTGCCACCACCTCGAGCAGGCTGATCGTGCTCGAGAGAGCGGCAAAGGAAACCAGGAGATAGAAGAGTCCACAGATCACCGCTCCACCGGGGAGTTTGAACAAGAGCACCGGAATGGTTGTGAAGAGGATGGTGGAACTCTTGCTCACCTCGAAGTCGAAGCTGAAGATGATGGAGAACATGATCACGCACGCCATGATGGCGATGAGAGTGTCGAGAACGCAGATGGTCAGGGCCGCGCGCGGAATCGAATCTTCCCGTCGCATATAGCTCCCGTAGGTCAGCATTGAACCCAGACCGACACTGAGGGTGAAGAACGAGTGCCCGAGGGCCTCGAGCACCCCTCCAGCCGTGATGTCAGCAAAATTTGGCCGGAAGATGAAGTTCATCGCGCGGCCGAAACCGGGGGTGGTCACCGAGTAGGCGGCAAGGACAACCAAAATGACAAACAAAAGGGGCATCAGAAGCTTGGCTGCGCGTTCGATCCCCCTTCCGACCCCGAAATAGACCACGGCGACGGTGGCGCCCATGAAGAGCGAGTGAAAAAGAATCTGAGCCCATGGATCAGCGAGGAAGCCGCCAAAGAAGGCCTCGAGTGTTTCCGGGTGACCGGCAAGTTCGCCAAGCGATCCCGAGAATGCCAGCAAGATATACCGCAAGGTCCAACCGGCGATCATGCTGTAGTAGGAGAGGATAATGAAACCGGCGGCGACGCCGAGATAGCCGACACCTTTCCAGGCTCGACCACCCGGCTTACCGATACTGAGCAGGCCGAACGCACCCACCGGATTGCGACGGCTCCTGCGGCCGAGGAGGATCTCCGCGCCCAGGATCGGTGCGCCGACCAAGGCGATAGCGCCGAGATAGATCAGAACAAAGGCGCCGCCGTTGTTCTCGAGGGTGATGTAGGGGAACTTCCAGAGGTTGCCGAGCCCGATGGCGCTTCCCGCGGCCGCGAGGACGAAACCCATTCGACCGGTCCATTGCGCTCTCGATGGTGACATGTATCCCTCCAAGGTCAGGCCGAGAGAGAAACCGTACAGACGCCAGAATGACGGTGTCAAATACCATGGCCGAAAGCAATTGCGTTTCAGGCCGGCTTCGGTTAGACTTCCGCCCCGTCGGGGCGTAGCTCAGTCTGGTAGAGCG
>CBESWV010000196.1:0-7590 GCA_965533305.1 uncultured bacterium | reverse complement strand
GTGGTCTTCTCGAGGGCGAGACGCCCGCACCACAGTGGGCCGAGCTCTAACGCAAATCTCGCAGGGCTCAGTTATCTCCTATGTTGGCAGCCCAGCCGATGACCAGATCGAGACGATCCGACTGCTGCCCGGCGCTCGTGACCCCGGCGAGAAGGCGTTCGCCGTCGGGAGCGATGGAGAACATGATGCCGCTGATATTGGAGGTTCCCATCACCATGACATCTTCGGTCCTGCCGATGGTGAAGGTCTCGCCGCGGCCGTCCACCTCAACCACTTTGATGGGTCCGTTCTCTTCTTGGAAAAAGATCTCCCGCCCGTCCGAACTCCACTGCAACCAGGTGCCGGAATTCTCCGAGACCTGCCAACGGCGCCCGGGCCCGGGGAAGGGCGTGACGTAGATCTCGCCTCGACCGGACTCCTGTGACCAGTACGCGATCCAACGTCCATCAGGCGAGAAGAAACCGGCGCCATCCTCGGCCCCGGACTGATAGAAAACCTCGGCGCCGGGTCCGCCCTCGAGATCGAGGATCCATTGATCGGAACCGGTCCCCTGGCCCTGCTGGTCGAAGGCGAGGAAGCGTCCATCGGGCGACCAGCTTGTCGGGAGCATGTCGATCTCCGAGGCGTAGACCAACTCGACCTCGCCGGTCCCGCCAACCGACTTCCGGTAGAGGGCATTGTTGCCGTTCCGACGCGAGGCGAAAATGATGCTCTCACCGTCGGGTGACCACACCGGGTAGTTGTCGCTCGCCCGGTCGAAGGTGAACCGGGTGCGCAGACTGCGTTCTATATCCAAGAGCCATATATCTTGCGATCCGATGGCCGGGTCCATGATGACCAGGGCGGCAGTGGCGCCGTCTGGCGACAAGGTGACCTGGTCGTAGTAGGCCTTCTCGCCGATGGCATCCCCAGCGTTGCCCTGACGGTCAAACCAGCGAAGCATGGTTCCGTCGTCCTGGCTTCCGGTCTGGTAGAGAAGTTCGCCATCATCGGTGGCCGAAAAGACCCCGACGCCGGTCAAGGGGCGGACCACCACGTCCTCGGCGAGGGGAAACGCCTCACCCGTGAACTCGAGCGCCTCAGGATCGAATGACTGCGCCATGAGCATGTTGTCTCTAATAAAAAACAGGTGGCCGACGGCGTACCAGGCAGATGCCGGCGAAGTCACGAGATCGCGTCCCTTGCCGCCTTCGTCAAGCCCGATCACCCGAACCACGCTCCGGTGGTCTCCCGCAGAGCTCCGCGCGTAGTACAGGATGTGGTGACCATCAGGCAGGAACCGGGGAATCCGGTGCGAGTTGTCGCCAGCTTCGATGTCGAGCTCGGTGATTGGAGTCGACTCACCGCCCACCGAGGCGACCCGGTGCAATGGCGTTCCGGACTCGGGGGCGAAGACGATCACTCCGTCCTCGTTCCAGGACCCGCCCTTCCCGTCGGGGGCTTCGCAGATGGTCAACGCCGGTCCACCGGAAGCCTTGATCTTCCTGAGCTTGCCACCGGCGACAAAACCGATCCACCGGCTGTCCGGCGACCAGAAGGGGTAGTGGCCGTTGTCGGTGCCCGACAGAGGGCGCGCCTCGCCTTCGGCGATCGAGCGAAGGTAGAGCGAGAATCCGGTAGATTCCTTCCGCGCGCTGAAGACCATCATGCTGCCGTCGGGAGACAGGACCGCAGCTCCCGGGTTCAAGGAATCGAGATGGAAGGCCGTGTCCGACGGTGCCGGGATGGCCGCGTGGACCAGACGGGATGCTGGCGCCTGCTGAAGACCCAACACCAGCGCTAGCGCGATCGTCGCCACGGCGAAGACCGCTGCGGCCGCCCAGGCGAGCCACGAGCGGCCCTTCGGAACCGCGATGGTTTCAACTTCGTGCGCCATTTCCTCTTCCGGTTCTTCCAGAGCGATCCGCGCATCTCCGATGGCCTGCAACCGGCGCTTGGGTTTCTTGCGCAGGCACCTTCCGATGAGCTTCCTGAGGTGCGGCGGCGTCTCCGCCGGGAGTTCGTCGAGATCGATCTCGTCCTTGAGCACCGAGGCCAGGACGTGGGAGACCGTCTCGCCGTCGAAGAGTTTGTGACCGGTGAGCATCTCCCACAGCACGACGCCGAATGCCCAGATATCGGCCCGCCGGTCGGCGGCGATCCCGGCCGCCTGCTCGGGCGACATGTAGGCGGCGGTTCCAATAATGACTCCGGCGGCGGTGGCGTGCTGAGTCAGGGTCGGAGACAACGAGAGCGAGGCGTCACTGTTCTGCGTGTCCCACGCCTTGGCGAGACCGAAATCGAGGACCTTGACCGTACCGTCGGGCTTGAGCTTGATGTTGGCGGGTTTGAGATCGCGGTGGACGATGCCCTGCTCGTGAGCCGCCTCGAGGGCCTCAGCGATCTGGAGGGCAATGGCCACCGCCTCGTCGACGGGGACTGGACCGCGCGAGATGCGCTCGGAGAGATCCTCACCGTCGACGAGTTCCATGACGAGGAAGGTAATCGCCGGCGCGGTTGATTTTGAATTCTCAATTTTGAATTTTGAATTTCCATCGCTTCCTTGGTCGCCTTCGCCCAAGTCAGCGGTTTCCAAACCGAACAGCATAGCGATGTTCGGGTGGTTGAGACTCGCGAGGACTTTGGCCTCGCGTTCAAACCTCGCGAGCCGGTCGGTGTCTCCGGCCACATCGGCGGGCAGGAATTTGAGCGCGACTTCGCGACCGAGCTTGGTGTCTTCGGCCAGCCACACTTCGCCCATCCCGCCCTCACCGAGCTTGGACTTGATTTCGAAGTTGGACAGGGTGTAGCCGATCATCGATCCCCTCAATCGCGGGGCATACCACACGACAGCCCCGACTCCAGTTCGCCCGCATTACTTGATCTCTCCCACTCTAACGTACTTGAGACCGGTTTTCATTTCCCTGTTCAGGTTTTCGAGGCATCCTACGACACACAGTCACCCTGAGGGGAGGACTCTCGGCAGGCGGTATCCGTCAGCAGCGGTCGGGGTTGGGCGCGGTCAGTTGGGTGTCGCGGGCTGGAGCTCGCGGCTTCGTTTGATCTTCTCGAGGTTGTTGCGGGCCGAGGTGTTCTCGGGGTTGACCTCGAGGGCGCGTTCGAGCTTTTCAGCCGCCTCGTCATAGCGGCCGAGGCTGGCCAGGGCGGCACCCCAGTTGACCCACGCGGAGTCGAGCGTCGGATCGATGGTGGTGGCGATCTCGAGATGGCGGCAGGCCTCCTGGTGACGACCGCTGCGGTCGAGGGCCAGACCGAGGTTTTTGTGGACCGTTGCATCCCCCGGGTATCGCATCTCGAGCCACTCGAGATGCGGGATGGCCTGGTCGTCGTGACCCAGCCGGATGTGGGCCATGGCGAGTTGGCGCCGGAGGTTGCCCTTGTCGGGCTGCGCGGCGACCACCCGTTCGAGATGCGGGATGGCGAGGCCCACGTGGCCCTGGCGAATCAGAACCAGACCGAGGATCCGATGCGCCGAGATGTTGTCGGGCTCAGCCTCGAGAGCACGGTTCAGGTGGTCGATCGCGCCGTCGTCGTCACCACCGCGGGCGAGGATGGCGCCGAGATTGAGGTTGGCCACGGCGTTCCCGGAGTCGATTTCGAGGGCGCGCCGGTAACAGGCTACCGCCTCGGCGGTTTGTCCCTGATTCGCGAGCAGGAACCCCATGTTGCTGAAGGCTGAGGCGTTGTCAGGTTCGGACTCGAGGACCTCGCGGTAGGCTGCGATGGCCTCGTCGTGCTTACCCTGCCGGGCGAGGACATCGGCGTAGATTCGCCTGGTCTCCGAGAAGTCCGACTTCAGTTCGAGGCTCTTGCGGAGTTCGGTCTCGGCGGTCTCGAGGTCGCCCTCGTCCCGCAGTTCGGCGCCGCGATCGAGAAGGCGTCGGTAGTCCACCGCCGGGGTCAGGATCTCCTGAATTCCGTCGGGGTCGATGTTGGCGAATTCCGGAAGATTGACCGCGCGGTTGTCGGCGGTGGAGTTCGGCACCAGGATCGGCGGGCTGTCGTTTCCGTCCGAGTCGATGTGGGTGAGGAACATCTCGGTGTAGGGCCGATTGACCTTGGAGGAGAAGACCAACCAACGGCTGTTGGGAGACCAGCTGTGCCACGAGTTCATGCGGTTGGTGTTGCAGTTCATCTCGCGAGGTGCTCCGCCTTCGGCGGGGAGGATGAAGAGCCGGCTGTCGGGTCGCATGAGCAGGCCGGTCCCGGCCTGGACATAGACCAGCCACCTGCCGTCGGGTGAGTACTTGGGAAAGGAGTTGCTCTTCCCGTTGTCCGAAGCCCCGGGCAGTGGGACGGCTTCGCCGCCTCGGCCGCCGTTGAACGGGATGGTGTGAATGTCGTAGCGGATGTCGGGCTCGTTGGGGTCATTGGCGTAGGTGGGCAGCTCCATGCCGGGGGTTCGGGCCGGCTGGGCCGGCGCGCGAAGGAAGGCCAGGGTCTCGCCTTCGGGGCTCCAGACCGCGTTGCAGTGGACATAGGCGGGGTTGTCGGCGCCGGGAAGGGTCCAGGTCTTGCCCGTGGTGGTGTCGTGGATCGCCAGCAAACCGCCCGTTGGGTAGAAAGTCTGCAGGAAACGATAGTCCAGGTAGTTGGCGACAAAGACCTCTTCGTCCACCGACGACACGACATAGCGACCGTCCGGCGACACTCTCGAGAAGAGACCAAAGGTCACCTTGTCGGGGTTGTAGTCGTTCCACGAAAACACATCGTCGTTCTCGATGATCGTGCTTCTGGCAACCTCGGCCATGGCGTAGGCGCCCTTGTCGCCCTGGGGACCGTCCATATCCATCCCAAGCGTTTGGCCGTCGGCGGAGAAGGAGTGGCAGTTGGCGCAGGTCGGCATTCCTTCCATCACGATTCTGCTCGTGGGCCGGCTCAGATCGCGCAGCCGCCAGGCGATGAGGGGCAGGGCGCCTTGATCGAGGGGCTTGACCACGCCGTCGAGGTTTTCCGACGGCATCAGCGGCACATCGCGGTAGAAGACCGGTGCGCCGGCCGGGTCGGCTGATGTACCCAGCGTGACCTCGCCGAACGAGGTCATGGAGCGGCCGCGCTTGTCGGTGCCGTAGAAGGAGATTTTCAGAGGGCTCGAAACCGACTGTTCCTTCATGAGCTGCCAGAGATCGGAGTCGGGGGTCCATGCGCGTGCCGAAGCCTGCTCCGGGGTCGGCTTCCAGGTGTTGGAGTTGGTGACGCATCGCTGGTCGATGACCATGGGAATCCGTCCGGCGTCGGCGTCACTCAGAACATAATGGTGGCCTTCGCCTTGGTTGAAGTCGACATGGATGAGCCACCGGGTGTTGTCGGCGTCAGGATCTCGGAAACGAAAGGTCGGGGCAACAATCTCAGGTGGGAAAACCGATCCTTCGTGGGGGTAGTCGACAACGATCTCCACCGCGTTGCCGTCGAGATGGGCCCCATCGACAACGGACCCCACGACATCAGGCGACTCGCCACCTGGGTCGGTCTCACCGAGGTCGATACTGAAGGCCGCGTCGTCCACGGGCAATCCCAACGGCTCGCCGCGCCGAAATCCACAACCCGCCCCGGTGAGCAGGCCGAAAAACACCATCGTGATCACACCGGCGGCGGTGAGTATCTGAGCTCGATTCAACATGCCATTCTCCGTTCGATCGAAACCGAGCCGACATTATACGACGAGGGCGACCGGCACGTCTGAGACGTTTATCGTTGTTCCTTCCACCGCCTCCTTGCCCAGAAGGGAATCTCGCCAATAATTCGAAACCCTTCCTCCTACTTCCGACCTCAACACGGGTGGTGGAGCGATGACAGACATCGAAACCGGGGCAAGGAGGTGCTAACGTCGTTGGTACGAAAGGCAGGCAAGGACCATACTCCCTCTCGAATGGAACCTCGAAAAAGTTCAGCTCCAGAACCCGCGAATCCGCGCACTTCTGGGGTCGGTGCGGAGCCTCGATGGTGTGCTCGAGAGCAACTTTGCCATCCTCCACTGCTCGCCGACTCGCCTGCTGGAAATCTGGGACACGGTCCGGCAGGTCTGTACCGTATTGAGCACCGATGTCAGGCTACTCATGGAGCACCCTTCGGTATTGCCGGATCTCGACACCGCGGTACAAAATGCTCGCAGCAAGATCGCCTTTCTCGACAGCGAGGTGTTTGTTCACCTCGAGCGCTTCCCGGATCGGCCCGAAGAGGCTGAGTTCGACGCCCTTCGGCGAACCCTGTGTGTCGCCATCGGCAAGCTGCACGGTTTCCTTGTCGACACCCTTGGCGAGATTCTGGCGGCTGATCCCAGGAGCAGCCACGACATCGACTATTTCCTGGCCCGCAGATTTCCCCGAGATGTCGAGGAGGCGGAGTGGCTGCTGACCTCCGTTTGTCGGCTCCACGCCGAACTTCAGTACCTCAACTCAGAACGTCACTCGAACCTCGGATCGGTGATCGACGAAATGAGCCGGACAGGGCGACCGCCGGCACCCGTTGAGTGGCGGAAAATGGCGGCTTATCTCTCTGCGCTCGAAACCGATTTCGCACCAAAGCTCAAGGGCATCATCGGGCTCCGCGGCATCCGAATCGACGAACTCGAGGTCCTGCAGGCACACGCGAGTGAACTCCCGGAGTCCTGCAGGCTTGCCAATGAACTCTATTCCATGGCGGGTGAGATTCTCGAGAAACTCCGGGAATCTCCTGACCGGAGCTACGACCCGGTCGCGCGAGCGGGGGCCATCGAAACGGTCGAGCTCGCCCTGAGCACGCGAATCGTCACACGGCTGCGCGCCATCGAGGACGAGCTTCGCGATCTGGCGGCCTTCATCCCTCTCTGGCTGCGAAGCGTTGAAAATCGCCGGGCGCTGATGCTCCGCCCGAAGGATGAGGCCCCCGGCGATCTCGGTTCAGAATCAGACCTAAGATGAGCGATTCTCGGCGGCGATCTGCACCAACCTCTTGCGCTCTGGACGTTTGCGAAAATACTCGACATACCAACGGGTATGCCTCCGTTTTTCGCAAACGTCAGAGCATCAAGATCTTGGCGCATCTCATCCACCAGAATCGCTCAACTTAGGTCAGAGTAATCATGGGGGCGCCGGCCTGGGACCCGAATACTTGTAATGAGAGTCGGCGAAGCCCGGCGCCCGGCAGTGATCCGTTCAGGGACTGATCGAACGCAGCATCCCGTCGAACGCCGGTGCCGCCGCGAGCACGGTTTCCGCAGGTCCCGTCATCTTGAAGAACCAGGGACCTCCCGGGCCCTCGATGACTGCGCCTAAGAGCCGTGAACCCGGCGTCGGCTCGGTGGGACCTCCACCCATCCGGCTCGGAAGGAGCGTGCCCGCGACACCGATGGTTGAAACCGTGTAGTCGCGGACTGTGAAGCTGTCGCGCAGTGTTTCGGAGTCGGGATCGGTTTCGATCTGCCCCGCCCAGCGCTGGAGGTTGGCGTCGATGCCTCCGCCACCACCCGCTCCGAAGAAGAAGACCGTCAGCAGCGCGGGTCCGCCGGGGCCGGGGATCTCGGCCTCGGCGAGCCGCATCGAGGATGACGGGGCTCGGAAGGCCCAACCCACAGGCTGGGCAACCCCGGCGCCCGGAAGCGCGAGCACCTCC
>CBESWV010000195.1:0-7677 GCA_965533305.1 uncultured bacterium | reverse complement strand
CACGAAGATCCACAAAGGATCCAGGAAGAGCGGTCTTGACTCATCGCAGGTTGCATCGACCAACCAAGGCCGGAAGGGGCCCGGGTTTTTCCAGCGATGACTTGGTGGTCTCTTTGTGGGTCTTTGTGTCCTTCGTGTTTCAAACGATCGCCACGAAGAACCAGAAACAACCTCCTGCAAGCAGGGACTTCGGCGCTACAACGGTGAGAGGACCTACCGGATGCCGACCGCGCTTCGAACATCGTCCATGAGGGGGGCGACGGTCGCTCTTACTCGCTCGGCACCTGTGAGGAGGATGCGGTCGACCTCGGCGGGGTCGGCCATGAGCTCGTCATAGCGGACCCGCGCCTCGCCGAAGGTCGCGAGGAAGTACTCAAAGAGCTTCTTTTTCATATCACCGTAGCCGACGCCGCCGTCATCAAACGCGGCTTCCACCCACGGCCGCTCCTCCACGGGAGCAAAGATCTTGAGCAGCTGGTAGAGCGCGCCCTCTTTGGGCTTCGGGTCTTCGACCAGGGTCGAATCCGTCACCAGCGACATGATCCGTTTGCGGATGGGTTTTTCGGGGCCGAAAATATCGATGGTGTTGCCGTAGGACTTGGACATCTTCATTCCGTCGATGCCCGGGACGACGGCCACCTCATCCTGAATCAGGGGTTCGGGAAGGGTGAAGACCTCTTTGCCGTAGGTGGCGTGGAACGAGGCGGCGATATCACGGGTCACCTCGAGGTGTTGCTTCTGGTCTTTGCCGACGGGCACGAGATCGCTGCGGACGATGAGGATGTCCGCCGCCATGAGCACCGGATAAGAGAAGAGGCCGTGGCTGGGCACCACGCCCTGGGCGACCTTGTCCTTAAACGAGTGGCAGCGCTGGAGCAGCCCCATGGAAGCCACCGTCGAGAGATACCAGTAGAGCTCGGGGATCTCGGGCAGATCGGACTGACGGTAGATAACGCTCCGCGCCGGGTCGAGACCGAGCGCGAGATAGCCGGCCGCGAGTTCGCGGACCAGCGACCGCATCCGATCGGCGTCCTGAACCGTCGTGAGCGCGTGCATGTCGGCGAGGAAGTAATAACATTCGTGCTCATCCTGCAACGCCACGAATTGCCGGATGGCACCGAAGTAATTTCCGATGTGGAGGGTTCCCGATGGTTGGACGCCGGACAGAACGCGCATGAGTGCTCCTTCGCGGGCGGATGATAGCACTGCCGAAAGATCCGAAATGCTCATCCCTAAGATGAGCGATTCAGGATTCAGGATGATCGTCCGGTGCTTGGCTCTTGGATCTCAAACAAATCGGCCGGCGCGATGCGCCGGCCGGATTTGATTGTGGCTCGCTGGCTCTCAGCCGTCGTCGCCAATGGACTCCACAGGGCAGGATTCCATGGCCTCTTCGCACTGGGCCTCTTCCTCTTCACCCTCAGGCTGTTTCTTTATGAAAGAATAGCCTTCATCCTCGTTGGCATCGAAACAAGTCGGGGCGGTCGTGCGGCACACATCGCAATCGATGCAACTCGAGTCGACGTAGTACTTACCGGCTGCCTGGTCCGGGAGTTTGTCATCAGGATCGGCCATGGTTTATCTCCTTCCGGCGGGTGTTTCCCGCTGTGAATCGCATGCTACCACAGGCCCGCCGACTGTCAATCTCAACGACTGGGCGGGATCTCAATCGGACGTCGTTTCACCAGGGCGCCCTTGCCTGCTCCCACGGGCGGTGAGCCACCCCACATACACTCGACATCATAGGGGTAGGCAAAGGACGGCAGAATCGTCGTCGGATCGTTGGTGTTGTTGTTGACCATGGATCCATAGCTCGACATCATCGGGATGGGATCCGCCCCCTGGGACGACCAGCCCTCGATGGCAACCTGAACCGTGGCGCCCTCAGCTTCATCGATCCCCCAGTCGTCACGGAATGGTCGGAAAAACTGAACCTGCGCTCCCGGTGGAACCGCGAGGAAGGTCATGATCTCGCTGTCTTCGTCGTCGAGATAGGGTTCGCCGTTGGGTTGGAACGGTTGGAACCGCACGGTCAGGCTGGTCAAGGGGTCGGAAGCGTTGACCATCCCGACGTTGTATCTCAATTTGGCGTTTTCCTCGCCGCCGGTGAGCTCTTCGAAGCTGAAATCGATGGTCTCATCCACCGCGCCGCCATCGGCGAGGTTGTACCAGGGCACACCCGGCATGGTCTGACCGTATTGTCCGCCCTTTTCCAGGAACTCACCCGCGTTGTCAGGATCCGGCACCCAGATCGTGGCCTGGTTGTAGATTCTCGCGGTGGAGATTGCAAGCGCGGCCACATTCGTCCCGTCGGGTTCCAGGGTATCGGCCTCGTAGACGGTGATGACCAGGGCACCGTTGCCGTTGAGACCAAGCAGATCGACCCAGTATTCGCCGATGATGTTGCGGAGCACGACGGTCCCGTTGGGCGGGATGTCGGCGAGATCCTCATTGACCATACCGAACTCGTCTTCCTCACGACCGCCGAGCCAGTTGTCGCGGCTGAAGAAGACCCACGAGTTGTTGACGAGCCCCGACGGAAGATAGGTAATGGACACATCGACGGCAACATCATCTACGTTGGTGATGTAGAGGTCTGTCCTCCAAAGTGAGCCGACCGCACCCGGGCTGTATGAAGCCACCGGAATATAGATCAGTTCGGCGGCGCCGAATCCGGCTAGGACCGGACCGGTGGCCAGGAGAGCCAGCAACACCGTTCCAATCACGATACGTCGATCCATCAAAGTCCTCCTCGCCGGCTTCCCGTGCAACCGGTCACTCGCTCATCTTGCCAGCATCATCGCCAACGGGCAAGACGATCCGGGCAGCAAATCCATGAGGTTCCAGATTCTCGAGCTCGACCCGGCCTCCGTGAACCTCGGCAAATCGCTCGGCGATGGCGAGACCGAGCCCCGAACCACCCCGCCGTTTCGTAAAGAAGGCCTCACGCACCCGCGAGAGGTCTTCGTCCGCGATCCCATCGCCGCGATCGGTGACCACGATGGCGATTTCGGCATCGATTGTGATCGCCGACAACTCGACCACCCGGCGGTCCGCTCTGAGGTCGGCGACAGCCTGAATCGCGTTGAGCACCAAATTCAAGATCACCTGTCTCAGTCGACCCTCGTCGGCAACAACAGTCAGATCTGGGGTTCCCGTGGTGACTCTGAGGTGCACACCCGTGCTCGACGCTTCCGCGTGGAGAAACACGCAGACATCATTCAAAAGAGCGGGGACGCTGATGGTCTCCATGTTCGGATCGGCGGGCCGGGCATAGGTCAGAAAGTCACTCACCAGCTTGGCCAACCGACCGACCTCGCGCCGGGTCGTGAGCAGCGAGCTCCGCGCGTCGGATTCGTGATCGGCGATGTCCTCATCGAGGAGCTCCAGATTGAGATTGATCGAGTTCAGCGGGTTTCTGATCTCGTGTGCGAGATTGGCCGCCAGTGTTCCCAACGCCGCGAGTTCCTCGGCGTCGTGCTGTTTGGCCTCGAGCTTGCGCGTCCGCTGTACCAGGAGCCAGACCAGGACAAAGGCGGCGATCAGGGTCGCAAGGGTGAGCACGGCGGCGGCGACGGTCTGGGTCAGGAGCTCGCGCTGGAGCCGGCCCACCCGCTGGTTGACCCGCGCCCGGCTCACGTTGAGGACCACCTCCCCGACATCATCGCCGAGAGGAACCATGATCCGATACGGGGTCTCGGTTTCGGTGGTCTCCTCATCGGGGAGCTCACCGCCGATTTCGAGTTGATCGCGGAGGTCGTCCGGGAGATCCTCCATCGAGTTGAACTCGGATCGCCAGACAATCTTGCCCTCACGATCGGTGACGACGATGGATTCATAGACCCGTCGCCGTGGAATTCCTTCGAAGCTGCGGAAAAGGTGCTCTCGCCGCTGCTCCAAGACCTGAAGATCCTGGATGCCGCCACCCTCGAGTTCCTCGGCGATCCGGCGGGCGTCCTCGCGTCCACCGACGAGCATGTCGTCGATGTACCGCCGGGAGAGCGACCGCGAGATCAGGTGGCCGAAGAGGAATATGATCCCGATGACGAGCACGAGAAAGACCGCCGTCGCGGTCGAGTAGTGCCGCTGCAGCGACCCTCTTGTGCCGAAGATGCCTTCGAATCGCGCCATCCTGACGTCCACAACTCCCTATCGACGGACCAATACGCCTAAATCCATCGAACCGAACGATCCTTCGAGACCACCATGCAGGCGGCGTGCCAGTTCGCCGGGGGGAGCGAGACGGGCGTCAGACGCCGCACGCCGTTCGCAGATCGTCCGTCCGATGAGTGGATTCCCAGGTGAAATCGGGGTCGTTGCGGCCGAAATGCCCGAACGCCGCCGTCTTCTTATAGATCGGCCGCAGCAGATCGAGATACTTGATGATGCCCTGCGGGGTCAAATTGAAGACCTCGTGCACCGCCGCTGTGATGCGATCAACGGGAACCGTCTCCGTGCCGAAGGCGTCGACCATGACCGACACCGGATCGACGACGCCAATGGCGTAGGCCACCTGAACCTCGACCTTGGCGGCAAGACCCGCTGCAACGATGTTCTTGGCCACGTGGCGGGCCATATAGGAGGCCGAGCGGTCGACCTTGGACGGGTCCTTGCCGGAGAAAGCGCCACCACCGTGCGATCCGGCGCCCCCATAGGTATCGACGATGATCTTCCGTCCGGTCAGACCGCAGTCGGCCTGCGGCCCGCCCGAAACAAAGCGACCCGTGGGGTTGATGAAGATCTTGGTTCGTTCATCGAACATCTCCGCGGGGAGCGTCGGCCGGATGACGCGCTCGGTGATCTGAGCCCGAAGATCCTCGGTCGAGATCTCTTCGGAGTGCTGCGACGAGACCACCACCGCATCGATGCGCGTTGGCGTGATGCCGTCGTACTCCACCGACACCTGACTCTTGCCGTCCGGGCGAAGCCAATCGAGCTCGCCCGACCGTCGAGTGGTGCTCAGTTTCTGGGTCAGCTTGTGAGCGAGCAGGATGGGCATGGGCATGAGGGCTTCGGTCTCGTTGGTGGCGTAGCCGAACATGAGGCCCTGATCGCCGGCGCCGCCGGTGTCGACTCCCATCGCGATGTCGCCGGCCTGGGGGTCGATGGACGAAATCACGGCGCAGGTCTCACAGTCAAAACCGAACTTGGCCCGGGTGTAACCGATCTCACGGATGGTGTCCCTGACAAGCTTCGGAAACTCGACATAGACATCAGTGGTGATCTCGCCGGCGATAAAGGCAAGACCCGTGGTGACCAGGGTTTCGCAGGCGACTCGGCCGTTCGGGTCATCTGCGAGGACCGCATCGAGAATCGCGTCCGAGATCTGGTCGGCGATCTTGTCGGGGTGACCCTCGGTCACCGATTCCGATGAAAAAACGTATTTCCCCTTGGGTGCCATGAGTTCTCCTAATCGCGCTTGCTTTCACACTTTTCAAGAGTCGAATTCGGCAAAAAGTGCGGGCTCACCCTAGCAGCCCGGCGCTATCCGGTCAATGCGATCGGATCGCGATTTCAGGCTCTTGACGGGGTTGCATCCGCCGCTCATGATCGACGGATGAACACTCGACAACCCAGCCCCGGCAAACCCCGCTGGCCGCTCGGCAGAATCCGGGATCTCGAACAACGGCTCAATGCCTTCAGATCAACCTGCCGCGTGACGACCTTGACCGAGGTCCAGAGCTCCCGCCGGTCACCGTTCCACCTGCTCGTCTCGTGCATCATCTCGCTGCGGACAAAAGACGAGGTGACCCACGACGCCAGCGGAAGGCTTTATAAACTGGCGAACACGCCTGCCGAACTCGCGGCTCTCGACGAGGAGACCATCGCCGGCGCGATCTACCCCGCCGGCTTCTACAACACCAAGGCGGGCCAGCTCCGCAAGATCGGGGCGATTCTTCTCAACGACCATGGCGGCAAAGTACCGGCGGACGAGGCTCGGTTGCTCGAACTCCCCGGGGTCGGGCGCAAGACCGCCAACCTCGTACTCGGCCTCGGCTTCGGGATCCCGGCGATCTGCGTCGACACCCACGTCCACCGGATCTCGAACCGGCTCGGGCTCGTCAAAACCGGGAACCCGGATGCCACCGAGAAGGCGCTCCAGCCCGTCCTGCCCAAGGACCTCTGGATCGAGATCAACGATCTGCTGGTCACATTTGGTCAGAACCGGTGCCATCCGACCTCACCCAAGTGCACCGACTGCCCGCTCGATGATCTCTGTCCGAAGATCGGCGTCACCCGGCACCGGTAGGCCGAAGGTATTGAAACACAAAGGACACAAAGAACCACGAAGGGTCCACGAAGCATCCCATTTCTTGACCCGGGCTCCCTCCGCCCTTGAAGGCACACAAGGCATTGCGATGAGTCTAAAAACCGACCCTTGCGATGGCCATAGCGGTCGTAGCGTTCTTTGCGTTTCAATAAATGCCGTTGAAGCCACAACCGTCGGACCACAAAGTCGTATGGCGCTCCGGAACCGAAAACCCACTTTCAAATGCGATGCTTTGTGGCCCTCTTTGTGGCCCTTCGTGCCCTTTGTGTTTCAATAACGACGCTAACGCCGTCACCATCGATTCACGTAGTCGATTCCTCGGAGACGATGCAACCGCGTCAGCGCGATGTGGCGTGGCGACCGAGTTGGGCTGCTCTGACGAGTTCACCCCGTGAGATGACGCCGACGGGCCGCCCCCGGTCGTCGATGACAGCGCTGACCTCGGGGCCTCCCTCACGGTAGTGCTCAATGGCCTGCTCGACCGGGGTCTCGCTTGGGATCGGATCGGCCAAAGGCTCGGCGATGGCGATGACCGGCTGAGTCCCGGGCTCGTCGGATCGCACCCTCGCCCAGAGTCGCGGCGCCGAGAGATAAGCCACTGGCCGCTGGTGGTCCATGACCAGGAAATCCGCGATGGGCCTCGCCACCGAAAGATCCGCCGCCTCAGAGATGGTCGTCGTCGCATCGACGGCCACGACCTCGGATCGCGCCACCTCACCCACCAAACGGTTGGCGAACTGCTTCACGGCCAGCGCGTAGCGGAGCTCGGCGTTGGCCGCGGGCAACACGAGCAGCCCGGCCAGGACGAGCCAGAAATCCTGGAGGAACCCGACCAGGATCAGCAGCACGGCGGCGATCTGACCGATGGACGCAGCCCACACGGTGGCCCGAGCCCAACCGAACTTCATCGTCAGGAGACCCCGGAGAATCCTCCCACCATCCAGCGGGAAGGCCGGCAGGAGATTGAATCCAGCCAGAATGAGGTTCGCCCAGAACAACAACGAGATCATCCTCATCCAAAAGACATCTCCCGGCGCCAGGACCCCTCCGGCGGTGACGACAAAGAGGGTGCCGGCGATGGCCAGGTTGACCGCGGGGCCGGCGGAGGCGATGACGACCTCGATCATGCCCTGGGGCGGACGACGGGCCATTCGCGCGACCCCGCCGAAGGGGTAGAGCGTGATGCCGCTCATGGGCACCCCGTTGCGGATCGCAGCGATGGCATGACCCAGTTCGTGCAGTGCGACGCAGGCAAAGACCCCGAGCACCAGGAACTGCTGGATGAGGGCGGCCTTGAGACCCGAGGAGGAATAGGTGCTCCAACCGAGAAAGAGCATCAGCAGCAAGAAGCTGGCGTGGATACTGATCGGGATGCCGCGGATCGTCGCCACGTGAAGCGACCAGCG
>CBESWV010000194.1:0-7684 GCA_965533305.1 uncultured bacterium | reverse complement strand
ATGCACCGCGCGCACGAAGAGCTGGTCCGCATGGCCATGGACCGCGAGAACGCCGATGGCGCCGTGATCCACATGCTCCTCGGCAAACTCAAGCCTGGCGACATCCCCGCCGACGTCCGCGACGCCGCGATCCGCAAGATGGCCGAACTCTACTTCCCGCCCAACTCGGTGGAGATCACCGGCTACGGCTACGACATGCTCTACGCCGGCCCGCGTGAAGCCGTCCTCCACGCCCTCTTCCGGCAGAACATGGGCGCCACCCACCTCATCGTCGGTCGCGACCACGCTGGTGTTGGTGACTACTACGGTCCGTTTGACGCCCAGTCCATCTTCCACGACGACGTCCCCGAGGGCGCTATGGAGATCGACATCTTCGAGGCCGACCACACCGCGTACTCGAAGGAACTCGGCGAAGTCATCATGATGCGCGAGGCCCCCGAAGGCCACAAGAAAGAGTCCTTTGTCTTTCTTTCCGGCACCAAGGTGCGCGAGATGCTCTCAAACGGCGAAGACCTTCCGCCCGAGTTCGCCCGCCCCGAAGTTGCCAAGATCCTCATGGGTTTCTACCAGAGCCAGAAGTAAGTACACAGCTTCTTTTTAATCCGGCGATTGCCGGCCCCCGCCTTCGGGCGGGGGCATTTTTTTGCGCGCGCGGTGCGCACAGAAAAGAGGAACCGGCCAACCGAACCAACGCCCAACCAGGACACGCGTGAGCAACGCGCTCAGCGGGGCGTGCCGGGCATGCCATTGTGCCGGTAGGACCATCCGGCAAGGCGTCGCCTCCCCACAATGTCCATGCCGGGCAACCCACGGGCAAAGCTTCGAGGTCAGGCTGTTCAAGTTCAGAAGGAGGCCGCCGACGCGCGAGCAGCGTGGTCACACACCTTCCGGCCTCCTCTGATGACCACGCTGCTCGGGCGACGCTGGGCCGCCAGGGGCGGACCAGAAGGCCGGTGTTGAGGAAACCACGGGCCGAGATCATGGCCCGAGTCTGTGGCCGTCTCCGTATCCGAAACCGAAATCGAAGCCGGGTACCGACTGCACCGGAACGATGGGCGTGGTGCCATCTTTTGCATTGTGCGGCACCACTGACTTGTCAGATCCTGTCAACCTATCGCCGGACAATGCTAAAGGTGGCTCCGGAGAAATCGTCACGTGCGTTGCCGGAGCGAACGTATACGGATACGGTTTCGGTCGCTGCCACGGTCTCGGCCACGGACACGGTTTCGGGATCGGGATCGGGATCGGGATCGGGCGGAAAAGAAAACGCCGGGCCCGAAGGCCCGGCGTTGGATTCGATGTTTCGAAGATTATCCGAAGTGAATGGCGTACAGGATGGGTGCGATGATCATCGCGACCACGCTGATGAGCTTCACGAGGATGTTGAGTGAGGGACCCGAGGTGTCCTTGAAGGGATCGCCGACGGTATCGCCGGTGACGGTCGCCTTGGCCATCTCTTCGTATTCGTCGCCCCACACGTCGTGGCCCTGCTCCTTGACCTGCTTTTTGGAATTGTCCCACGCACCACCGGAGTTGGACTGGAAGATGGCCAGGCAGACACCCGAGATGGTCACACCGATGAGCAAGCCACCAAGCATGTTCGGGCTGATGAGACCGACGATGACCGGAACCGAAATCGCCATGACGCCGGGGGCGACCATCTTCTTGATGGCGGCCTGGGTGGCGATGCTGACGCAGTGCGAGTACTCGGCCTTGCCGTCGGCGGCGGCGATGATCTTCGCCTCGGCCTCGTTGGGCTCGCGTTCTTCGGACTCGGCGGCCTGCGCGGCATCGAGGGCGGGACGGAGTTCGGGAATCTCGCGGAACTGGCGCCGGACCTCTTGGATCATGTCCTGCGCGGCTTTACCCACCGCAACCATGGCCATGGCCGAGAAGCGGAAGGGCAGCATGCAACCGATGAGGAGACCGACGAGGACCAGCGGATCCGCGGCGTTGATCTCCACGTTGCCCTGCATCTTGGTGAGGTAGGCAGCGGTGAGCGCCAGCGCGGTGAGCGCGGCCGATCCGATGGCGAAGCCCTTGCCGACAGCGGCGGTGGTGTTGCCGACGGCGTCGAGCTTGTCGGTGCGGGCACGGATGTCGCGACCGAGTTGCGCCATCTCGGCGATACCGCCGGCGTTGTCGGCGATGGGACCGTAGGCGTCGGTGGCGAGCTGGATGGCAATTGTCGAGAGCATGCCGAGGGCGGCCAGGGCGATTCCGTAAAGCCCGGCGAACTGATAGGCGATGAGGATCGCACCACTGATGACCAGGACCGGGAAGGTGGTGGAGTTCATCCCCACCGCGATGCCCTGGATGATCGTGGTCCCGGCGCCCGTCTTCGAAGCCTCGACGATCGACTCCACCGGCTTGCGGAAGGTTGCGGTGTAATACTCGGTGATCATCCCGACCATGATGCCGGCGATGAGACCGGCCACAACGGCGACCACAATGCCGACCCAGGTGAAGGTGGGCTCGCCGGCGATCACGTCGGTGACGGTGAACGGTGTCGCGGGCATGAGGGCCTTGATGGCGAAGATGGTGCCGATGATCATGAAGAAACCGGCGCCGAAGGTGCCGCGGTTGAGACCCTTCTGCGGATCTCCGCCTTCCTTGGTTTTGACCAGGAAGAAGCCGAGGAACGAAGCGACGATGCCGATGATCGCGATGACCAGCGGCAGCATCACGGCGTTGATTCCCATGCCGGGGCTGGCGGCTTCGAGACCGACAAACCAGGCCGCACCGAGGATCATCGACGCGATGATCGCACCGATGTAGGACTCAAAGAGGTCGGCGCCCATGCCGGCCACGTCGCCGACGTTATCGCCCACGTTGTCCGCGATGGTCGCGGGGTTGAGTGGGTGATCTTCGGGGATCCCGGCCTCGACCTTGCCGACGAGATCGGCGCCGACATCGGCGGCCTTGGTGTAGATGCCGCCTCCGACGCGCGCGAAGAGTGCGATCGACGAGGCGCCGAGCGAGAAGCCGGAGAGCAGGTTGAGCACCAGCATGGTGGCGTCGCCACCATCAAGGGCGCCCGGAATGAACCTCGTGTAGACCACGAGCAGGGTACCGAGACCCAACAAAGCCAGACCTGCGACCGAGAGACCCATCACCGAGCCGCCCTTGAAGGCGACCTGAAGGGCATCGTTGAGTCCTTTTCGCGCGGCCGACGCGGTGCGGATGTTGGCAGCGGTCGCCGTCTTCATCCCGAAGTAGCCGGCGAGGGCCGAGCAGAAGGCGCCGAGCACGAACGAAACCGCGATGATCCAGTTGGTGTTCTGTGCCGCACCGACCATTTGGTTCGACACGCCGAGCAGGATCGCAACGGCGACGACGAAGATCGCCAGCACCCGGTACTCCTGCTTGAGGAATGCCATGGCGCCATCGGCGATCCACATGCCGATTTTCTGCATGCGCTCGTTCCCCGGATCCTGTTTGGTGACCCAGGTCGCCCGAATGTAGGCGAAAATAAGGGCGATGATGGCCACCACCGGTGTCAGATAAATGAAATGCATAGGTTCCACGATTTCCTCCTTCTCCCTAGATAAAAAGATCCGACCGCCGATTCTGTAGGAAAGTGCCCCTTTCCACTCCCGTTGGTCGGGTTCGCTACCCCTCCCGGGCACGGCGCGATTGTACCCAAAAACCAGTAAAATGTGAACTGTTTCACACAGTAAATCTCATCCTGAACCCTCTGAAACACAATGTTTTCACTCAATCGCGACTCGATATCTTTCTCCCCCGACACTTCCCACCACATAAATCCCCGTTTCGGCGGCAGAGTCTCGTAGAGATGGATTATTAGACCATCGAAGTTGCCGCAAAACAACGACCCGGGAAACCCACGACTCCTATCGGAGATTCGCTCCGCGTTTTAGCCAACAATATCAATCAAAGTCAATCACACGAATGTGAATTTCGTATCATTTACGCCTCGGTTTTCACCATGAGACCGCCTACCCCATGGAGAGACGACGGTTGGCGAAGAATCCTCCACGAGTTCGATTTCAAACCCACGGTCCCGCCGACCCAATTCAACAAGGATGGCCGCAGAAAGCCAGAAACAAGCTACTTAGAGCCTGGGAGAGGAATAGACTTTCCGAGACCGAGACTCGACACTTCAAAAATCAAGACTGAATCGCATTCACAACCTCAGCCGATTCTGAGATTCATTAGGAATTCAACCATTTTCATTGACAATCCGGCCCGAATCTACCTATTCTTATTCGAGTTTTGTTTGCGGCTTTTTTTTTTAGTATGGCCATTCGATTAAAGGAGGCGAGGATGGGTAGGAGGGATGAGTGGTTGGACCTGCCTGACGATCTCACCGATGACGGTGTTGATCGGCGGGACTTTGTTAAGGTCTGCGTGATGGCCGCCGCGGCCCTTGGACTTCCGGCAGCGACCGGAGTCAAATGGGCGGAAGCGGCCGAATCTGGCCTGAAGCCATCAGTAATCTGGCTTCATTTTCAAGAATGCACCGGCTGCACCGAGTCGTTGCTGCGGACCACCCACCCGGGGCTGGCCACGTTGATCCTCGACATGATCTCGCTGGACTACCACGAGACCTTGTTCGCGGCAGCGGGCCACCAGATCGAGGCGGCTCTTCATGACGCCGTCGCGAAGGGTGGATATATCTGCGTGGTCGAAGGGGCCATCCCGACCAAGGATGACGGCATTTATTGCCAGATCGCCGGCCGGACGGCCATCGACATCCTCCAAGAGGTCGGCGGCAACGCCGCCGCGGTGATCGCCATCGGTTCCTGCGCCTCATGGGGCGGTGTCCCGTCCGCAGATCCCAATCCGACCGGCGCAGTGGGCGCACAGGAGATTCTGCCGGACAAGACCGTTCTCAACCTTCCGGGCTGCCCGTCGAACCCGTACAACTTCCTCGGTGTCGTGCTCCAGTTCGCCACCATGGGCACCCTGCCGGCGTTGGACGATGAGAATCGTCCCCTCTTCGCCTATGGGCGCACGATCCACGAGCACTGCCCTCGACGTGCACACTTCGACGCCGGCCGTTTCGTTCGCGAGTTCGGCGACGAGGGTCACAACCTCGGCTACTGCTTGTTCGCCATGGGCTGCAAGGGCCCGGAGACCTATGCCAACTGCTCGACCCTGCACTACAACGAGGTGCCGGATGCGTGGCCCATCGGCCTCGGAGCACCGTGCTTCGGCTGCACGACCAAGGGCGTTGGCTTCACCAAGCCCCTCTTCCAAGAGGCCGCCCTGCCGCCGAATTATGTTCCGCCCATTCACCCGTCCGATCAACGCGGTCCAATCACACCAGGTTGGGCAGGCGTCGTCGGACTCGCCACCGGAGCCGCAGTCGGCGGAGCCCTCATGGCTTCGAAGAAACTCGGCGAGGGGGAAACGGAGGGGTCGTGATGAGCATGGATCGGAGAACGCTGCTGAAGGGCCTTGCGGTCGCAGGCGCCGGAGCAGTGGCCCCCGTGGAAGCTTCGGAGAAATACGCCGAAGCTCCAGAGGATGCGGTCGGGATGCTCTACGACGCCACCAAGTGCATTGGATGCCAAGCGTGCGTCACAGCGTGCAAAACGGCCAACAACCTGCCCGGCAACCGCTATAACCCACCGGAGGATCTCTCCGGTGATACCAAGAACATCATTCGTTTGTACGAGGACGCCGACGAGTCGTCCTATATGAAATCGCAGTGCATGCAGTGCATCGATCCCGGTTGCGCCAACGCATGCATGATCGGCGCGTTCAAAAAACGCGAGTACGGCATCATCACCTGGGATCCCGACCGCTGCATCGGCTGTCGCTATTGCCAGGTCGCATGCCCGTACAACATCCCGAAGTTCCAGTGGGACACCGGGATTCCGCTCATCGTCAAGTGCGAGCTCTGCAACCACATCATTCACGATCCGGATACCGGCACCCTTCGCGAAGGCGCGTTGCCCGGCTGCTGCCAGGCCTGCCCGAAAGAAGCGGTGATCTTCGGCAAGTACACCGATCTCATCGAAGATGCCAAGCAACGGATCGCTGAACGCCCCGAGCGCTATTGGGGTCCTGACGGCGAGCCGAAGATCTTTGGTCTCACCGATGGTGGCGGCACCCAGGTGCTCTACCTCGCCGATCTCAACTTCGAGAAGCTCGGTCTGCCGACCCTCGGTGACGAGGGAACCGCCAAACAGGCGCGTGAGATCCAACACGGGATCTACCGAGGCTTCATCGCCCCCGTCGCGCTCTACAGCGTCCTCGGACTCGTGATGTGGCGGAACAGCCGCGCCGCGAAGAAGGAGGAGGGGTAATGGCAAGTCATAGCCACGCGCAACCCGTAGGCGGACCCCTGAACAAGAAGTTCGTCACCTTCATGGTGATCTTCTTGGGACTCTGGGGCGCAGTTCTTCTCTATCGTTTCATCTTCGGTATCGGGGTCGTTTCAGGCCTTACCGACTACTACCCATGGGGCGTCTGGATCGCCTTCGACGTTGTCACCGGTACGGCACTGGCCTGCGGCGGCTACGCCATCGCGATTCTCTGCTATATCCTGAACAAGGGTAAGTACCACCCGTTGGTGCGGCCCGCCCTTCTCACCAGTGCACTGGGCTATTCCATGGCCGGTCTCGCCATCGTCATCGATGTCGGCCGCTGGTGGGGTGTCTGGCGCATCCCGCTCGGGGGTTTCCCCGACATGGGCAAGTACAACTGGGACTCGGCACTCCTCGAGGTCGCCCTCTGCGTCATGGCGTATGTCGGCGTGCTCTGGATCGAACTCGGTCCGGCATTCCTCGAGAAGTGGGAATCGACATCGAAGAGCTCAGCCCTGGTGGGTTTCGCCAAGGCCGGCCTCAAGTTCTACGACAAGGCACTTATCTGGATCATCGCCCTCGGCGTGCTCCTGCCGACCATGCACCAGAGTTCCCTCGGAAGTCTGATGCTGCTTGCCGGCCAGAAGCTCAACGGGCTGTGGAACACCCCCTGGATCCCGCTGCTCTTCCTCATCTCGTGTGTGGGAATGGGTTATGCGGTGGTCGTTTGGGAATCGTCCCTGTCGGCCAAACTATTCAAACGCGAGCGCGAAAATGACATGCTCATCAGCCTCTCGGGAACGATGGTCATCGTCCTGTCGCTCTATTTGGTGCTCCGTTTCGCCGATCTGATCATCAGTGGCAAAGTGCCCATGATGTTCACCTCGGGTTGGCTGAGCATCGTCTTCTGGGCTGAGATCGGACTCTTCGTGGTTCCGCTCTTCATGTTGGCGAACAAGCAACGCAGGTCCCATTTCCCGGTCATGCTGAAGGCTTCAATCCTGATCATGCTCGCGGGTGCGGTCTATCGCTTCAACGCCTACATTACGGCCTACCAGCCGGCCCCGGGACAGACCTATTTCCCGTCGTTCCTCGAGATCTTCATCACCTTCGGTGTGATCGCACTCGAGGTTTCCATGTATTACTTCATCGTGAAACGTTACCCGATCCTCAGCGGCGCACCCGCTGAGGAATCGGCTGCTTAGAAGGGGGTCTCAGATGGCCAAAATGATCACTGTCGACCCGATCACGCGGATCGAGGGTCATCTGCGGATCGACGTCGAAGTCGACCGCGGAAAGGTCCAGAATTCCTGGTCCTCGGGTCAGATGTGGCGCGGCATCGAGAAAATTCTCGAAGGCCGTGACCCGCGCGATGCCTGGGCGTTCACCCAGCGCATCTGCGGCGT
>CBESWV010000193.1:0-7713 GCA_965533305.1 uncultured bacterium | reverse complement strand
GAGGATTCTGACGGGGAACCTACCTGAGAGACTGGTGGAATCGGGTGTGTGCCATAATGCAGCGGAATCTACGCTCGACGCGGGCCAACCAGATCGTCGAGCCTCAGGAGTGAAAAATGGAAATTACCAGGCGAGAAGTGGGCGATGTAGTGATTCTCAATCTCGAGGGCAAGCTGACCATCGGCAAAGGGGATGTGGTTCTCCGCGGCGCCTTCGTCGACGAACTCGATGTGGGTCAGCGCAAGGTGATCGTCAACCTCGACAAGGTCAAGGTCATCGACTCGTCGGGCCTCGGCGAGTTGATCCGTTGCAAGGTGACGGCGTCCGAGAAGGACGCCCAGGTCAAGTTGCTGCACGTCAACCTGAAGGCGCGCAAGCTCCTGACCATGGCGCAGCTGGTGGGTGTCTTCGAGATGTTTGACGATCAGGAAATGGCCGTCGCCTCCTTCTCCTAGAGACCGAATTCGACCCGAGAAGCCCCGATAGGCGGGGTGCGCCAACGAATAAGGGCAGGGCTCAGGCCCTGCCCTTGGTGTATTTGCTTCCCTGGATCGAACCTCCGGGAAGGTCCGAGCCGCCTCCTACTTGGCGAGAGGCACGTCCTTGGCGATCTCCATCATCATGGTGGTCTCGAGTTTATTCTCAGCCTGGAAGAGACGGGTGACCTTGTTGGGCGGCAGCACATCGTCGAATTTCTCCGCGTAGGTCATCTCGAGCTCGAGCATCTGCTTTTCGAGGTTGAAGCTCTGGTCGAGGAGGATCCGCGACATCTCCGGCGTCATGTCGGAGTAGCTGCCGAGAAAGATCTTGATGACATCGATACGCCGGTTCCAGAGATCCCCCTTCTTTGCGCCGTACTCTTCGTAGAGCGGCCAGAATGCCTTCGCCTCGGCGTCGGTGAGATCGAGCACCCCGCCGATGAGATTGGTCCACTCGGAGGTCAGCACGTCGTAGGTCAGTTTGGTCTGGTCGCGCACCTGTTGTGCCGCCACCGGGTTGGAAAAGGCGACCGCCATGACGGCCACAACAGCAATGAGAACGACCTTCTTCATCGTTGGATCCTCCAGATCTCGGAATCGACTCATTCTAACCCGGAATACACTCATCGGCCGATTCAAATTGTCGATGGTAGGCTTGCGGCACATCGAAGGGAGCTGAAATGAACACGTGTATGAATCGGACAGACCGAATTGTCACTCTCTTGCTGCTGGCGATCGGCGTTCTGTCATTTGGGTCGGCCCAGGCCCAGGATGAAGGCGTCTGGGAATGGCCGCGAGAGATTTCAGCCGGTGAGGCCATCATCACCATGTACCAGCCCCAGCTCGACAGCTGGGAGGGCGATGCCGTCGAGAGCCGCGCCGCGGTCTCGATCAAGATGACCGCCGATGCGGCACCGGTCTTCGGCGCGGTCTGGCTCAGCTCCCGTTTCGAAACCGACCGCGACACCCGGATGGTGACCTTCACCGACATTCGGGTGCCCTCGGTCCGATTCCCCGAGGCCACCGAAGAGCAGCAACAGCAACTGTCAGAGATCCTTGAACGCGAGATCCCAAAGTGGAATCTCGAGATCTCTCTCGATCTGCTCCTGCCCTCCCTCGATCTCGCTGAGCACAGCGAGCAGTCCGAGGCCGGCCTCAAACATGACCCACCGAAGATCATCATCAGCTACCAACCTGCGGTTCTGATCATCATCGACGGTCAGCCCGATCTCCAGGACATCGATGGTTCTGAGCTTCAGCGAGTGGCCAACTCACCCTATGTGATCGTCAAATACAGGAGTGATTTCTTCCTCGCCTCGGACAGAAGCTGGTATACGGCCCGCGACATCCTGGGACCATGGAAGATCACGAGCGGTCTCCCCGCAGAGGTCCAGAAGGTCGACGCCGAACTCGAGAAGCAGCGCCAGGAGATGGAGCAGCAACGGGAGGCGGAGCTCGAGGATTTCTCCACCGACACCACCGATGACCGGATCCCGGAGATCGTCGTCTCCACCGAGCCCGCCGAGCTCATCTTCATCGACGGCAACATCGAGATGGCCCCGCTGCAAGGCAACGAGATCCTCTATGTCGGCAACACCGACTCGGATGTGATCTTCGAGGTCGCCAGCCAGAACTACTATGTCCTCTTGTCGGGCCGCTGGTACCGGTCCAAAGACCTCGAGAAGGGCCCCTGGGAGTACGTCGCCAACAACGAACTCACCGACAGCTTCTCGGAGATCCCGGCGGACTCCGATGTCGGGTATCTCAGGGCCCATGTCGCCGGCACCGACGAGGCCCGCGAGGCGGTTCTCGAACAATCCATCCCCCAGACCGCGGCGGTGGATCGCTCCGACACGACCTTCAAGGTGGAGTATGACGGCGAACCGAAGTTTGAGTCCATCGAGGACACCGAGATGTCCTACGCCGTCAACACCGCCTCATCGGTGATTTTGGCAAATGGCAAATACTGGGCCTGCGATCAGGCCGTCTGGTACTCCTCTCCCTCGCCCAAGGGTCCGTGGACCGTTGCTGCGGAGATCCCTGCTGAGATTTCGACGATTCCTGCCTCGAGCCCGGTCTACAACGTGACTCATGTCCACATCTACGAATCCACTCCCGAGGTGGTCTATGTCGGCTACACACCGGGCTACACGGGCTCTTATGTTTCGTCCGGCTGCGTGGTCTACGGCACCGGGTGGTGGTACCGCCCGTGGTGGGGTAGCTACTACTATCCTCGTCCGGCAACCTGGGGTTTCCATGTTCGGTGGAACCCGTGGTACGGCTGGAGCTTCGGCCTCAGCTACGCCAACGGGCCCTTGACTTTCGGCATCGGTTTCGGGGGGTGGGGTCGCTATGGCGGTTGGGGCGGCTGGTGGGGTCCCGCAAGATACCGGCCCTATCCATACCGCCGCGCCGGTTACCGAGCGGGTTATCGCGCCGGATACCGGGCGGGCTATCGGCACGGCAACGCTCATGGCAACAACCGTCCCGCGCACTACGGCCGGCCGTCAACGAGGAACAACATCTATTCCCGGCCCGACAACAGCAAACGGGTCGCTCAGACCCGCGATCGGGCCAATCCGAGCCGGCAACCACGGGTCTCCAACGACCGCGCGAACAACGTCTACACCGATCGCAAGGGCGACGTCTACCGCCGCAACAATGACGGCAGTTGGGACCAGCGCGACAAAAGCGGTTGGTCCAAGAACGACGGGGTGCCTTCGTCCGGCGATCGCAGCCGTCCTGCGACCGGTGAGAGCAACCGACCCTCAGCCGGGACCCGGCCATCGACCCAACCGGCTTTGTCCGGTGGGAACCTCGGGGCGCACCAGCCGTCGAGTCCGTCCTACGGCGGGAGCCAACCGTCTACGCGGCCATCTGGTGGATCCCAGCCATCGACACGACCATCGACCGGTGGTCAGACTCGGCCCAGCGCGCAGTCCTCCAATCGTGGTGGAAACTCCATGAGCCGCGACTACAACGCACGGCAACGCGGTTCCCAACGTTCACAGCAGATGAACCGCGGTGGCGGCCGCTCGTCCGGAGGCGCACGATCGAGAGGAGGGGGCGGTCGGAGGTAGACCTTCCGAGCCGACGACCATTCAGACAGCGGAACCGACGCTTGCGGCGGTGTGATGAAACCGCAGTACCCGCGTTTCGTGGGCGATGGAACCGAGCCTCATCGGAAATCCGCCATCACTTTCTCACCGCAAAGACCGCCAAGAACGCGATGTACATCGCAAAGGGCGTCGCATTTCTGACCCATCGCAGCATTTGGTCGAGGGTTTGGTTTTCAATATTTTGGTGACCGCTTCGTGTCTTCGCGCCTTCGTGGTTGCGACGTCCGGGCCGACGAGATGGATGAGTTGCGGCTACCGGCGACGGACCTCACCGCAGATCGAGGACTGCGGTTTCCCCTTCGGTGGCGCTGATGGTGCCCTGCCGTGTGCCTTCGGGCATGGCGACGGTGATGCGGTAGTTGTCAACCTTGAGGGGGCCGATCCGCACGCCTTCGGGTCCCGGTATTGGTGGACTGACCATCATCAGCATGCTTGTCAAGTCTATGCCGTCTGAGGTCATGACCCTGAGCGCCGGCAGCCGTTCCATGGGCCCGAGAAGGACATCGACCACGCCGCCCCGACCGAGATCGAGGACCAGGTCGCGGTGGTCGCCGTCATCGAGTTCGACCTCGGGCCCACAGCCGGCTGCAGCGTCGAAGGCCGCGGCACATGGCCGGTATCGACCGGGTTCGATCCCGATGAAACTGACGGTCCCCCGGGTGTCGGTGAAACCGGTCAGGGTCTCGGCGCCCACGAGATAGACCGGAGCGCCGGATGACGATCCCACCGCCGATCGAACACTCAGGGTCACCTCGGCGCCATCCGGTGTTTTCAGTTCGAGGGTGATCGGTCCGACGCGATCACCGTCTCTCAAATCGAGCTCCTTCGGTTCGACATCGCCGAACTCGCCGTGGATCGCCCCGACACGGACGGTGCCGGGGTCCAACCCGGTGAAGGCAAACTCGCCGTTGCCGTCGCTGAATCCATTGGCCAGATAACGGCCATCCGTCGACTGTACAAAAACTGCTGCACCCGCGACCGGCAGCCCGTCGGGATCAACCACGAAACCGTCGAGACCCACATCGGAGAATTGGATCAGACAACGGTGGTGTTCGGTCTGGGGAACGACCAACTCCCGGCCGACGGGAGAGCCTCCTCGTCCGGGAGCGGTGTAGGAGGCGGTGTAGACGCCTGAGGAAATCCCATCGGCGACAAATCTGCCGGCCCCGTCGATAGCGATGACGACCGGTGGCTGTTCGATTCCGAAGAACCGTCGTTGATCGGCGTCCGTCTGCACCATGACAACAACGCCGTCGCCGCGAGCGCCTGCGGTGGTGAGCACCAGGTTACCGCCGGATGCGTGCCTATCGCCGATCCGGATCTCGCCCTCGAGTCGAAGACCGCCCAGCCGAAGCTCGACCGATGCGATTTCGTCGGGCCGACCGGTGACGGTGGCGCGGGCAGTCTGATCGCCGCGACTGGCGCGGACCACCCAGCTGCCCACCGGCAGGGTTGCAACGCGAAACCAGCCGTCGTGATCGGTCCTCGTGGTGTCCTCAGCGAAATAGGCATACGCCGCGTCCTCGGTGATCTCCACCGTGACTCCAGCTTGGGGCCGACTAGAGCGATCGAGGACCCGGCCGGTGATGGTCATCCCCTGGTCGAGCTCGATATCACCGAGATCGGCGGCCGCTTCGTCGGGCTCGACGCCGTCGCGGCGCCAGCCGGCAAAGCCCGGTGCGCGGATCAACGCTCTGCATTGTCCCGGATCGAGTCCTTCGAGGAGAAAGAGGCCATCGGCGTCGCTGAGAGTGGTCTGCGGATTCTTGAGCTGCTGCGGCTTTCTGAATTGGTTTGGCGATCCACCTTCGCAACTCACCCGGGCTCCAGGAACCGGTTGGTAGGTTGTCGCGTCGAGGACCCGACCGGTAATGGCGAGACCCCTGTCGGGCACCACTGCAGCGAGTTGGGCTTCCTCACCGGGACCGATCTCGACGACCTCGCTGCGCAGCGTCGCTGCGCCGGGCAGGCGGACTTCGAGGCGGTGGAAGCCGGGCTCGAGCCCATCGGCTCGGATGAGTTTCTGATCGGCGTCCCAGTGGGCAAAACCATCCGCGATCTCGCGACCCCGACCGTTGAGTCTGGACCAGCCGGCCACAACATCGTCGGCGTCGATCTCGCGATCGGTGAGAATCGGCCACTCGAGGACGCCTCCGGCCGGGATCCGCAGCACCACCTCGATCCGATCGGCCTCGATCCGGCCCTTCCATGGTTGCAGGCCGGCGCCGGAGATCTCGAGTTCAAACACCTCACCGGACTCGACGCCCTCGAACACAAAGACCCCGTCATCGTCGGCGCGGTGTTTGCGGTAGGCCGTGGTGTCAATGACGGTAGCGCCGGCGGCCGGCCGGCCGTATTCGTCCTGAATGACCAGACGCAGATCGTGGCCCGGCGCCAGCCGGAGGACGGTGGGTTCAGCCCCGGCGCCCTCGGCCAGGACAAGGGTCGTCTCGGAACAGGCGTGGTCGCGGGCGCAGGCCTTGACGAAAACTTCACCGGCAAGCAGACCGGTGATCGAGAAACGACCCTCGGGGTCGGTTCTCCCCCCTTGGCGATAACGAAAACCGGCCAGGGCTTCGATGGTGCCGGTGGCCTGGACCCGGGCGCCGACCAGCGGGGCGCCCTCCTCGTTCGTCACCCGGCCGGATACGACAAGGCCCCTGGTCAGACTCAGTTCGAGGCGTCTGGGCAGGCCGCGGATATGACCCACGACCGGTGCATGGCCGGGCACCACCGCGACGCCGTCGAACTCGGCCGTTGCGTCGAGGTCATGCACCACCACGAAGCCCTCGTCGTCGATCTCGTGCTGAACTGCGGCTGAGTGGAAGGGCTCAATTGCCGAGATCTCATCCTGCGCGGCGAGCCACAGCCGCCCGGCGGCCGCCGGGCGGACCACGATCTCGAGATCGCCGTTCGGTTCCAGGACCACCGCCTGCCGACGATTCTGAGGTTGCAGATTCAGGCTCCGCGTGCGATAGCCGGTGGCCGAGAGCTCCACCGGCTCACCACCGCGGCAACCGAGATCGAGCCATCCCCGCTGATCCGACCAGGTCACAACCGCGATCGCGCCGGGGATCTCAGGGCCGGTCCAGCGGAGAGCGCCGGAATCGATGGGTGCGCCGGTGACGGCGTCGAGAACCAGGAGGTGGGCGATGGAGAGATTCGGCAGCCGAAGGTGGTCATCATCATCGGGTGTCAGGAGAACCGGCAGGTTCACACCGTCGCGGACCCAGAATGAATCCGCCTCGGCGACCACGGACGCCCGGTCGATGACGAGGTCGTTGGGGCCAATCACCTGAGGCGCCGCACCGACAAGGGTCGCGGCCAACACCAGAACAACAGCTCCGACAACCCCGCGCTGCATCGTGCCCTCCAAAAAAATGCGGTGCATGACGCACCCTAGGCAAAACAATTCAGTTTTCAAGACCGGAGACCTTCACCATCCACGCCATGGTCTCTGACCCAGGCTCCCAACTCGACTGTCCAACGACGACGAGGCGGCCCGCTCCGGCGTCGGCGACGACAACTCGACCACCCTTCACCCCCGGCAGTTCGAGACCGGTGGCCACCGGTGTTCCGTCCAAGCGGTAGAGATCAAGCTCGTGCCGCTGATTCAAAGCACCGTCAGGAATCCCCACCACGATACCGATAAGGTCGTCGCCCAGGGTCACCGGTCGTTTGACCTGGGTCTGGGCCAGGCTCCAGCGGGAGAAGGACTCCCGCCCCGAGGCATCATGTACCGGCTCGTAGACAGCAAAATTGGGCGGTCGGAAGCGAGGGTTGGTGCCCCTCCAGGCGCGCACCAACCGGTCGCGAGCATCAAAGACAAAGACCCCGTAGTTGCGAGGGTCGACATAGAGCCACCCACCATCGGCAAGCCGGTCGACCCCTCCCGCGGTGGGTCCGCAGAAGTGGATCCGTTTGGCGATTTCGGGGACGGCCATTCCACTCGGGTACTCCTGCAGCGGCACGACCGAGCCGTCGTCATACTGGACAAAGAGGAAGGGAATCCCGCCGCCGCTGATCCCGGGACTGGCGGTGCCCGCCACAACCATCCGATCGGCAAAAACCAGCGGCTGGGCTCCGGCGCCCGTGTTCATCCCGGGAACCTCATC
>CBESWV010000192.1:0-7754 GCA_965533305.1 uncultured bacterium | reverse complement strand
GCCCAGAGCGCAAGGAGTTGGTGCAGATCGCCGGTGAGAATCGCTCAATTTAGGAACAGGCTGTTTATTGCCGCCTGTCGCGCCTGCGCCTTTCCATTGGGACGGCCAGATCGCGTTGGCGACGGTCCTGCTCCTGTCGCATCTGGCGGCGAAAACGGAAGTCCGACCATGCGGCCCAGAGGAAACGCCCGGCGATGACGAGACCGGTCAACGCCACGAGGACTGCGATGATGAAGAGAGCGTCCACATTGATATTCTAAACCCGCGGCTATGGGTTGGGCTACACTTTAGGAGATGTCAAACTCGACAAAGAGCCTTGGTGAAGCGATTTTCAATCAACGAACCGGCGTGATGCTCGGAATCCTGCCGTTGGTACTTGCCGCATTCATGGCTTCCGGCTGTGTTTCGACCGAACCGCTGGAGCCGCCGGGTGTGACCCTCGTCGATCTCGATATCATTGATGCGACTCTCTTCGAGTCGACTCTTGACGTGGCGATTCGGATCTCCAACGACAACCCCGAACCCCTCGTCATCGACGGTGCGGTGATCAAGCTCCAACTCAACGGCATCAAGGTGGGCAAAGGAGCGAGTGACGAACGATTGGAACTACCGCGTCTCGGTTCGGTGGTTCGGCGGCTCGAACTCCATATGAACCACCTGGCGTTGGCCACCCGCATCAAGGGAATCATCGAGGCCAAGGTCCTGAACTATGGGGTGACGGGAAAGGTCTATGTTGTTCGGCCCTCGGGCAGTGTTCGCGGCATGAGCTTCGAAAGCCGCGGCAAGCTGGATCTGAGGGGCGAGGCCGAACGGGCGGAAGCTCTCGACGCCGTGTCGCCGGGGACCATCGACTGACCAGTACCCGCAATTATGAATTTTGAATTTTGAATTTTGAATTACGGGCCCCGTTCTCGAGCGCCAAAGGACTGTCGTACGAGGTGTGAACTGCTCGAGCAGCTCTGAAGGGCAGGTTTCGCTCGAAGCTTCGCCCGGCCAAGGAAGCCCGCCCCTACAATCCATCCCATCATCGATATGAATCACGCGTGGGCGTTTGCGATGGTGCGATGTAATTAAAAATTCATAATTCAAAACTCATAATTCCGTGGCGGTGCCCACGCACCGCCACGGTCCGCCCTCGATCAGCCTCAATTCGGTCCTCTTCTCACCGCGCCGGTCAATCACCATGACTGTGGGATCGAAAAAGGAGGCCGATCATGAACAGAGACGATCGTATATTTGCCACCGTTGGCGGCACCATCGTGACTGCGGCCGCCACCGTCTTTCTGGTGTTTGCCGGCGGAATCACCGGCACCATCGAGGATAGACCCACCATCAGGGTTGCTCCGATTCCGGCGGAGCAGGCACCTCGGCATCCGTCCGAAATCGTGCCGGCGAGTTTCACCGAGCCGGCACCTCTTATGGGCGACGAACTCGTCCGGACCATGGCAAGCCGGGTCTCGGCCCACCCCAAGTGGGCGTCCTGGATGGTCACCGACGGCCTCGTCGAGCGTTTTGTCGCCTCGGTCGAGGCAGTCGCGGATGGTTACAGCCCGAGCGGTGAGCTCGGCTTTGTCGCCACCGAGCATCCATTCCTCGTCCGTGAAGACGAGGGCCGGCTGGTCATCGCCGCCGGAACCTATCGCCGGTACAACCTGGCGGTCGAAGTCCTCGGTTCGGTGGACGCGGAATCCGTCGTGGCCATCCTGATGGAACTCAAGCCCGCCATCGAAGAGGCGCGTCAAGATGTCGCATGGCATCGAGGGAGCTTCGAGGATCGTCTGCGCAAGGCGATCGACCATCTCCTCGAGGTGGAGATTCCCCGGGGCGCCATCGAGGTCGAACGTCGAACACGGACCTATGCGTTCGCCGATGATGACTTCGAGCGGATGAGTGATGCGCAGCGACACCTCCTGAGGATGGGTCGGCAGAACGCACTGGCGGTGCAGGCCAAACTGCGTGACATCCGGTCGGTTTTCGGTTGGCCGGCCCCGCAAGCTCCGGAAGCAGTGCAGCAGGCGGAGGACGACGACGTAGACTCCGATCCTCTCGAGCCGATCGTGATCGCCGAGATTGCGGCCGAAAACCCGGAACCGCATGCTCTGGAGATCGTCGCCTTTTCGCCGGTTGTTTCGCCCACGATGACCGTTGTCGATTCGCCCGCCTGGGGGATGAGTTCTCCTGTGGATACTTCCATCGAATCATCGCCTGCACCGGCCGAGTAGCAGTCGGCGGGTCGCATCCACTCAAACCCGATCCGATCCCAATCGCCGGCCCGGGGCTCAACCCGGGCCGGTTTTTTTCGCGTTCGAGGAGATTTGGGCCGGACACTGGTCGGGCGCCTCTGCTACCGTGTCCGGGTGCTGAAGCAAGGTCGCAGGAACTCCGCCCCGGACAGCGCAGCGTCACGTGCGGCGTCGCTTCCGGTGATCCAACCCCGGGGTCTGCGGCCAAAGAACCCCTCATTCTGGCGGACCATGACTCTGATCGCTGTGCATCTGATCATGATCGCTCACTTTGGCCAGTGGATCTTGCGGGGGGTGACCCTCAGTCCCGTCGAGCCATCCGAGGGCATGGAGTTCGCCAAACACGGGATCATCAACACCGGTCTGGTCTTCTTTGTGGCCGCGATTCTGGTCACCGTTGTCTTCGGCCGGTTCTTCTGCGGCTGGGGTTGCCACCTCATCGCATTGCAGGATCTCAGTCGCTGGCTGCTGATCAAGATCGGGATCAAACCGAGGCCGTTGCGCTCGCGGGTCTTGGGGCTGGTGCCCCTCGTGGCGTTCGTTTACATGTTCCTGTGGCCCGCGATCTACAAGGTCGCCGTCGGGCAGCCCCTGGGCCCGGTCACAACCGCGTTTCTGACAAGGGATTTCTGGGCTACTTTCCCGGGTGTTGCCGTGGCCGTGCTGACCTTTGCGGTGTGCGGCTTCGCGGTGGTTTTTGTGCTCGGGTCCAAGGGTTATTGCACCTACGGCTGTCCATATGGGGCGGCGTTCGGGATCGCGGATCGGCTGGCGCCCGTCAGGATCCGGGTCACCGATGCATGCCAAGGATGTGCCACGTGCACCTCGGTGTGTACCTCGAATGTGCGGGTTCACGAAGAGGTCCGGGATCACGGGATGGTGGTTGATCCCGGCTGCATGAAGTGCCTCGACTGCGTCGCCAATTGTCCCAACGATGCCCTCTATGTCGGCGCCGGCCGGCCGGCGATGGGCAGGGGAGGGGGGATGCCCGCTCCCGGGACGCTGAGTTGGTCGGAAGAGGTGCTGGTCGGGCTGGTCTTTGGGTTTGGGTTCATTGCCTATCGTGGGCTCTATGGCCTCGTTCCTTTCCTTTTTGCACTGGGAATTGCCGCCATCCTCGCCGGTCTCGGGCTGGCGTTGTGGCGGCTGCTGAGAAACCGCGACGCCTGGTTGGGACCGATCCGACTCAAGGCGGATGGTCGTGTTCGGCGCCCTGGGTGGATCTTTGTCATCGCCATGGTCCCCATCATGGCGTTCTGGGCACACAGCACCATGGTGCAGGGACTCACCCGTCAGGCGGATCGTCTCTTTGCACGCACCGCTGATCTTAGAAACGCCGCCCTCGAGATCCGGGAACTGAGTCCGCAGATGACCGAATCCGACCGGAGGTTGGTTTCGGACGCACGACGGGCAGCCCAAAGGCTCGAGCATTGGAGCCCGGTGGACTCCTCCGATCGCGATCTCAAACTCGCGTGGACGGCCTACCTGGACGGAGATCCGGGTGAGGCCAGATCCCGCGTCGATCGCGCTCTGAGGGGGCGGCCGTCGGAGACGAGCGGCCATTTGCTGGCCGGTCGACTGTTGGTCGAGGAAGATCGGTCCCATGAGGCGGTCCTGGCCTACTCCCGGGTTGTTGAGCTCGATCCCGGCAATCCTGCGGGATATCTGGGACTCGGCACGGTGCTCGGATCCAGCGGCCGGTATATCGAAGCGCTCGAGGTTTTCACCCAGGGGCTGAAAATGAATCCAGCCACGGTGGAGCTTCGGTACAACCGGGGTCTATCTCTCGCCCTTCTCGGCAACCTCGATGAAGCGATGGTTGAGTTTGAACGGGTCCTGGATGATGATCCGGATAATCTTCCCGCTCGGGAGAATCTCGCCGGCGTTCTGGCCGCGGCGGGCCGATACGAGGACGCGGTACGGGTCTTCGAGGAGGCCGTTCGGCGGTCGCCGGCCGACCCTCAGCTTCGGATCATGGCGGCGCGCGCCTGCCTCGGGGCGGGTGAACGTGATCGCGCCGAGGAACACATCGAAGCCGCCATCGCTCTCGATCCCTCTCTGGGACCTGCGCGCCGTTTGCTCGACTGAGAGGAATTCATTCGGGAAATTGGTCTTTCTTCCCGCGTCGGTTGCCGGTTCGACACTGAATGATATTGATACTGAGAGTCGGAATTAACCCTGAAGCCTGGCGGTTGTCTCGCGGGACAACCGTTTTGGAGGAGGCTTTGGTGAAAACGAAGACGATCACGTTCGGGCAGATGAAGATGGTGGCGGCGGTTATGATAGGCGCGGCCATGTTGGCTGCAGGGCCGGCGATGGCTGACAATCCCGAGGGGGCCTCGGGGCCGGATGTCGTGGTCTTCGAACTGCCGAGTACCTGGAATTGGGGAACCGACGGCGACATCCGCGCCTACTCGGTTGGGACGACGTCATGCAATCGTGGGGACTTACCCCTCAATTGGATTTCGAACACCAATCAGCATCCGGTGATCGCCCAGAATCTCTACCGGGTGACCATGGCTGATCCTCCGGCGGAGCACGGGAAGATCGAGATGCTCGGGATGTCGTGGTTGAAGAACGGATTCGTTTCCATCAACCTCACGACACCCGGGTGCGGGAGCTGTCCCGGCAACCCGCCGGGTTCGCAACTCGGCGTCGGATGCACCGACCCGTACTCCGCCAGCCTCAACGGCAGCCTCGACCGCCTTGGTCCGCGGTCGGATGTGAATGCCTTTACCGGCTATTTCGTCTATCCCCATCCGGAGCCGACGGGCGACCCGACCGTTCGCGGACGGCTTCAGGTCAAGTCCTCGGAGATCATCAGTGATCCGACCACCTTCAACTACTTTGTTGAGGGTCAGTACATCGCACCCGATGACGCTGGTTGGCCGGACGGTGTCAACACCGGCCCGAACAACAGCATGAACAATGCCTCCCACCGTGAGGTTCTCGTCAGCGGCACCAATCTCGACACGACGGGAGCCACCGAGGAGGGGCGTCCGGCCATCTATGCGTGGCAGGACCTTGACCCCGCAGTGACCATCCGCGAGGTTCTGGTCCCCAACGAAGGCCTGTTCGTCGTCGGCTACAAGGTTGGAGATAACGGTGACGGTACATGGCACTACGAGTACGCGATCTTCAACCTCAACTCCGATCTCAGCGGCCGGAGCTTCTCGGTGCCCATTTTGATTGATTCGATGATCACCAACACCGGGTTCCGCGATGTCGACTACCATTCGGGGGAGCCCTATGACCCCACCGATTGGGCCGTCGATGTCAATACTGCGTCCGAGCGGGTGATCTGGTCATCGGTCGACTACCCGGCCGAACCCGAAAACGCCAATGCTCTTCGCTGGTCGACCATGTACAACTTCAGCTTTGATGCCGACAGCCCACCACAGGACGCCCTCGCCACCATCGGTCTTTTCAAGACCGGCGGGCCGTCATCGGTGGCGGTTTATGTTCAGGCCCCGGCGACCAATCTCATCCCTCTCTTCGCGGACGACTTCGAGACGGGTGATACCACCGGTTGGAGTTCCGTCACTCCATAGGCGACGGCCGAAACAACCCCAAACCCAAACGCCCGGCGGTGACGCCGGGCGTTTAGGTGTAACTGCCGTGTGAGTCAGGGAGCGGTCGCGGACCAAGCGGTTGTGTCGCCGGATTCGAAACCGTCCGCGAAAAGGCCGACGGTGACGGGGATCGAGGCCGTGGCCATGGGCACCGGCGGGGCCTTGTTGTAGCGGGTCCACACATCGTACAGAATTTCGCCACGGCTCATATCTGGAAGCCCTGTCGACCGAGGGATGCAGTCGTCGGGGAAGCCGTTGTCCACCGCCTGGTCGAGGAGAAACTCGACATAGTCGTCGCTGGTGGTCTGGTACTGGAGGGTGGCTTCAACGGTCAAGCTCCCGCTCGCCGATCCCGGGATCTGCACCGTGTAGCTCGTGTCGTCGTGGTTGACCAGGATTCCCGATCCCGGTGAAGTCTCGGGATAGATGTAGTTGACCGGCCGGGTCTCGATGTCGTTCATCCCGGTGAAGCCGACGGGTGGGATCCTGTTGTCGAGGGTGATGCAGTTGTTGAGAACAAAGTGGAAGAGGGGGTTCCCTCCGCTGTCGCTGACCGAGCACTCGCCGCTGCCGTTGAGATCCCAAATCCCGGGTTTGACCTCGTAGACCTTGAGCTGTGGATCCTGGGCCAGAACACCGGTTGACGGGTTCCACGAGCCGCTCTGCCAGAGGGGCGTCCCGGCACCGTCACGGACCACGACGTTCAGCCACATCCTCCGTCCTTCGGGATACCCGGTGGGCAGCTTGTGTCCGCTGAGATTGACCACCCGGACATCAAAGCTGAAATCCTCTCCCGCCTGAACAGAGTCGGCAGCGCTGACTTCGACCGTCGCGGATGCTTCGAGCAACTCCACCGCCCAGGCGGTGGTGGCGTCGTACTCGGCGCTCCTTCCGAGGCTGGGGTACTCGCCCTTGAGTACCTGCGGCACCCAAGCGTTACCGCCGACCAACTCGTGAATCGGCAGATCACCGGTGCGGTTGATGCTGACGTCGATGGACGGGTAGGCGGGATCGTGGGTGGCGTCGGGCATATGGCAGTTCTGACAGGTGAGGAAATCCGGTCCCGGTTGCGAGAACGAGCTCTGCTCCCATTCCATGTAGGTCCGCTCGATCGGTACCGGGACTCCGGTGTCGATCCCGTTCTCATCGATCAGGGTCAGGAGCGGATTTGTGACATTGTGGCAGTTGCCGCAGTTATCGGAATCCCGATGGTACTGGGAGCTCTCCCACGGGTGTGGCGGGTGCGCCTGGTGCATCTCGTAGTCGTACGGGCCCTTGCGGCAGGGCTCCGAATTTCCGTTGCATGAGACGTCGTCAATCCAGAACTGGCCGTTCTCGTAGTAGACCGGCTGCTGGCCGACGGGCGGGTCGGGGTTGATCTGCATGCGGTGGCAGAACTCGCAGTGGAGGCCTTCAAAATCGTTGTTCTCGCCGTCAATCTGACCGTTCAGACTGCAGCCGTCGGCCGATCCGATGGGTGGGCCGCCGCGTCCCTCGAGCCAGCCGCCCGGCGAGTGGCACCGCAGACACCACTCGCCGATTCCCGGTAGGTCGTTGTTGGCCACATCCAGAGACGCCCAGAAGATCGGATCCCGGCCGGCGTTGGCCATCATCGACCCCTTCCAGGTCGTGACGGGCCGAACATTGTGGCCGTTGTCGTAGTAGGCGTGGCAACTCGCGCAGAGTCCGGGCGGGTTGAGGGCAAAATAGAGAGGCGGCTGGGTTCCGTTCGAGGTCGGTGTGTCGGCGCCGGCCGGGACCGATGGCAGCACCGCCGCCATCGCCACCACAGCGGCAATCAAGACGACTTGCCTGGGTTTCATCGCGCTCATTCTTCCCCTCCGCACCACCCGCGGCGGATGGTTGTTCGAGCCTAACATATAGAACCTAAGATGAGCGATTCTCGGCGGCGATCCGCACCAACCTCTTGCGCTCTGGA